>JASBZA010000022.1 GCA_029983685.1 Oscillospiraceae bacterium | reverse complement strand
TGGTAGCGGTAGTCGGATTTGAACCAACGACACTTCGGGTATGAACCGAATGCTCTAGCCAGCTGAGCTATACCGCCGTGTTGTAATTCTGCACCGCTCTCGCTTTACACTGCTCTTCCGAAACGTGCTTGGTAATGATAACAATCAAATATATCCTTGTCAACCCAATTTTTAAGAACAGTGCAGAATTTTTTCTTACACTAATGAAGCGAAGTGTACTACTTAATTTCGACTTCTGCTCCGGCTTCCTTAAGCTTGTTAGCAGCCTCATCAGCTTCTTCCTTGCTGACGTTCTCCTTAACAGGCTTAGGTAAGTTGTCAACTAATTCCTTAGCATCCTTAAGGCCTAAACCGGTGATTTCACGAACAATCTTAATCACATTGATCTTGGATGCACCGAAAGAGGTCAGGTTAACCGTGAACTCGGTCTGCTCTTCTGCAGCTTCGGCAGCAGCACCGGGGCCTGCAACAACTGCAGCCTGGGCGGTAACCCCGAATTCTTCTTCTAAAGCCTTTACGAGCTCATTAAGCTCCATAACACTGAGGCTCTTAATTTCTTCAATAAACTGTGTAACTTTCTCGTTAGCCATTTTATTTCCTCCTAAAATTATAACTTACTCAGCATCTTCTGCTGGAGCTTCATTGGATTCTTCTGTTTTCTCTTCTACGGGAGCTTCGGTCTCTTCAACCTCTTCTTCCTTCTTACCTTCGTAAACTTCTTCAGCCGTTTCGGCACCGGCTTCTTCTGCCTTATCGGCAATAGCCTTAACCAGCATAGCCAGACCACTGATAGGCGATACTAAGCTGCCCACCAACTTGCCGTAGAGTACGGGCAAGTCCGGAACATCGGCCAAAGCATTGAGTTCATCTAAGCTTATGACCTTGCCGTCACTGGCGCCGCCCTTAATCTTGATTTGCTCGTACTCTTTACCGAACTTCTTCAAAACTTTAGCGGGGGCAATGATATCGTCACTATAGGCAACAGCAGTAGAACCGGCAAAAATATCTTGCAGCTCGTCATAGCCTGCTTCAATTACCGCGCGCTTAGCCAGAGTGTTTTTTACAACCCTATAGCTAACACCGGCTTCACGTAACTGATTGCGCAGCTCGGTATCTTGTGCAACGGTAAGACCCAAGTATTCCGTGAAGACCACGGTCTGGGCGCCTTTAATATCTTCCACTAGTTGTGCAACATAGGCTTGCTTCTGTTGCAGTACCTTCTCACTTGGCATATCTTCCCTCCTTCATAAAAAATATCCTTCATGCCAAAGACACAAAGGATACGAAAAAAGCATAAATATCGCAATGGATGAAAATTGCTTATCTCACGTTCCTCGGTAGGCTCCCAAGGCTCTAACCTTAGTCTTTATGTCACAAGGACTCCTACTATCTTAGGCACAGTTATGGATAATACCACAACCTATTCATTTGTCAAATCAACCTCAAGCCTTAGTTATTAATTCTTAAGCCCGGACCCATAGAGCTGGTCATCGTAATGGAACGAATGTACTGACCCTTAGCTGCTGCAGGCTTAGACTTGATAATAGCGTCGATCAAAGTTGTGTAGTTTTCGACCAATTGCTCTTCAGTGAAGGAAGCCTTGCCGATTACAGAATGAATGATGTTGCTCTTATCCAAACGATACTCTACCTTACCGGCTTTGAGATCGTTGATGGCTTGAGCGACATCGGGGGTAACCGTGCCGGCTTTCGGGTTTGGCATGAGGCCCTTAGGACCTAAGACACGACCTAAACGGCCAACCACACCCATCATATCGGGGCTGGCAACAACAACATCAAAATCGAACCAGTTTTCGTTCTGGATCTTCTCAGCTAACTCTGCACCACCTACATATTCTGCACCGGCTTCTCTTGCTGCATCTGCTGCAGTACCCTGGGCGAAAACTAAAACACTTACGCTCTTACCGGTACCGTGGGGCAGTACAACGGAACCTCTGACCTGTTGGTCAGCATGTCTGGAGTCAACGCCCAAACGAACATGCAGTTCGATGGTCTCGTCAAACTTAGCCGTAGCAAGCTTTTTGGTCAAAGCCACTGCTTCTTGCGGGGAATAGCTATCATTCACAACAAGCTTTTGAGCTTCTTGGTATCTCTTTCCTCTTTTTGCCATCTAATGCCTCCTATTCTTCGTCATCGTCGACGACGATACCCATACTGCGAGCTGTACCCGCTACCATCTCCATACAAGCTTCGACACTTGCGGCGTTGGTATCTTGCATTTTCTGCTCGGCAATCTTACGGACTTCAGAACGCTTGATATGAGCGACCTTGTTCGACTGGGGAACACCGGAGCCCTTCTCAATGTTTACAGCCTTCTTCAGCAGAACCGGTACGGGCGGAGTCTTAGTGATGAAGGAATAAGAGTTATCCGCGTAAACGGTAATAACTACAGGAATAATAAGGCCTACATCTTGTGCAGTACGCTCATTAAACTCCTTCACGAACTGAGGGATCGAAATCCCGTTCGCACCAAGAACTGGTCCAACCGGTGGTGCCGGCGTTGCTTTACCTGCAGGAATCTGTAATTTTACATAATTCTTAACTTTTTTAGCCATTACAGCCACCTCCCAATTTTTGTTACTTTCTTGTATCTATCATCTAATTACGCACAAGACTGTCTTTGGCCAAAGGCAAAAAAACAATCCTATAAGTAAGTAAATGCAAAATAATTAAATGCGCATGACCTGGGTGAAGTCCAACTCGACAGGGGTCTCACGTCCGAACATGGAGACGATGAGCTTAACCTTCTTCTTCTCGAAGTTGATTTCTTCGACAGAGCCGATAAAGCTCTCCAAAGGACCGTTAATAATACGAACCGAGTCGCCGACTTCATAATCGACATCGGGTACCCAGTCGGTCTCGACACCCATCATCGCTACTTCTTCTTCACGCAGAGGAATGGGCTTACCCTTAGGACCGATAAAGCCGTTGACACCTCTGATATTTCGAATGGTATACCAGGTGTCATCGTTCATGACAAACTTGACCAAAACATAAGAGGGGAAGATTTTGCGCATATAGGTCTTCTTCACACCGTCCTTAACCTCAACTACTTCTTCCATAGGAACTTCAATTTCTTGAATCAAATCCTGTAAGCCTCTGTTCTGGATGACTTGCTCCAAAGTCCTCTTGACCTTATTCTCATAACCGGAATAGGTATGGACTACGTACCACTTGGCACCGTCGTCGTCATCCGAGTCGGCAGAAGCAGAAGACTTAGAGGCGGCAGGGGTCTCTGAAACACTAGAAGCGTCCGTAAATTCGGCAACTTCCGTGTTCTCGTTCAAAGCCTGATCCGTCTCCTCATTGTTGAGCTCTTCGGGCAATCTGTCTTTTGTATTATCGTCTAGAATTTCTGACATGCTACTCTCCTACTCACAAACTATGGGTTAGTCGTCGTAGTTGTCTCAGCCATCTCTGTAGTAGTAGATGTGGTATTACTACTTTCCACTTGCGTGGATGTAATCTGAGTTTGAGGTTCAGAAGGCTTAGGACGTGCGGTATTAAAGCCCATGAGGTTCAAAATACCTAACATCAGCTTATCTACGACAAAGATTAAAACCATGACCAGGACAACCACCAGGACAACCACGCCGGTCGTTTCTTTAACTTCTTTCTTACCGGGCCAAACGACTTTCTTAATCTCGGCGCTCAGGCCCTGGAAAAAGCGTTTAACCCTGGTCGTAAACTTAGGTTTCTTATCCTTCTGGTTTTTCTTGTCTACATTCTTATCGTTCGACTTCTTAGCCATTCCGAAAACCTCTACTTCCTACGCTTACTTGGTTTCTTTGTGCGTAGTATGTTTACGGCAGAATCTGCAGTATTTCTTCATCTCTAAGCGGTCTGGATGACTCTTCTTGTTCTTCTTTGTCGTGTAGTTGCGTTGCTTACACTCATCACAGGCCAAAATAATAATCTCCGCTGCACCGGGTTTTGCCATTCTATTTACCTCCGTAAATCCGAGTTCGTATCCTACATGAACGAACTTCTACACATAAAAAATAACCCCTTCTCGCGAAGGGCTTGACGATTATAACACCCTCCGCCCGAAAGTGTCAATAAATTCGGGCTTTTGAAGGTGTAAACTTCTTATGTAGTCTTAATCGAAACTTAAGACCTTCTTTTCTCCATCTCTTCTTCCAATTGGTCCAAACTGATACCTTCTTGGACCATTAAGACCAGCAGATGGTAATGGAGATCGGCTAATTCGGCCAACGTTTTTTCGGGGTCGTCATTTTTGGCCGACAAAACCAACTCCGTGGCTTCCTCAATGACTTTCTTACATATTTTATCCTCTCCCCTGGATAATAAATAGGAAGTATAAGCACCGTCTCTGGGATTCTTCTGCCTGTCCAAAATAATCTGGTACACTTCTTCCATCACTCCGAATCTGTCCGCCATAGCAAAAGCCTCCTTATTTGTGATACTTCTCGTTTCTCATTATTTTAAACGACCGATACACTTGTTCCAAGAGTAAAAGCCTGCACAGCTGGTGTGGGAAAGTGGAAGGTCCCAGCGACAAGCGCATGTCCATCTTATTTAGGAAGTCCTCGCCGTAGCCCAAAGAACCGGCAATAAAAAGACTTACCGATGCGCCGCCCAGGTCAAAGGCTTTTTCGAACATAGCCGCCATATCTTCCGAATTAAAACTTTTGCCGTGAAGATCTAAAGCAATCTTATAGGACCTGGCCAAGGCCGGATTCTTTTCGACTCTGGCCCACATGCGGTCCGATTCTTCCTGTCTTTCCTTATCCGGATTATCCGAATCCGCCGCATCCTGGACTTCTATGATTTCCAGATCCACATAGGGTCTGAGCCTTTTTTGATATTCTTGGATGCCGTCTCTAAGCCAAGCTTCCTTTACTTTGCCTGCTGCAACAATATATAGGTTCAAAGAAAGCCTCCTTAGTCTTTATAAATAATGCCAAGCCGAAGGTTCAAATCTGGGTGCGGTCTCAATCCTGTAGTCTTGTCCGGCCAAAGCGCCCGCATGGGCCAAATAAGAAGTGACTTCTTCATAAGCCAAATCCGGCCGATTATTGTTAACACTCAGGTGAACCAGGACAAAACGATCTGTCCCCATTTTTAAGAGGTGTTGGCTGGCCAAAGCGGCTTCCAAATTCGATAAGTGGCCGCAGCTTGAATCAATGCGCTGCTTCAAAGGCCAGGGATAGGCACCGTTCCAAAGCATGGTTGTATCATAGTTGGATTCCAGGAAGACCAAGTCGGCTCCCTTCACTTCGTCCGCAATATCTTCGGTCCACTCGCCTAAGTCCGAGGCCAAAGCTATTTTCCCCTTACCGGTATCGACTAAATAGCCCACCGGTTCGGCTGCGTCATGGGATACCGGATAAGCCTTTATCTCCATCGAACCCAAACTAAGCGTCTGATTGGGTGAGATAAAACGTACATCAATAAAATCAGCCCGATTCAACTTAGAGGAACAAGCCTGCCATGTACCCTTGGTCATATAAACCGGAATATGGTATCGCCTGGCCAAAACAGATAAGCCGCTGATGTGGTCGCTGTGTTCGTGGGTTACGAAAATTCCGTCCAAAGCTTCCGGCCAAATATCTCGGGCGGCCAAAGCTTGTTCCAGACGTTTACAGGATAGGCCGGCATCAATCAGAATCTGGCTGTCTCCGCTCGCGATAAACATGCTGTTACCGGAGCTTCCACTGACTAGCGTGCAAGCCCTGGCTCTTGTGTCTTGATTAAACAGCATTAAAGCTCTCTTTCGGCTGCTTCCAAGATATCCGAGCTCTTACGGATATCGCCACCTATGCCACGAAGCTTGGGAATAAGGTCTTCGTAGCCTCTTTCTAAAGAATGAATATTATAGATTTCGCTCTCACCGTAGGCTGTTAAAGCTGCTAAAACCATGGCGGCGCCGGCTCTGAGGTCTCTGGCCTTTACCATGGCACCGGTAAGCTGAGTAGGACCTTCAATTAAGGCCACACGGTCGGCTACGGTGATTTTGGCCCCCATCTGCTTCAAATCGTCGATATATTGGAAACGGTTATCCCAGACATCTTCATAAATCTTGGAAAGGCCCGTGCAGCTTGTTAGCATGGCGACCATCTGAGGCTGGAGGTCGGTAGGAAAGCCCGGATAGGCCATGGTCCTGACACTGGTAGACTTAAGTTCTTGGCCTTCCTCTACCCAAACACGGATAGCATCGTCTTGAATATCCAACTTGACACCGATTTCGTCTAACTTAGCGGTCAAGGGTTCCATATGCTTAGGGATGAGGTTTTTGACCAACACATCTCCCCTGGTCATGGCGG
Source organism: Oscillospiraceae bacterium (assembly GCA_029983685.1). GTDB lineage: Bacteria > Bacillota > Clostridia > Saccharofermentanales > Fastidiosipilaceae > JASBZA01. Next base: position 3,103 of record JASBZA010000022.1, on the reverse strand, counting down.
CACCAATCATATAGGTACCGGCTTCAATCTGGTCGGGAATAATGGCATAGCTGCTGCCGGCTTCTAATCGCTCCACACCGTCGATGCGGATGACGTCGGTACCGGCACCTCTGATTTTGGCTCCCATGGTATTAAGGAAGTTGGCACAGTCTACGATATGCGGTTCTCTGGCCGCATTCTCGATGGTAGTCCTGCCCTCGGCCTTGGTTGCCGCAATCATAATATTCATAGTCGCACCGACACTGACCTTGTCGAGGAAAATATTATCCCCCTTAAGCCTACCGCCGGCATCCAGGATAATCTTACCGTAAGCCAAAGTATCCTTGGCCCCCAAGCTGTTAAAGCCTTTTAAATGTAAATCAATGGGTCTGGTCCCGAAATTACAGCCTCCGGGCAGGTAGTTTTCAGCCTGACCGAAACGAGCCAACAGGGCTCCTAAAAGATAATAAGAGGCTCGGATGTCTCTGGCTCTCTCATCCGTAACCTGAGCGGTATGGATAGGGCGTGGATCAAAATAGACAGCCCCACCATCTCTGATTTCAACGGTAGCACCTATAGTCCTGCATAAGTCCAGTAAGGTCAAAACATCCGATATATGAGGTAAATTCTCGATAAGACAAGGTCCGTCCAGAACGCAGGCCGCTGCCACTATACCTAAAGCCGCATTCTTAGAACCACTTACCGCAATCTCACCCCTAAGCGGTTTACCGCCATTAATAATATAACTAGCCAAAATTAAGGTCCCCCTTATTTATCTTGAATCATCTGCCTATTATAATTCCGATGACGTATTATAGCGAATTGACCTCAAAAGGTCAGACACTTATGTCTCAACCGGGTCCTCGGGCTCTTCATCCGCGCCCGACTCTTCTATTTCGTCCAGGTCTACTTCCAAGACTCCGGCAAAATCTTCCGTCCGGTCGACGTGTTCATCTTCCTTATAAGGCTTCATGAGCATTTCTCTTTCCTGACGAGTCAGGTCGGCCAAAGCAGTCTTCTCGATACCCAGGCCTTTGGCCTGCTCTAAGAGATAAGATTCCAACTCCGACAAGAATGGGTCTCGGTCAAAATCTTCTCCCTGAACCAGGTCCAGCATCATTTTACGGCAAACTTTGGCCAGAGTCGGCAAAGTTACTGTAAATTCGGATCCCACTGTCGGGACAGAACGTACTTGAATCTTACCGTGGTGCAAACTGACCAACTCTTTGGCAATAGAAAGGCCCAAGCCGGTGCCGCCGTGTTTTCTGGAACCGGTATTATCGACACGGTAGAAACGCTCGAAGATTGCTTGTTGATATTTAGGATCAATGCCTTTGCCGTTATCCTTGATTTTTACAACGACATCATCCGCTACCATACTGATAAATACCTGGACTTTGCCGGCTCTATCGGTGTAACGCAAAGCATTTTGCAAAATGTTCAGGAAAATTCGGTCTAAGGAAACGCGGTCCGCAAAAACCGAGTCGGTCTCGGTTAGAAGATCCATACTTAACTCGATACCCTTTTCGTCCGCTTGGACTTGGCAACGCTTGACCAGTTCGCGCATCTGACTGACCATATCCACTTCTTCCATGTGCATGGTTTTGGCCTTGGAATCCAAACTGGACAAAAGGAGGAGGTCTTTAATTAGAGCTTCCATCCTGTCCGTATCTTCTAAAATACGTTGTAAGTCTTGTTTAATGGCCTGGGGCTTTTTCTCATCAATCCCCCACTCGAGTAAAGATTCAGTATAAGTCCTAATAATGGTAAGAGGGGTCCTAAGTTCGTGCGAAACATTGGCTACAAAGTCCTTGCGTTGCTTATCCTCTTCTAACTTGGTCGTAATATCGCGGACGATAATCATGGTGGCAAAACGATTATGACCCTCAAGTCCGGAATCTTTCATGTGCAATTCGAATGTCTTGGTTCCCACTGTTATCTGGGCTTCACTGTAGCCATTCCCTAGAAGAGCCGATGCCTTTAGGCCATTGGCTTCACCAAACTGACTTAAAAAGATATTGATATGGTCCGGCACTTCATCTAGCTTGAGCATTTGGCTGACGAGCTTATTAGCCATTACTAAACGGCCGTCCTTGCCGTATACAATGACACCGATATCCAAATCCTCCATCAAAGATTCGACCTGAAGGCGGCTCTGCTGAAATTGTTTGCTGATTTTATTTACTTTTTCTTCTTGGGCCTTAAGTTTCTTAGACATGAAAAAAGCGGCTAGGGCCACAAACAAGGCCCCACCGATAATAATCCCGAAAAAGAAAACCAAAAGCGGATGCATATTTAATACATATATAGCACTAGACATGTTTATTAAAATAATAACCCAGTCCCCGCTTCGTAATAATATACCTATAATTATCCGGGTCCGGCTCAATCTTTTCGCGCGTGCGCCTTACCGTTACATCGACGGTTCTTACATCACCGTAATAATCATAATCCCAGACTTCTTCTAAAAGTTCTTCCCTAGAAAAGACCGTACCGGCATTCTTAGCCAAAAAGGATAATAACTGAAACTCACGTAAAGTCAGATTAAGATTTTCGCCATTTCGGGTTACTTCATAGACATCATTATTAATAACTAAGTCAGCCACAACAAAAACAGAACCGGTCGTCTCCTGAGTATCCGCTCTGGAATTAAGCTTAGATCTACGCAACTGCGCTTTTATTCTGGCCAAAAGCTCGCGGTTACTGAAAGGTTTTGTGATATAGTCGTCCGCTCCCAGTTCTAAGCCCAATACCTTATCAATCTCTTCACTCTTTGCGGTGAGCATGATAATGGGGACACTGCTCTCTTGGCGTAATTGACGACAAACATCGAAACCGTCTTTTCCGGGCAACATGCAATCCAGTAAAATCAAATCATAAGCAGTCGACAAAGCCTTCTCAACGGCTTCCTCACCGTCATAGGCCGTATCGACTTCAAAACCTTCGCGTTCTAAATTGGATTTAAGAATTTCAACGATGGCTTGCTCATCATCTACTACTAATATTTTTACTTGCATGTTCCACCTCTATAAAGATCGAAACAATTATAACATATATTTTTGGGCATAAAAAAGCCGGCGAAGACCTATCTTCCCAGTCCGTCTCCGGACAAGTATTTTCGGCA
>JASBZA010000021.1 GCA_029983685.1 Oscillospiraceae bacterium | reverse complement strand
AAAGAGTGCCTGAGTATCTTATCAGCGGACTTTACCCTTGTCAACAACTTCTTTGTAAGTTTTTGCCCTTTGTTATTACCCGGCCGGGCGTTTCATTTCTGTTTTTCAGCTAATAGGCTTACAGGCGTAAAGTTCACAAGATCGGATGATAACTTCAGATATCGACAGGTCTTTCTCTCTCCTTCAAAGGCTTGTCTCCCGGCGGAACCGTGGACATGTCCATAGCAACACGTTTTTACACCGAAGCCTTCCATTTTCTCTGCAAATGCGCTGGGCTTACCGTCTCGCGTGACAGGAGGATAATGCATAAGCCCCAGGATGCTTTTTACATCTTCCTTGTTTTTTATACTCTTCCCTTGCTGAAGTGAAAGGTCAAGTCGATTTAATTCTCTCTTATAAACTTTTTCATCTTCCCGGCTGAAACTATCATCCGTCGGAATCTTCCATCCACGGGTTCCCACTAGGAGCGCCTTATATTCTTCTATATAGAGGGCTTCATTTTGAAACAACTCCAAAGTGTCCAGCCCTTCTCTTTCGATAAGACCCTGCACCTGGGTTCTGGTCGTCCACCAGAAGTCGTGATTACCTCTAAGCAGGATTTTGCGCTTACCCGGCAAGCTATGAAGAAACGTTAAGTCAGCCACAGCTTCTTCCAACTTAAGGGCCCAGGAAATATCACCCAAGATAAGGATCGTATCTTCGGGACCGACTTTGGACTGCCAGCCTTGTTCCAGTCTTCCCACATAATTCTCCCAACTGGGACCGAAGACATCCATGGGCTTATCGGATGCTAAAGATAAATGGGTATCGGCTATGCCCCACAGCGTCATGGACTCTCCTCCTCTTGCGGGTGAAAATGCTCGTAGATATTTTCGGCAGTAGTTTGGCCCAGAGAGGGAACTTTGGCCAAAAGTCCCTCTACGTCGGCCTGGCTGATTTCTTTAATCGATCGAAAAGCCTGCATCAGCTTCTGGCGTTTCTTAGGCCCCACGCCCGGAATATCTTCCAGCTTAAATCGGGTTTGGCGTTTCTTGTTGAGCCTTCGATTGGCTTGGCCCGCCACACGGTGGGCTTCGTTTTGAATACCGGTCAGAAGTCTCAGTAAAGCCAGCTTCTGTTCTCTCTCCACTCCGGGGTCTTCGGAAAACCAGGAAATCTCGGCCCGGCTCTCCGGGTGGGGCGCGTTTTCTTTGAGAAGGCCCAGAGATTCCGCCAGTTCAACCACACTGCCGTCGGCCAAAACCAGGCCCCGGGTGCGGTGGCGACGGTCCTTGACCATGCCGGCCAAAGGCAGGTCCGCAAAGCCCCGTTCTTCTAATAAAGATTTAATAACCGTCACATGGCCTAAGCCCCCGTCCAGTAAAATCAGATCGGGCTTACGGCCGAAAGCGGCATCGTCTATATGGTTTAGGCGGCGATCAATAGCCTCGGTCATGGCTCGGTAGTCATCCTGGCCTTCTTGGCGACGGATGTTAAAGGTCCTGGCTTGGTTTCGCCTTACCTTACAGTTTTCAAAAACCACCATGGCACAGGTCATATCGTCCTTGCCGGTATTGGAAACGTCGTAAGCTTCGATTCGGGCTGGCGGATAAGGCAGGCCGGTAATTTTGCCCAAAAGTTGCATGGCCTCGTCAACAGACTGCTGACTTTGGCCCTGGATAATGGTTCGACGCCGCAAAGCCTGTGTAGCATTGGTCTCGGTCATATCCAAAACATGGCGTTTCTCGCCTCTTTGCGGATAGTGGATCTGCACCTTGCAGCCGGAAAGCCCGGTCAAAAAAGCACAAAGCCCGCTATCCTCCGCCAGGGCTTCTACTCCCGTCATGATGGTCCTGGGAATCGTAGCAGCTCCGGGGTAGTACTGTTCAATAAAGGCCCGAACCACTTCTTCATCCGAATAAGCCGTTGCATCCAGGAAGTAGGTTGACGTACCCGTGATTTTTCCGGAACGGATTTCCAACTTCAAGACACAGACCTCGGCCGAATTTCTGGCAAGGCCCAGGGCATCGGCATCGAAGTCTTGGTCCATAACCGCAACCTGTTTTTCTTGAAGCTTATTTAACGAAGCCAGACGGTCACGATAAAGGGCGGCCTGTTCAAAGTCCAAAGCTTCGGATGCTTGGTACATCTTTTCTTCCAGGTCTTTTTGGATTCCGTCATAGCGGCCCTCCAAGAAGTCGCAAACCTGGTAGATGACTTGGCGATAATCTTCGGCCTTGACCGTTCCCAGACAAGGTCCAATACATTTCTTTATATAGTAATTAAGACAGGGGCGCTCCTTACCGATATCTCTGGGGAATTGCCTCTTGCATGTTTTAAGCGGAAAAAGCTGGTGGATGGTCCGAAGCGCCTGCCACAAATCGCCGTTTAAATAAGGACCGTAATATTTGGCCCCCTCTGCCTCATCCGGACCGACCCGGTAGGCCTTCATAATTCTCGGGTACATCTCCTGGAGCGTCACCCGGATATAGGGGTAATCGTGGTCGTCCTTTAATAGAATATTATAGAAGGGCTGGTAGCGCTTGATGAGGTTGGATTCCAGAATAAAAGATTCCAGCTCATTTTGGCACAACAAATAGGAGAAGTCGCGGATATGGGAAATCATCGCCATAACCTTCTCGTTCCCCTGAGGTGTGGGACCAAAGTAAGACCTGAGACGCCGCCTCAGGTTTACCGCCTTACCCACATATATAACAGAGCCCGAAGCGTCTTTCATCAGGTAGACCCCCGGGCTCTGCGGCACTAAATCTAAACGTGCTTCAAAATTTTCGTTACGTTCGTTTCCGGACAACTGTACCTCTCACATATGCCGGCGTCAGAAACTAGACTTCCGGATTCTCCAAATAGCCTGCAATAGCTTCCAAGGCATCATCTTCGTCCGGTCCTTCCGCGGAAATCTCCACGGTCGTTCCCTTCTGGATGGCCAAACTCATGACACCTAATAAGCTCTTTCCATTGGCCCGTCTCTCTCCTGCCTGGAGCCAGATATTAGACCTATAGGAAGAGGCCTTCTGGATTAAGACTGCTACGGCCTTCATCTGCATGTCGCCGTCGTGCTGAAAAATAATTTCCTTCTTTACCATGCGTTTTCCTCCCCTTCACAACAAAATTCAGTTTACAAATAAGACATGGCCTTGTCAATTAATAGGCCGGCAAACATCCTTGAGCCATTCGGCTTCCTTTTCTTTAAGATGCGGGACCAAAGCCTCATAGACATTTGCATGATAATGGTTGACCCAAGCAAGCTCGTCTTGCGTTAGCATATCGACAACAATGGCTTCTCTATCAAAAGGTACCAGGGTAAAGCCGCCGAACTTATAGAACGGATCCGTACCGACCAGGCAATCTTCCTCTACATAATATACATTTTCCGTCCGGATACCGTGCTTGCCTTCTTTATAGACACCCGGCTCAATCGTAATCACCATGCCCGGCTCCAGAGGAATGTCCTTACCGGTCTTGGAGAAGCTCTGAGGTCCCTCATGTACAGAGAGCAGATAACCGACGCCGTGCCCTGTCCCGCACTTATAGTCCAGATGCTCTTGCCACATAGGCTGTCTGGCCAAAGCATCCAAGAGGGTACCGGTCGTGCCCTTTAAGAAAACGGCCCGAGCCAGTTGCACGTGGGACTTCAAGGTCAGTGTATAATCCTTTTTCTCTTCGTCGGTCAAAGCTCCCAAGGCAAAAGTCCTCGTCGTATCGGTGGTCCCTTCTAAGTATTGACCGCCCGAATCCACCAGCAAGAAGCCTTGTCTTTTCAGATGTGCGGCGGTTTCCGGCTTGGGTGCATAGTGCATCATGGCCGCATTGGGACCGTAAGCCGCTATAGTCGTAAAACTCTCTTCCAAGAAATGATCTAGCTCTTTTCTATAAGAAAGCAAAGTTTCGCTGACATTCCATTCGGTGAGATCCGTTAAGTTTTCGTGGTGGGTCAACCAGTAAATCAGTCTGGTAACGGCGATGCCGTCTTTAAGATAAGCCAGTTTTTGGTTTTCGATTTCGGTAGGATTCTTTTTGGCCTTCTGAAGCTTAGTCCAATTGGCCTCATCAACGATGGTGTTTGAATCGGAAATACAGCTGAACAAATAGGCGTTGAGGCTGTTTTTGTCCAAGCGGATGGTCTCACGGTTTAGCTTTCGAACCGCTTCGGTGATGGCGTCATAAGGGAGAACACCCACACCCTCTTCGGCCAAAGCCTGGCGCACGTCTTCGGGTACTTTGGTCTCATCCACAAAAAGGAAAGCATCGGACTTGCCGATCAAAGCATAAGCAATCAAGACAGGCGTGCTCTTCACATCACCGCCTCGAATATTGTATAACCAGGCCACATCTTCTAGCTGGCCGATTAACTCGTAATCGATTCCCCTGTTCTCCAGGTCCTCGCGTAGCTCTTCTAACTTAGTAGCGGTGGACTTACCCGAATACTTTTCCTCTAACAAGAAAGCTTGGCTTACCGGAAGTTCCGGGCGGTCTTCCCAGATATCTTCCACCAAGCTCAAATCGGTTCTAAGCGTGGCGCCCTTTCTTTCTAAAACCTGCTGAATTGCTTCGGCCCAGGCCTCGGACAAGGTCCAGGCATTGGTAGCCAAGGTGCCGCCTTGGGGCATCTTTTCTTCTATCCATTCCAAAACGCCCGGATAACCGGGTGTAGCAAGTTTCATCAAATCAAAACCCGTATGTTTAATCTCGCGCTCCGCCTGGATAAAGTAGCGGCCGTCAGCCCATAATTTGGCCTCATCCATACTGACTACAGCCGTGCCCGCTGAACCGGTGAATCCTGTAAGAAAAGCCCGGGACTGGTAGGCCGGTGTCACATATTCGGACATGTGGGGGTCTGCTGTAGGGACATAAACCAGGTCCACCTTTTCTTGGCGCATCTTTTCTCTCAGTAAATCTAACCTATTCGCATCTGCCATCGAATCCACTTCCTTCAGTTCAAAGCTAAGCATAGTATAGTGTAAAGTCACAAAGACGGTCTATTCTTTTTTGTTACTTTTATAAATGATTCAGTTCCAAATCGAGCAAAACCGCACCTTCACCCGTATCCTGATAAAAATGCGGCCTATAACCCACTTGCGTAAAGCCCATGCCTTTGTAAAGTTTCAAGGCCGGCATATTGTTTTCTCTAGCCTCCAGCGTACAAAGTACAGCCCCTTTCTCACGGGCCATCCTAAGATAGGTCGAAAACAAACGATAGGCCTGGCCCTTGCCTCGCTCTTCGGGCCTAACTCCTATTCGGTAAATCCGGACCTCATCCAATAACAAGTGACCGATCAGATAAGCCTTCTTATCGCCCACATCTTCATAAAGCATCACGCGGGGAAAGTCCTCTGTTTCTTGAATTAAGAGTTCTTCCTGAATTCCTCTTGTGCCCCAAGGGTCATTAAAGCAAAGCCCATCGAGTAGGGCCAGGGCATCCAAATCCTCTAGGGCAGCCGGACGAACCAGGCCCTTATAGAAAACATCCGCCCAATCAGACCCGGTCATGGTCTGTCTTTTCTAAACGCTCACGCTCGGCCTGCGTTTTTTGATAATAACGAGGTAGGAGTTCTGCCGGGTCCAAGCCCAAACCCTGTCGTGCCGCCTGCTCCGCTAGCTGAGCCATTTGTCGGGGCTCGTAATACGTCTTCTCCGAGGCTTCTAAATGAAGTGTAATCTTTTCTTGTAGCGCACTATCTTCAGCGTAGTTTCCGGAGGCTTCATCTCCCATTAGAGTCACCGTCGCTTCAGCCATGCCTTTTTCTTTTAAAGCCTGTTCCAGAGCCGAAAAAAAATCATCCACTCCATAGACACCGGTAGGAATCAGGACTTCATCTCCCAGAAAAGCTTTGGCATAAACTCGCCTGTTGCGGGCATCCAACAAGGGTACCCTCACCCACTCTATTTCCGGCTTGTCTTCGTAGGCAATAACATCCAGCGTATCCAGGGCCAGGCATGCTTTATTTTCGGAAATGGCCAAAGCCTGGGCCGCCGCTACACCGATACGAATCCCCGTATAAGAGCCGGGTCCGACACAGCAGGCAAAATAGTCCACTTGATCCAAGCTCTTACCGGTCTCCTCTAAGACCTCATCCAGAGAAGGCATCAGAGTCGTCATATGGGTCTGCCCCGATGTTCGCCTGGACGCTAAAACCCGGCCGTCCTCGGCCAAAACCACGAAAAGTTCGGGCGTTGTCGTATCCATACTCAAGATCAGCATCAGTCTTCCTCCTTCAAGATAAGTTCGGCGGGAAAGTCCTCTTTTCCCGACCAGAAATCCAAAAGTACCGCGGACTTGGGCCCTCCGGAAGTAAAGCGAAGCTGCCTAATTGAAGATTCCGGAGCCAGGACCAGGGGGCCATCCGAAGAAAAGTCGATAAACCCGGCCGCTTCTTCGATCCTAATATCCAAATCCAGCCGGTCCGCCGGTAAGGCCTCTAAGGCCCTTTCGGCCCATTCAACCACACAAATCCCCGGCTTATGGAAATATTCGTCCAGGCCAAACTCGGTCAAACCCGACTGACTATCCATCCGATACAAGTCAAAATGGTAAATAGGAAGTCTTCCCCGATAAATTTGCAAAAGCGTAAAGGTCGGGCTGGAAACCGAATCCTCTGATTCCAGACCTCGGGCCAGACCGGCCGTAAAGTGTGTCTTGCCGGCTCCCAAATCGCCACTAAGGGCCAAGGTAAGAGAAAACTCTTCAGAATCTCTTGCCTGAGAGTCCTGAAGAGCCCGAGAAGTCAGAGCCCGGCCCAAGCTTTGGCCGATGGCTCCGGTGTCCTTTTCACTCAAACTTCTAAAAGTCAGCTTCATAAACTAATTTGCCGTTGAGATAAACTCGGTCCGTGTTGGCCCAAGGCAGCAAGGGATCTTGGTCCCACAAGACGATATCCGCATCCATGCCCGGAGCCAGGCGTCCAACTCGATCGTCTACGCCCAAGACCATGGCGGCCTTGATGGTGATACTTTCCAAAGCGGCTTCACGACTCAAACCGTCACGCATCAGAGCCGAAACCTGGTGGCGACCGAAATCAATGGAGATTACCGGATGGTCGGTGGCTACGGCCATAGGAATGCCGGTTTCATAAATCGCAGCAGCCGATCCGTTCCACTTACGGCTCAGTTCCGGCTTGGACCTATCGCCTACCAAAGGTCCGACGATAATACCTTCCAGGCTGCCGCGGTGGTCTTCATTACGGTAGGCATAGGCCTCTACTAATTGGTCTAAGATAAGATAGCCTTCGGTACAATGGTCCAACGTATATCGAATACCGAACTCGTCACTAATCCGGATGGCGGTCAGGATATCATCTGCCCGGTGGCAGTGAATCTTCAAGGGCAGTTCCCTTCTTATTACCGGGGCCAAAGCTTCCATCCTAAAGTCGAAGGAAGTCTTATCGGGGTCTTTGGCCTTGCGGTCTACATAATCTCTGGCCTTCATCAAGGCCTCTCTTAAAACCGCCGCATTCCCCATACGGGTCTGGGGCTTCTTGTCGTGCCTGCCGTAAACCATTTTGGGGTTATCACCCAAAGCCGCCTTCATGGCAGCCGGCGCCTTGAGAATCATCCGGTCCACACTGGGACCGTAGGGTTTAATAATAGCGAACTGGCCACCAATAACATTAGCCGAACCCGGCCCGGTCATGACCGTGGTCACACCACCGGCAATGGATTCTTCCAAGGTCACGTCATCATGGAAAATCGAGTCAATGGCTCTAAGCTCCGGCGTCACGGGATCGGTCGCTTCGTTGCCGTCGCTGCCTTCCCAACCCAGGTGATCGTCGAACATACCCAAGTGGCTGTGGGCATCGATAAAGCCCGGATAGGCTAAAAGGCCCTCGCCGTCTACGAGTTCCACATCTTCCGTGTCTTCCCAAATCGCCTTTGTGTCCAAAGCCTCCATGGCTCCGACATGGCAAATTTTCTGTCCTTCAATAGCAATAAAAGCTCTATCAATATGACCTATAGAAGGGTCCATACTGAAAAGTTCTACATTACTAATGATAAATTTTGCCATAGCCTAACTCCTCTCCCTAGGGTGTTTTGCACCGTTTGCCTTCTTGATTACTTATATTAGCAGAAATCAAAGCTCTATTGGAATAAAGTTCTGCTAATATAAAATGTGAAAAAGGGGGTAATCCTATGTCTACTACTATCTGGGCCCACAGAGGTGCCCACAGAATCTATCCGGAAAATAGCCTTGAGGCCTACGAGGAGGCCATTCGTTTAGGAGCCGAGGGTATCGAAATCGACGTACAAAGATCTTCGGACGGTGCCCTGGTTGTCATCCACGATGAATATCTGATGCGGCTTACCGGCCATAGAGCCTACGTTAAAGATTTGACCTTCCGGGAATTAAGAGAAATAGCCTTACTAAGTGCCGACCAGGATCGGACTTACTCTATCCCTCTATTAAAAGAAGTTTTGGATCTTCTTACGCCCACGGATTTGATGTTAAATATTGAACTGAAAAACTCCTATATCCCCTACCCCGGCATGGAAGATCAGATTCTCAACATGGTGGAATATTCACCCATATCCGCCAGGGTCTGCTACTCGTCTTTTAACCATTCTTCCATGGCTTACCTGGCCGAGCAGGGTTTGGGTTATAAATCGGGTCTTCTCTACGAGCGTGCGGTTTACGAAGACTGTTACTATGCTCTTAACCGTGGCCTTATGGCACTCCACCCCCAGTATAATTTGCTGCGCCGGCCGGGTTTCGTGGCCAAAGCCCATGACCTGGGTCTTAAGGTCCATCCCTGGACCGTCACGTCTCCCGAAGCTATCCACCTGGCCCTGACCGAAGAAGTCAATGCCCTCATCACCGACGATGTGGCTTTGGCCCTGGAAATAAGAGAGAAAGTCAATTCTCCCACCGAGAAGGACCTGTAAAAGACGTCAAAACGCTGATTCTTGTAAAAAAGAGCCCCGAAGCTTGAAACTTCGAGGCTCTTCTTATGTTGCAAAAATCGTATCGGAAACGAAGCTCCGTTCGCATCCGACCATACGGCTTATCTCTTAGAGAACTGAGGTGCCTTACGTGCTTTCTTAAGACCGTACTTCTTACGCTCTTTCATTCTGGAGTCACGGGTCAAGAGGCCGTTCTCCTTCAGAGCTGCTCTGTACTGCTCGGAATCGGCAGCCAAGAGGGCATTGGCGATACCGTGACGGACCGCACCGGCCTGGCCGGAAATACCGCCGCCGGTAACATCGGCGAAGACATCAAACTTGCCTTCGGTTCCGGTCACTGCAAAAGCCTGGTTTACAATAATACGCAAGGTCGCCAGAGGGAAATAGTCCTCCATTTCACGACCGTTAATTACATACTTGCCGGAGCCGGGGAGAAGTCTAACCTTAGCCACGGCCTTCTTACGACGGCCGGTGCCATAGTAGTAAGTCTGACCCTTAGGGCCCTTCATCTCTAATGATTTCATAAACTCTTATTCCTCCCTCTTATATCTCTAAGGTCTCGGGTTGCTGAGCTTCGTGCTTGTGGTCGGAACCGGCATATACCTTAAGTTTCTTAATCATCTGCCGTCCTAACTTGTTGGAAGGAAGCATGCCCTTCACCGCCAACTCAATAATCTTCTCAGGTTGCTTCTGAAGCATCTCCTGATACTTACGCTCTCTCAAACCACCGGGATAGCCCGTGTGATAACGATAGTATTTCTGATCCCACTTCTTACCGGTCATATGAATCTTCTCGGCGTTGACTACGATGACGTAATCACCGGTATCCAAGAAAGGGGTATATTCCGCTTTGTTCTTGCCCATCAAAACACGAGCGATTTCGCTGGATAAACGTCCCAGGGTCTTGCCCTCGGCGTCCACGACATACCACTTGCGCTCTATTTCAGATGCTTTGGCCACATATGTACGCATGTTTCTACCTCCACTTATCTTTGCCGTATAAAAAGCTCCTATCTGTAAAGAATAGGAGCATTCGGTCAAAATGCTTGTCTATTGTATCATCCAAAAACCGTCTGTCAAGACTTTTTTAGGACAGCTAACTCTTGCTCTTGTTTTCCGACTTTTTCTCTCTTTCTCTCACTTTTTCTAATCAGTCATATAAGAAAAACTTCCGTCTGTAGCAAAACTACCGCCCAAATGTTTTAAAAGCGGTGTTTTGGCCCCGACATGTTCTTGGCCCAAGATGTCACGGAAATAGTAATTTTCGTTAATATCAATACCGGCATAATTGTTGACTTCTACAATATCCGGACCATCAGGCGTAATAGCCATGTCCCAACCGGCCAAAACAAAATCCGGGCAAGCCCTTGCCATATCTTTAACCCTGCGGATTGTTTCCTCATAGTAGGGAATCTCAAAACCCAGAGGATTTAAGCCGGTGAGGGGATGGTGCTTTTCAACCAGTCGATTCGCACGGACTTTGTCCAGTCTTTCTACATAAAAGCCTTCTAAACCTATCTTGCCGTCCGGAGCAACTAGGGTATAAAACCCGCCCATACCGATATTATCTACCGATTGCTGATCAGAACCTACGCGGACAATGACCGGGAAAACAAGAACTTCATCTTGCTTATTAATACAAGTAACAATACGTAAAGTATTAACACAATAGGCGTTGAGCTTATCCATAGTAGGGTGCTGTGTAATGCTTTCTTCCAGAAGATAGTAGCCGCCCGCTTTTAATTGGGCTATGCGCTGAGAATCTATTTCATCCCAGACAATATGCTCCACGCCCTCACCGCCACAACTTAAAGGCTGTTTGGCAAAAAAGTTATGATGTTTATGCAAAAAAGCCTCCACCTCGTTAGGATCCGTCTCCAACAAGTGAACCATATCACGTTGATAAAAGGGAGCCAACCGCTCATAGGCATACCATTTATCCTCAAAACCTAGATTGTTCATCTTCTGCGTGAAAAAATAATTCTCCCGGGCAGACAAATAATGGGCCCTATATTCTTCCGGCAGAACAGAGAAACCGAAGGTTAGATAATCATTTACGGAAGTTCCTCTATTCAATCGGCAGTCCAGACTGTCTTTCATAACATTCCAGCGACTCTTGCCGGATCTCTTGGCATCGATCCGGCCGGCTATCCATAAATCTTTGACAAATTGTACTTTGTGTTGTAGTGACATAAAATTCCTCTTTTCCTAGTTCGTACCCGGTATATAAGTATAGGACCGGTCGTTCGTAAATCTACCGCCCAAATGCTTTTCTATAACAGCCTTTGCACCTACGTGAGGCAAGCCCAGGATTTTCGTAAAATAATAATTTTGGTTGATATCAATACCCGGATAATTATTGACCTCTACTAAGTCAGGTCCCTCCGGGGTTATGGCTATGTCCCAACCCGGCATAACCAGATCCGGACAGGCCAAAGCCATTTCCCTGACCATGTCCAAAGACTCTTGGAAATAGGGAATTCGGAAACCCAAGGGGTTAAGGCCGGTCAAAGGATGTGTCTTTTGGACCCAAGAATTATTATGGATAGCATAGAGATTTTCTTGGTAATAACCTTCCAGGCCTATTTTGCCCTCCGGCGTCAGGAGCGTATAGAGCCCTCCGGAACTGATGTTGTCAACAGAAAGGTCACTGGCTCCCACGCGTAAAATAATGGGAAAAAAATGAAGGTCGCCTGCCGGATTCAGGCAGGTCACAATGCGCATCGTGTTAATACAGTGCGGATTAATAAGGTTAAGTTCCGGATGCTGGATAATGGATTCCTCCAGAACGGTGTATCCTTCTTGGCGCAGGTCTTTCAGGTAGCCTTCGGTCTTATGCTCGGTCCTAATATGCAAAACACCCTTGCCGCCTGAGCTTGCCGGAACCTTGGCAAAAAAACTTTCGTGCTTAGCTAAGAAGCCGTCGATTTCTTCAGGGCTGCTCTCTACTAAATGCACCATATCCCGCTTAAAGTACGGCTTTAGCCTAACATAGGCATACCACTTATCACTAAATTCCTTATTGTTCATTTGCTTAGAAACGGAAAGGTCACTCTGGTCGGTCAAATAATAGGCTCTGACCTCCTCGGGCAGGAGCGAAAAACCGTAGGTCATATAGTTGGTGACACCGGTTCCGTAGGCTTTACGGCATTGAACGGCATCATTAAAAATTGCAATCCGACCCTTGCCGGATCGCCGGCTCTCTATCTTGCAGGCCTGCCAAAGGTCTTTGGCAAACTTTATTTTTGTCTTAAAGGACATTTTTATTCACCTAACTTTCGTCTTACTCAATCCACAATTTCATTTCAAGGGCTTCTTCCAATTCGCTCAATCGTCCCCTATGATTCGGCAACTGGTTGATTGCCTGAATGAGGTTAGTCCCCGGCGCACGGTTGGCTTCTATTAAGATAGGGCCCTTTTCTGTAATAGCTACATCCCAACCGATATAGGGCTCTTTGCAGCGTAAAGCCGCTTCGGTGCACAAAGCCTTGGTCTCCTCCAAGAAAGGAAATTGAAAGCCTTTATACCGGAAGCCCGTATAAGGATTCTCACTAAAGGTCCGTAAAATCGGCAGATAAGAAAAGTAATCGTAACGGATATAACCTTCATTATCCAGGATGCAATAGGCACCTCCCAGACTGCCGCTATCTTTATAGGAATCCGTAATAGAAATTCTCGAAGAGATAAAAGGTATATTGATAATATTCCCTCTGGGCCTACAGGTTACGACCCGAAGTGTGTTGACAGAATGAAGAGACAATTTGGCAACGTGCGGATGTTGGCGGATGACCTCTTCGATAACAAAAAAATTCTGAGCCTTGAGGTCCTCATAGGCTTTTTCGCTGCCGTCTTTGGCCAATTCGGACAAGACGACATGCTCAACACCGTCACCTCCGGCCCGGTCTACCTGTTTGATAAAAGCCGCCTCGTGGTCGGAAACAAAACGTTGAAATTCTTTTAGATCCGCCTGCCTTAAGTCTAAGGCATCGATCCCTCGTAAATCTCCGAAGTTCTTAATAAAGAGGCCCTTGTCTTCAAAGTAAGGCGTCATCTCAGAAGATAGGTTAAAGGCCTTGGTAATTAAAGGATAGTGGCGTCCGATACAAATAAAGGACCTACGGTAGTCTTCCGACGTGTTATTCGCAAAATCGAAGGCAAAATAATTGGCCCAGGAATAATCCTTCTTATAACACTTGTAAAGGTCTTGGAGGATGTCCATCTTGGAGCGGCCCGATCTTTCTTGGGCCTGCTTTAATAAGGGCATGAATTTTTTCCACTTCATGCTAAACGCTTTTTTAATAATATTCATCCGCTCCTTAAGCCCCTTTCTTCTGCTTAGCGAGCGCCTTGGCCAAGCGTTTCTGATAGCGTTTTTCCGCCGCCTTCTTCCGATAAGCCATGACCAGGGCTTTTTCACGTGGAATGAGAATAATCCATAAAAGGATTCCTAGCAAGCTGAGACCCAAGCCCGGCCAAAATCCTTTGGGGATAAAATGCATCTCCAATGTATGGCTGCCGGCCGTAGTCGGTACGGCCAAAAGTGCACCCTTACCGACCGAAGCGGTCTCAACTTTTTCACCGTCAATCTTAACTTGCCAGGAAGAATCATGCGGTACGGAAAGATAAAGCATGCCGTCTTTTTCAGCTTTATATTGACCTTTGAGGCTTGATTCGTGCCACTCGGTCACGTCGATGGCCCGGCTGTGGAGTTCGGCCATGGCTGCCTTATAGCTATCCAGCGACAGCGTCGAAGCATAGACCGTGACATCGGAAGCCTTGTCTTGCTTTTGTTCGAAACTGACGTCGATAATATCCCCGGCTTCGCAGTAGCCCAGGTTAAAGGTCTCAATCCAGTGAATTGAACGATTTTGCGTAAGTTCAACCGTGCCGGACGGATCTTTTGCGGTATCGGAAGCCCCGGTCGGGTTCGTGGCTTCATAATTTTCTTCGAGGTCTTGGCCCGCCTTCTTGGTCTTGATTTTTACTGTAGTATCCTTAGACACATTTACCGCCAGGAATACATATTGGCTTTGGTCTACGGGAACTTCCAGCCGCATCAGGGTAGCCTTGTCGTTTTGCTCGGGCGAGAAACGAAGCCCGCTCTCCCCGTCCCCTGATGAAGGTTTAAAGTTGCTACCCTCGACCACCACCGGGTCTACCGGTACGAAGACATTTTCCAAACCGGCCATTTTCTTGAGCATGTGGTTCCAGTTCTTAAAGGGATTGGTAAACTGCGGTTGCCATTTGGCAAACTCCGGATCGGCCACGGCGCCGATTTCCAGCGCATAAGGATTCCTATAAAGCGTCATGTCACCGGACTTACCGACCTCTTCCAAAAGAATATCTCGGGTCTGACCTTCTTTATACACCAGATATTTAAGACCGAATAAAGAATCACCTATGGGTGTAGATTCTACATATTTATAACTATTAATATTGTTGCCGTGAAAGGCCATAAAACGCATGAATTTGGCCGTATCTTCGCGGCTGGTCGACGAGAACAGCGTAAAGCCCGGATAACCGAAAAGGGCACCGTCGTTGGTGGTTTTGGCCGGGATGGCTTCCATGCGGAAGAAATCGCCTTGTTCTTGGTCTTTGGCCAAATCAATCAACTTATCCATATCATCAAACTGGCTGATGAAGTTGGACCTGGAGGTATACACCTCGTCTTGGGCAATATGGCCCACGGCCAGGAAGGTGTTGATGGCGATCTCTCCAATCATAACCACGGCGAAAAGCAGCGAAACCGTCCGGAAATAGTCTTTCTTCCAAATAAAGGAGAAAAGGAAAATATATATCAGGAAGAAGAACATGTTGACATAGGCCATGCCGTGACCCAGGAGGTCGGGACTAAGTTTCTCGGCCAAAATCACAAAGAAGAGGCCCAGGGCCGCGGTGGTCATCAGGGTCTTGGCAGAATATTGACGGATAACCGTGACCGTCCTAAAGCACATCAGGATAAGGAGGAAAGAAAAGAGGAAGGAGTAGCGGTAAGGCAGCTGGTTGGGGTAGTGGAGGCCGTGCCATATAAAGTCCAAACCGTTGGCGTTAAAGCTAAGAAATAAGAAGGCCAAAAGGCTCAGATGGGCCAATTTTTCTTTCATGGGAATCCGCTCGGAGAAGATATAAAGCGGCAGGAAGATTAAGGCCAAAATACCGTTGTAGACATTGGGCAAACCGTCGCGGATAGAAGGAGACATCGTGGCCAGCTGGTGGGTCATGAAGTCAAAAAGGCTGAAGCGGAAAGACCAGCTCGTCGGGAACTTGTCGCCTGCAGCCGATGTATCAGCCAGCGAAATAGCGGTCGGCAGGAGGAGAATCATACTGACGGCAGCGGCAATCAGGGTCATCACGGCAAAGCGTATAGCCACAGGCCAAAAACGGATTTTTAAATCCTTTAGATAAAAGCCTTCTTCCAAGGTCAGTCTGTCGCTTCGTGTCACCACCCTACTGCGTCTTCTCTTCAGCATCTCTTCTTCACCGGCCCTGGCCGTCATGAAGGCAACGAAAAAGTAAAGGGCTACGAAGAAGCAGACAAAGAAGGCGATGTAGTAGTTTGCCAAAAGGCAGAAAGCCAAACTGAAAATATAAAGACCGGACCGGCCTTCTTTAATCAAGCGGTTCAAGCCCAGAATAACCAGGGGCAGCATGGCCGTTACGTCCAGCCACATGATGTCCCAGGAGAATGCCAATTGGAAAGCACAAAGAGCATAGGCAACCGAGAAGGTCACAATCCAGGCATCGGTTCCGTGACCTTCTTTGCCCAGCCTCGTCAGGTCTTCTTCGTCACGGATGGTGTAAAGGCCTTGAGGGCAGAGTTCATTTTTCAATAGAATTGCGAAGAAAAGGCCGGCAAACCCCAGCTTAGTCACCGTCAGGAAGGTCACGGCCTCGGTAATATGGCTCATGGGAAAAAAGACCAAAAGCCAATTCATGGGACTAGCCGCATAATAGGCCAGGAGAGCATAGAAGTTCGTCCCCAAACCGATGGACCAGGAATAAAAGAGTGAGGCCGACGCCTCGATTTTGCGCTTAAATTCACTTAAGAAAGCGACATATTGGTGGTAGAGGTCGATGGTCAAAGGCGACCGGTCACCCACCGGATAAAACTGGACGATACTATAGGCCAAGAGCATGATGGCTATAGGTATGATAAAAGACAGGAAATAGACCCGGCCCTTACCGGAACCGGTCTTGGCATTTTTGCTTTTTACATTAGGCCTCTGTTTCATAGTAGGTCCCCTCGTATCATAGTTTTTGAACCTTGAAAACTGCTTATTTTCAAGGTTGGGTTGA
>JASBZA010000020.1 GCA_029983685.1 Oscillospiraceae bacterium | reverse complement strand
GTTTTCAAGGTTCTTTCTATGTAAAAAGTCTATTGACTATTTACCGCTGGACTTTTTTATTTTCTTACCTTATCCGTGGGCCTTGGGATTTTGCAAGTCCAAAAGCCTTCTGTGATAGGCGTCCATGGCCAAATCATAATAGGGCCAAACAGGGTTTTGGTCTCCGAAAAGACCTCCTAACCATTGCTTGGTAAAAACCGGATTGACGACCAGGAAGGGGCCCAGTATATGGGTTCCCAGAAGGTTTTTATAGTGAAGGCCCTCCCCTTCGCTGCCCTTGTGAAGGCCCATACCCTTTTCCACACGGCAGAAACGCGAAAAGTCACCGTCGTCCAGGGGGAAAATCTGCGTAAACTGAGCCTTGGAGCCGACAATTTTAAGACCGGCCTTATCACCCAGAAAGAGTCCGGCCTGGCGCTTGAGCATCTGTCTTTTGGCATAGTAGGGGAAATAATTGAGGCAAGGAATCCTCTCGCCCTCATCGGTTTCGATATAGCGTCCGAAAAGCTCCATCCCGTTCCCCACGGTAAGGAAAACCTGGCCGGCTTCTATCTTCTCCCATAGTTTGTCCCGATAAGGCAGAAGCTTTTCCAAAGCCAATTCCTGTCCTTTTTCGGACATGGGACCTAAGAAGACCAGGTCCACTTTCTCATCCAGGAAAGCCGGTTTGGCCAGGATGGGCGTATCGATAAAGTCGGCCTGAGGAAAGATTTGCCTTAGTAAATCCATGTCGCCCCGCTCGCCTAAGTAGTTGGCAACTTCGCTGAACAGAAATTCGATTCTCATAAGGCGGCCTCCATTCTTTCTTGAATTTGGTCGTGCATGCGGTCAAAGAGTTCGTCCGGATCCGTGTCGCGTAAAAGCCAGACCTGGTCTACTCGGTCATAAGCAATCTTATCGGCAATCTCATCATGGTTTTCACAAATGACCACCTTTTCTTCCGGGACACCGGCCAAAGCCAGGCATAAGGCATAGTCTATAGATCTTTTGCCGCAGCAGATGACCTGGACAATGGATGGGTCCGCCAAATAACGGAAGTCGTTGTCATAGAGCCAAGCGGTATTTTCAACATAGGTCATCTTGGGCCCCTTATATTCGGTGTTGGCCAAAACCACCGCCTTCCTGCTTGCCTCTTTTTTCAAGAAGGCCATGGTGCGCGAAGTCGCGATAGGGTTTAAGGCTTTGGCCAAAGTCGTATAGAGGGCCTTATCGCCTACTTGGGTCAAATTGAAACGGCTACGCACCACGGAAATAGCTTCCGACAAGCCGGCAATTTTATCCAAGGGGAAACCCAGCTCCTGCAAAATGGACGTGGCCGATAAGATGTTGTATAGGTCCACGATATTGGAAGTCGGAAGTTTATAAGAGGCTTCTTCTTTGCCGTTACCCAGGACAGC
Source organism: Oscillospiraceae bacterium (assembly GCA_029983685.1). Taxonomy (GTDB): domain Bacteria; phylum Bacillota; class Clostridia; order Saccharofermentanales; family Fastidiosipilaceae; genus JASBZA01. The sequence continues at coordinate 17,207 of JASBZA010000020.1, read as the reverse complement.
GTTTTGGCCTTCCAGGTCGGCCCGGACCACCCGATAAGTCGGCTCGGGGCTCCGGTAGCCGCAGTTGGGACAATGGTAGTGGCCGATGTGGTTATAGCGGATAAAGTCTACTTCTAAGCGAGTCTGGCAAACCGGGCAATTGACCAGGTCTTGAACCCTGGAGTGGCGCTCTTCCTCTTCACCTTCCAGAAGCGGGATACTGTAGTAAACCCGATCATTATCTAAGGCCAAACGGTTAGAAATAGGATCTTCAGCATTTAAGAGCAACTTAGTATTAGGCTGAATATAACGGTCCAGAAGCGAAAAAATAAAATCCGGATGGGCATTTCTGGAATAGGAATCCGAAAAAAGATTGGTCACCAGGAGATAATCGGTCCTTATATAAGGTAGGACCCAGAGGCAGCTTCTTTCGTCCATTTCCAGGAGGACATAGTCGGTCTTGACCCGGCCCTTAAGGTCGGAATTATCCAATAGGGCACTGGCAATACCGAAGCGGGTATTGGAGCCGTAAGAATTGTTGGCCACACTAAAACCCATCTTCTCCAGATAGTCCTTGACCATGTTGGAAACCGTGGTCTTGCCGTTGGTCCCGGTCACTACGATGACCTTGTCGGGCAAAGTCAGGTGCCTGAGATAGTTCGGATCGATTTTGGTAACCACGACACCCGGGGCGTGCGTTGCCTTGCGCCCTAGGAGGCGCATCCCCCAAATACAAACCTTGCCCAGCGCCTGGGCTATTCTAAAACGAAAACCTGCCATAAACTATGCCAACACCTTCCCCAAAAACATGTGGCCATTATAGGACACCCGGCCCCTTTTGTCTTTGGGAAATGTCTCTTGTATATCTATGTTGAAACAGTTTAAGCTTGGCGAAGAGCCTTCCATAAGGCTTTGGGCTTAGGCGGTGTACCGTAAAGAAGGACACCGATACGGTAGACTTTGGCCGTAAAAACACCGATTAGGAGGGTCGTAATAATCAAGAGCCCGATGGAAATGGCTATCTCATACCAGGCCACCGTACTCATGGCAATCCGGGTAAACATGGCCATGGGAGACGTAAAGGGGACGAAAGAAAGAATCTTCATAGCCAGATTGTCCACATCCACACTCATAGAGATCAAAGTACCCATAAAGCCGATCATGAGCAGGAAAGTAATAGGAGTTGCGACGGTATTAACCTGCTCAATCTTCGATACCAAAGAACCGGCCGCTCCGAAAAGGAAAGCGTAGAGAAAAAAGCCCAGGAAAAAGAAAATCAGCATGTAGACTAGAAGCTCGGGCGGAATCTCAAACATGGAGGAAACAATACGATTGTCCTCCCAATATTTTTTGTTAATAAAGTAAGAGCCAATACCGGTCCCCAGGAGGAGGGCCATCTGAATAAAGCCCGCCAGGCAGGCCGCAATAATCTTCCCGAACATAAGGCCTAAAGGGTCGGAACTGGTAATGAGGAGCTCCATGGCTCTGGAGCTCTTCTCAGTCGCTACCCGCATGGCTACAGTCATGCCGTACATAGTGATGACCATATAGAGGAGCATTAAAAGAATATAGGTATAAAAATAATTCTGTGCCTGGTCTTTGCCTAGCGTGACCACTTCACCGTGGACAGGCGCCATGTTGATTCGGGCCACCTCTGCCGGGCTTAAACCGGCTTTAGTCAAGGCATCGGCTCGGTAGAGTATCTGAACCAGGGTATCGGCTTGGGCCAAATTAGAGTCTGACAAGCTGACATTCTTTACAAAGTAGCGATAGGCTTCCAGATCATCCAGGTCGAAAGCGTACTTGACCACTTCGTCACGGATTTCGTCCTCGATTTCCGGAATAGACAGGTCGGTCAATTGGACCTCATAGGATTGGAAAGTCTCTTCAAACAAGGGAAGAGCCTCTTCCTTGTGCTCTCCGGCCAAAAGCATAAGCGGCCGATCTTTACTGTCTGCATCTTTGTTCTGAAATTGTTCGACGATGCGGGGGAAAAACATGATAATCAAGATAAGCATCACGCCCAGGATAGTCATGACCTTATAGGATTTTTCTTGTAAGAGCGTCTTCAGTTCAAATCTAAAAATCGTCGGAAATTGTTTCATGCCCGGGCCTCCTCTTTTGTTTTTTCTTCGGCCGGCGGATCTCCGGCATATTGGACAAAGATGTCATTTAAGCTGGGTTCTAAGACGCTAAGCGCATCGATATTGTAGCTTCGAGACAAGATCTCCATAACCTCGCCCTTATCCTCTTCATCCGCTAAGGTCACAATCAAGCGGTCCTTGTCCTGAACCATTTCATATTGCTTACCCAGTTCCGCTAGGATTTTTTCCCGGTCAACGGATTTCACAATCAGACGATTTCTGGGATAACATCTTTTAATGCTCTCAAGATCACCTTCCAAGACAATTTCCCCGTCATTCAGGATGGCTATATGGTCGCAGAAGGTTTCCACATAAGCCATCTGATGGCTAGAGAATATAACAATTTTGCCCTTTTGAATTTCTTCACGGACCACATCTTCCAAGAGCCTTGCATTGACCGGGTCTAAGCCGGTAAAAGGCTCGTCCAGGATCAGGACTTGTGGGTCATGGGCCAGGGCCGTTATGAGTTGGATTTTTTGCTGATTTCCTTTAGATAAGGTCTCTAGCTTCTGGTCTTTATAGTCGGTCATCTCCAGCCGGTCCAACCAATATAAAATAGACTCTTGGGCCGCCTTGCGACTCATACCCTTCAGTTGAGCAAAATAAAGGAGCTGGTCCATAATCTTCTGCTTGGCGTAAAGCCCTCTTTCTTCCGGCAGGTAGCCGAATTGAACTTGACTGTAATCGATGGGCTTACCGTCAAACAGGATCTCTCCTGCATTAGGCGGAAAAACATTCATGATAATTCGGATAGATGTGGTCTTTCCGGCACCGTTTCGGCCCAAAAGACCTAGCGCACGGCCGCCCTGGGCCTTTAGTGATACGCCTTTCAAAACCTCCTTGGCTCCGAAAGACTTTTCAATATTGCACATTTCTAATTGCATACAGGAACTCCTCAATATATCAGGCTTAAATTGAACCAATCGTTCTTATTATACCATTTCCGATTAGAATTTGATTAAAATCACATTAAAACGAGTGATCCGATAAGGTAGACGATGAAGGAGCAAAGCCAGGCAAAGGCGCATTGGAATAAAACCAGGCCCAGGGTTTCCTTGCCGCCGATTTCCCGCTTGATTGTCGAAACAGCCGCAATACAAGGGGTGTAAAGCAGGCAGAAAACCAGCAAAGAGAAGGCACTTAAGGCGCTGATGTCGGCCATAAGATTAGCCATGGATCCATATAAAATATTAAGTGAAGAAACGACACTTTCTTTGGCCATAAAGCCGGCCAAAAGTGATGTCACAATCCGCCAGTTACCGTAGCCCATGGGCTTAAAAATCGGGGCAATAAATCCGGCGACGCTAGCCAAGAGGCTTTCTTCCGGCAAAGCAGTCAACTGCAAGCTGTGATTAAAGCTTTGTAAGAACCAGATGACCAGGCTGCCGATTAAGATGATTGTAAAGGCCCTCTCCAGAAAGTCTTTGGCCTTATCCCAAAGGAGGCGGAGCGTGTTTTTGAATCCCGGTACGCGGTAGTTGGGAAGTTCCATCACGAAAGGTACCGATTCGCCTTGGAAGCTGGTCTTCTTAAGAATCAGAGCCACCACCATGGCCAAAAGAATGCCCAATATATAAAGGCCGATCATTACCCAGACGGCATGGTCCGGGAAAAAGGCTTGAGCAAAGAAAGCATAGATAGGAAGTTTGGCCGAGCAGGACATAAAAGGGGTCAGCAATATGGTCATCTTGCGGTCTCTCTCAGACGGCAAGGTCCGGGTCGCCATAACAGCCGGTACCGTGCAGCCGAAACCAATCAGGAGAGGCACCACGCTCCGGCCAGACAAGCCGAACTTACGGAAAACCTTGTCAATCACGAAGGCTACTCGGGCCATGTAGCCTGTATCTTCTAATAAGGAAAGGAAAAAGAACAAGGTCACGATGATGGGAAGAAAACTCACGACACTCCCCACTCCTTTAAAAAGGCCGTCCATAACCAAGGATTGGAGGACCGGACTAACCTGGGCTTGGGCCAGACCTTGGCCCAGCCACTGGGCCAGCTTGCCCAGACCCATTTCAAAGAATCGCTGCAGTCGGCCTCCGATTACGTCAAAGGTAAGCCAAAACACCACCGCCATGGCCATAATAAAAATCGGTAAAGCCGTGTACTTGCCCGTTAAAACACGGTCCATTCGATGACTAAATCCGTACGTTTTAGTCTTGTCATCCACCGTATCTGCCGGAGGCTCTGTCACCGTCAAGTTGACCAGGTCTCCTATAAAGCGATAACGCATATCCGCTATTGCCGCCACCCGGTCCAGGCCTCTTTCATGTTCCATTTGCTGGAGAATAAGTTCAACGGCCTCTTCTTCTTTGGGATCGAGCTTAAGAGCTTCCTTCACCAGAGTGTCATTCTCGGCCAATTTTGTCGCTGCAAAACGGCAGGGAATACCAACTTCTTGGGCATGGTCTTCTATGACATACATCAGGGCATGGAGGGCCCTATGGACCGCTCCTCCTGCCTCATCGGCCTTGCAAAAGTCTTGTCGGCCGGGCTTCTCCTGGTAGTGGGCAACATGGATGGCATGGCTCAAGAGTTCATCCACGCCCTCGTTTTTCACAGCTGCAATCGGGACGACCGGTATGCCTAAAGCATCCTCCATCCTATTGATATCCACCGTCCCCCCGTTCTTCTGGACTTCGTCCATCATATTGAGGGCTAACACCATAGGGACTTCCAACTCCATAAGCTGCATGGTCAGATAGAGGTTTCTTTCCAGATTGGTTGCATCAACGATATTTATGATGCACTTAGGTTTTTCGTGCAGGATGAATTCACGGGAAATCACTTCCTCGCCCGAATAAGGCGACAGGGAGTATATCCCCGGCAAGTCGGTCACTTCCGTGTTATCGTAGCCCCTGATAGAGGCACTTTTTCGGTCCACCGTGACACCGGGGAAGTTTCCCACATGCTGGTTGGACCCGGTGATCTGATTAAACAAGGTTGTCTTACCGGCGTTTTGGTTACCGGCCAAAGCAAAGGTTAGGAGTGTGCCTTCGGACAAAGGATTTTCGTCCGCCTTCACATGGTACTTACCGCCTTCACCTAAACCCGGATGGTCTTCCTCCGGCCTTAGAGAAATCTTACCCCGCGTCTTCTCTTTTTCAGCCTCTTCTAAATCTTTCTTTTCCAGGAGCTCAACTTCCAGCTTGCTTGCCTCTTCCAGACGCAAAGTCAAAGCAAAAGAATGTAGCTTAATTTGCATGGGGTCACCCAAGGGGGCAAAACGGGTCACTTCGACCACAGTCCCCGGAATCAGTCCCATATCTAACATATGTTGACGTAAGGCGACATTGTCACCACCCACGGTAAGAATGCGTCCTCTCTGGCCGATATCCAGCCGGTCTAAACGTAAGGGGGTGAATTGATTTTGTTCCAATCTGTCAGGCATTGCACACACTCCTTTGAAGTGAGCTAGGGCTAAGTCGTATGCATTATCGCACGATCGGAGCATAATGCCTAGGTTTGGGATCACATGTATCAGGAATAGCTAACTTTAGAGCGCCGGGTTAATATTAGCCTCTTCTTTGTCTGAAATCGGATAAAAGAACGTAGCTAAAAGACTAATCGTATGGCCTAGCAGGGCCAGAATAAAGGCGCCTTGGCGGAACTGCTGAACCAAGCGGGCTCCGACTAAGCTACTTAGGGCCGCTACCAGGACAACCATGGCGTTTACCATAGACAATTCCCAGATGCGGTTAGTGTCGTCTAAAGCATTATTTAGGAAAGCGTCTCTCTGCGGTAAGACTAAGGCGGCGCCCAAGGCTTCTGTAAGCGTATAGAAAATCAACAGGGGTAAGATAAGGCCGGCAGGTGTGAACGGAGCGACCAGGAGAAGGATCTGCCCTAGGAGGTAGAGACCCAGTCCCAGGCCAAAAGGAATCTTAAAGGGGAGTCGGTTCAGTCTGGTCTGAACCAGGAAAGTCAAAAGGAAACTCATGAGGGCACGAATCATCGGGAAGTAGGATAGGAAGACCGGCGACACACCCAGGTTCTCAGTAATGTAAATACCAAAATACGTTCCGGAAAAGGTCAGGGCCGACTGGTATAAAACCATGACCACCCAGATAAATCGGATAGGTTTTCTGGCCCACATGTTTGTAACCGTAGGGCCGAACTTCTTAAACTGAGACAGGCTGCCCGGACCTAGGAAGCGGACTTTGGCCGGACCGGCTTCGTCATGGGTTAAAAAGAAAAAAAGTAGGCATTTGGCCGTCATAGAGACCGCAGCAAATAATAAGAGAATACGGGTACCCCAGACCAGGCCCTGCTGGCCGATTAGCCAAGCGGCCAGAGGTGCGAAGAAGACGGCAACATATCCCGCTATCTGCATCCAAGTAAAGACATAAACGAGCTGCGTCCGATCGGCATCTTCCATCAAAAGGCTGGACCAAGACCCGTTAGAAATCTGACAAAGGCCGGAAAGAAGTGATGCGGCCATGAACACAGCATAATTATCGGCCAAAAAATAAAGGACCATGGGAAGACTCCAGCAGAGGAGGTCAAAAACAAGGACCGTCCGCCGCCTGCCCAGGTGCTCCGAAACAATACCTCCAAAAAAAGCCGCCACAAACTGGATAAAGAGCCCTGCTGCCGTTACGGCACCTATTTCGAAGTCGCTAAGGCCCATCGCACTCATGTAGACGGGCAAGTAGGGGGAGTAAAGCGTAAATGCGACCGCCCAGAGGGGCTGGAGAAAAACAGCTACTCTGGTATTGCCCTTCAACTGAAAAAGGCTTTGCCACAAGGGATTATTCAGGAAATATGCATGTACTTTAGCTCTCATGGTCCCGTATTTTAGCAGACCGGTAGAAAGTGGCAATGCACAAAATGGCCTTATTTTAGCCCTATAAAACCATATTAATCAGTGGTCTTTGCTATAATGCATTCAATTGAAGAAGGAGCTGGTAAAACCCATATGAAATTCGAAAAAGAACACCGCTTCGTCCTGTCACTTTTGGACGGGATTGATACGATCATAGAGGAGAATAAAGTCTTGAATGTCGTCACCAAGTCCAATCACCGAGACCTGGTAACCGTAGTCGACAAGGCCATCGAAGACTACCTCATGGAGCAGATTAGCAAAAACTTCCCGGACGATGCCATGCTTGGCGAAGAGCACTACGACCCGTCGCCAACCTTGCCGGACCAAAACCCTAAAGCTAAGATGGCAGACCTCCGCCGCCTCTGGGTCTTAGACCCCATCGACGGAACCACTAATTTCGTCAAACAAGCGGACAACTACTGTACGCTCATTGCCTTTTTCGATAAGGGTGTGCCCTATCTGTCTTATATTTTCCTCCCCCCTACAGGCGAGCTATTCTATGCGATTCGTGGCCAAGGTGCCTTCCACAGAACTTGGGCCGGCCGAGCTACGGAAGAGGACTACAAGAAACTATCTGACCGCCCTTTCACGGAAGAGAAACTCCTGCCCGTAGAAGATATGGAACTTAGAGAGTCTCTAATCAGTTTTGACCTCCGCAGGCTCTACCGCTATTACCCTGACTTTGTGGACCATCTTATAACAGAAGCTTTCGAAATCCGCCGCCAAGGCTCGAGCGGTGTGGATGGCATCAAAGTCATCCGGGGCCATTATAAAGCCTTCATGAGCTACAGCGGCGGTCCCTGGGACTTTGCCCCCTTCTTCCTCTTTGCCGAAGAGCTGGGCCTGGTCCTCTGCCAGTTGGACGGTTCTCCCTTAGGCCTTGACTCCTACCATAATTTCTTTTTCGGCACCCCCAAGGTCTTCGCCGATATCAGCCAAGCTTATAAAATGGAGGTAGAACGATGCACCCCTTAATTCAACTGGGCCTACGCCTGAGGTCCTTACCGATTTTTGACGTCAAACGCAATTACGACCGCATAAGGCGTGCCCAGGAAGCCATGTCTTCCTCACCGGAAGAGTTTGACGAAGAAAGCAGTACAGAAAATTATTATCTTTTAGATAGCTACCTATTGTCGGACCAATCGGAGTCCCATATCCCTATACGCGTTTTCGCTCCTAAGAATCCTTCGGACCGCAAAGCCGGCATCATTCTCTTTTTTCACGGTGGAGGATATGTCACCGGTAATGTCGATACCTATACGGAGGTTTGCCTGGACCTAAGTGAGTATACGAAACGTGTTGTTTTATCAGTTGATTATCGTTTGGCTCCCGAAAATCCCTATCCGGCCGGCCTGGATGATTGTTATGAAGTGGCCCAAGAAATCCTCTACTACTTTCATGAAGAAAATAATGTCCCCGGCCCCTACCCGGTTTTTCTTATGGGGGATTCGGCCGGCGGCAACCTGGCCACAGTGGTCGCTCAGAAACTCACCAATCAGTGCCTGCTCCATGGAGACGAGAAAAACGTTCTGAAACCCAATGGGCTTATCCTACTTTACCCGGCTTTGGGCTACGATTATTCGGATGATTTCGCCCAAGAAGGTCCCTTCCCCTCTTTATGGGAAAAGCATACCGGCTTCGGGCTGACCTTGCAGAATATGAGAGACTACTATGATCTCTACTTAGAAGACGATTCACTTCTGACCAAGGACCCTAATGTCTCCCCTCTTCTTATGAAGAATGAAGACCTGCTAGAGGCCATACCTGCCTCGCTCATTCTTACGGCCGAACACGACCCGCTCCGCGATGAAGGCCTTTACTATGCCTTCTGCCTGGCCCGAGCCGGTGTAGATGTCGAAGCCGGCATCATACGCGATGTACCGCACGGATTTTTTGACAAAGGCTCCTTCTTTCCTCAGCCTCAGACCCAAACTTTTGAAAAAATAAAAAAATTCATAGAACGCATCCAAGACGAACTAAGCTCTAATCCGACTGCAGATTTCACCAAAGAGAAGAATTAGCCTATGGCTTTTGAACGACCTTCAGAAAGACCTTTTAAGAGATCCTGGCTAGGCCTGGATAATGCCGGCAAGATTTTCCTGTCCACCATGACTTCCGCAGACACCAAGGTCTTCCGCCTAACAGCCTGTCTTAAAGACCGGGTAAGACCCGATCTGCTTCAGGAAGCCTTGGACCTGGTCTATCCTAAATTCCCACTCTACCATGCCACTATCAGGCGCGGTCTCTTCTGGTATTTCATGGAAGACACTACTTTACAGCCTCAAGTCGAGGAAGAAAACGCAATACCCTGCGCTCAGATTTATCGCTCAGGCTACAGAGGCCTGCTCTTTCGCGTTTTATACAGAGAAAACCGTATCCATCTGGAGGTTTTCCATGCCCTGTCCGACGGGTCCGGAGCTATGACCTTTTTCCAGGCCTTGCTGCTCTACTACGGCGATTTATATTTCAAAAGCTTGAACCGGCCCCTTCCTATCCCTCTTCCCTCCACGGATCCTGTTCCCGCTAAGGAAGATTCTTTTATTACTTTCTTCGCCCAAAAGAAAAACCGAAGGCCCCTGGACCTGGGCCAGGACCGAGGCAGCATTAGTCGTGTTAAGGGGCCCATAACACCGGACGCCAGACAAAACATCGTCGAAGTAAGCCTCCCTCTAAAACCGGCACTTCAGAAGGCCAAAGCTTCCGGGGCCTCACTTACCACCTATTTATCTGCCCTTTTCATGAAGGCCTTGTATAGGGCACTTCCTGCCAAAAAGCGGGCAAAAAAGGATCAGAAAATCGTCTTATCCTGCCCTGTGGACCTCCGCCGTCTCTATCCCAACCAAACCGTGCGAAACTTCTTCGCCACCGTTATGCTGCCCTTTACCTTCAAAGCCGGCCAAGAAGCATCCACTCAAAGTATTTGCCAAACGATCGGCCCTATTCTCAAGCAAAGCTCCGGTAAGGATTATCTAGACAGCAAGGTCCGTACCCTGGTCCACTTTGAGAAATCCTTGCCTATCCGTTTACTCCCTCTCTACGTAAAAGATGTCGGCTTAAGGCTCATCAACAGCTTTAATAATCTAAGTATTACCGGCGCTATCACCAATCTAGGCAGCTTCCCTCTCCATCCGACTATGAACCATATGGTAGACCATATGATTATCCTAAGTTCGGCTGTAAGACCTCAAGTGTCCATTATTAGTTACGAAGATAGTTTGACTCTGACCATAAATAGTCCCTTGGCTTCTACACTCTTCCAGGAAGCCTTTTTGGATATTTTGGCTGAAGAAGGTCTGGAGCCGGAAGAGCTCTATCGTTCTTATGAAGGAAAAGAAAACTCAAAAGCCGAATCCCATCCCTATCCGCCTATTCCCGTGAGACAGAATTATCCCCTGGCAACAGCTATCTTGCTCTTCGGCACACTGGGAAGTAGCTTCTTATACCTTGTCCTTTACGCCCTGGACCTCATTCACTTCTCTTACGCTCCGGTTGCCCTTGCCCTCCTCACTGTAGTTCTAGTGGTAACAGGCATCCTAAGAAACCGCCATAATCCCGTCTGGCTGGTCACCTTACAAAGCATGATTTTATCCCTGGGTGCGGTCGCTATCGATTTTGCTTCTGGCTTCCGGGGCTGGTCTATCTCTTGGGCCTTACCGGGTATTTTTTCCGGATCCATTATCGCCGGAGAAATCGTCATGGCTGTTTCAAGCGAGTTCAGAGCCCGAGGCGCCCTTTTTAATCTCTCTTCTATAGGCTTGGCGCTCTTGCCCTTGCTCTTTATTCTTTTAACTTGGGCTAAGCCAATTTGGCCATCTATTGTAACGGTCGTCTTGGCCCTGCTCTCTCTAACCTTAGGCCTTATCTTCCGCCGCAAGCATATTGCTGAAGAAGGCAAAAGGAAGTGGTTCTTCTAAATAAAAAACCGACAGACTTCTTAAATCTGCCGGTTTCTTGCTCTACTTGATGATAAGGGGCTTAAGCAAAAATCTCTTTAGGATCTAGATATTCCAAGTCCAAAGACCCGGCAACACCCGGGTTGGTGACATGTCCCATGTAGGTATTAAGACCATAATAGAGGGGCTTATTCTTACGAATGACTTCAATACCTTCATCAGCCAGTTTTAAGCCGTACTGGATGGTCGCATTGGTTAAAGACGTCGTCGCTGTAAAGGGCACAGCACCGGGCATATTGCTTACACAGTACATAACCACACCGTTCTCAACATAAGTCGGATGGGTATGCGTCGTAGGCCTGGACAGCTCCGTACTGCCTCCCTGGTCAATAGCCACGTCAACGATAACGGATCCTTCCTTCATAGACTCGATGTGGTGCTTCTTAATCAGTTTGGGAGCCGAAGCACCCGGAATTAAAACGGTAGAGATTACCAGGTCCGCATCCTTAATATTTCTGGAAATGGTCTCATCATCTGAATACAGGGTTTCTACCTGACTGTTAAACTGCAAATCCAATTCTGCTAAGCGTTTGTGGTTCTTGTCCATAATCTTGACATTAGAGCCGATACCATGGGCCATTACCGCCGCATTCGTACCGACCACACCGCCACCAATAATAAGAACGTTAGCCGAGCGGACTCCCGGTACACCGGACAGTAAGACACCGGATCCGCCGTTAGGCTTTTGCAGAGCATGGGCTCCGGCAAATAAGCTTAAGCGACCGGCGATCTGACTCATGGGACTCAAAAGAGGAAGATGGCCTACTGCATCTTTTACGGTCTCATAAGCTACTGCAGAAACTTTCTTCTCTAACAAAGCTTCTGTTAGTTGACGATTAGCTGCCATATGGAAATAGGTGAAGATAATCTGACCTTCATGCATCCTATTAAGTTCTTCACCCATGGGTTCCTTTACCTTAATCATGAGGTCAGCTTCATCCCAGACATCTTTGGCATTATCGTACATTACGGCACCCTGAGCCTCATAGGCCTCATCAGTATAGCCGGAGCAAACACCCAGACCCTTTTGCAAAATAACATCATGGCCATGTGCGACGTATTGTTGGACATCCGCCGGAGTTATACCGGCTCGAAATTCGTTATCCTTTATCTCTATAACACTGCCTACTCGCATTGTTTTTGACCTCCTATTTTATTAACTTGTCGCTTAGTGTACAGCAAATCAGGAAGATTGGAAAATATTTTCTCTAAGAATCCTGGGGTATAATAGGATATAAATTACGCGAGGAGAGACTAAGGCATGACAGATAAAACCCCCATACAAGACAAGCAAGACCAGGCGAACAAGGTCTTATACCGCGAATGGCGACCGCGCACTTTTGACGAAGTCGTAGGCCAGGCTTTTGTCGTTCGGGCCCTCCGCCAAGCCGTGTTAAAGGCTGAACCTTCTCACGCTTATCTCTTCTGCGGAACCAGAGGGACGGGGAAGACGTCTTTGGCCAAAATCTTCGCCCGGGCCATCAATTGTCTCAACCCCGACAACCTGGGAAATCCTTGTAATAGCTGCGAAGTATGCACCGGCATCCTCAACGATTCACTTCTGGATGTAGTCGAAATGGACGCGGCTTCTAATAACTCGGTTGACAACATCCGGAAGATTACCGACGAAGTCTTGTTTCTCCCGACTTTGGCCAAATACAAGGTCTATATCATCGACGAGGTTCACATGCTATCCACGGCTGCCTTCAATGCCCTTCTGAAAACCCTGGAAGAGCCGCCTGCTCATGTCATTTTCATCCTGGCCACCACCGATCCTCAGCGCATCCCCGCTACTATCCTATCCCGGTGCCAACGCTATGATTTCAAACGTATACCTGTAGACCTCATGCACGACAGGCTCAGAGAAATTGCCGACTACCATAACATTGACATAGATGACAGTGCTATCCATGTCATCATCAACCAGTCCGAGGGAGCTTTGCGTGATGCTATATCGCTCTTAGATCAGGCCAGATCCGTCTATCCCGACCGACCCATAGGCCGTGACGACATCCTGTCTATGACAGGCGTCGTCAACGACCAGTTGCTGGAAACCGTTGTTCTGGCCCTTTATAAAGGTGACACCGACAGTGTTTTAGAAGCTATACAAAAACTCTTGTTAGAAGGTGGTGATCTCCAGGCCTTCGTAACGTCTCTTAGTTCTTATTACCGAGACCTCCTGGTCTGCAAGACGGCCCAAAATCCCGCTACTTTTATTATGCGTCCCCAATCAAGCTTAGAGACCATGCAAAAACTGGCCAAAGTCTATGCTCAGGCCGGCATCATCCGCCAGATCAGCCACCTGGCCGACCTGCAAAACCGCATGAAAGTCAACCGTAACCCCAGAATTACGCTGGAAGTGGGCCTCATCGAAATGTTGAGCCTACGAGAAATAGAAAACAGTGAAAAGATCTCAGAGATTCCTGAAGTCTCCGAAGCTCCTGAAACTCCTAAATATCCTGAACCTGCTGAAGCTCTCGAATCTCACCAATTCTCTAAACCTACCCCTGCTCCCGCTAAAGAAAAAAAGCCGGAAGCTCCCATCCCCGAACCCCAACCGGAAGAAGCCCTAACAGAATCGGATTTAAAACCCCAATCCAGACAAGAGTTCGAGACAGCGACTGAGTCGGAACCCGAACCTGAAACTGAGACAGAACCTGAATCGGAACCTCATCCGGAAACCGATCCAGAACCGGAGCCGGAACTTCTTTTAGACCCTAGACCTGTGGTGAATCCCGAATCCCCCCCCGCCCCTAGTCCTTCTCAAAAACCTATTATTGTGGCAGGGCTAAAGGAAGATGCCGAAGATACACAAGATACGAAAGAAAAAGCTCCACCTCTTTCTTCGCCGACGGAGGTCGATGTGTCCAAGCTTTGGGAGGCTTTCAAAAAACAATTAGAAGATAAGGTTCCCCTTTTGGCTATTCTCTTTAATTCTTTCCCTCGCTATGTGGAAGGAAAAACACTGGTTATCGAGATCCCTCAGGGAAGTTCTCATATCTATGATAAAATCAATGACGAAAAAACACGAAATGAGATGGATAACATCTTTTTCGAGGTCCGACCCGATGGCGAATGGCAGCTAGAATTTCGCCTAGAGGGACAAGAGAGGGGCGATGAGGTCCGCAATCTTGTGGATGAACCCGAGTGGATAAGGAAGATGAAAGAAGCTTCCCAAAAACTCAACATTCCCCTGGAAGAAGGACCCATTAACAGAAAATAATACTATTCGGAGGATAAGATTATGGCAAAAAGAAGACCCGGCAGAGGCGGAGGCGGTTTCCCCGGCGGTATGGGCGGTGCCAACATGAACCAACTCATGAAGCAAGCCCAGAAAATGCAAGAAGAGATGGCTAAGGCCCAAAACGAAATTCAAGAATCCGTCGTAGAATTCAGCGCCGGAGGCGGTATGGTGTCTTGCAAAATGAACGGCAATCATGAGCTTTTGGAGCTTACTATTGATCCCGACGCTGTTGATCCGGAAGACGTAGACATGCTCCAGGATATGATCATCGCCGCTGTCAACGGAGCCAAAGACGAACTCGAAAAGTTATCTGAGTCCAAGATGGGCCAATTTAACTTAGGCGGCTTAGGATTCTAATGGCCCGTTACGCAAGCAGCATTAATAAGCTCATCAGCAACTTGGCAGGTCTTCCCGGTATCGGGACCAAGACCGCCCAGCGGCTGGCCTTTTATATTCTTAACATGGAGAAAGACAAGGCACTTGATTTGGCCCAAGCTATCATGGATGCCAAAGAAAAAATCAGGCTTTGCGAGGTCTGCTGTAACCTAACCGATCAAGATGTCTGCGAAATTTGTCTAGATGAAGAAAGAGACCGGTCTGTCATCTGTGTGGTGGAAAGTCCTTCCGACGTCATCGCCATGGAAAAAACCAGGGAGTACCGGGGCCTTTACCATGTTCTCCACGGTGCTATCTCACCTATGGAAGGTATCACACCGGAAGATATCCACTTGCGCGATCTCTTAATTCGTCTGCAACAACACGAAGAAATTAAAGAAATTATCTTGGCCAATAATGCCACCGTTGAAGGTGAGGCCACGGCCAATTATATTGCCAAACTCGTCAAGCCCAGCGGCATCGTCTGCTCCAGGCTGGCCTCGGGTATCCCCTTTGGTTCCAACCTGGAATATACTGACGAAGTCACTTTGGGAAGGGCCATAGAAGGCCGAATTATTCTATAGCTTAGCTGTTGCCGCCAATAAAAGGCGCCAGCATCTTGGCCAGCCCCGACTTGGTCATGGACTGCAAGACAACCCGGCCCGGACCGGTGACGGTCGTATCAAAAAGGCCCTCACCGCCGAAGAAAACATTTTTCATCCCCTTGACCATCTGAACATCCATAGTGCAGGACGGTTCCATAAGGGCTAAAACACCCGTATCGCAAACTAAGCGCTCTCCTGCTTCCAGGTCATAGTTAACGCTATTGCCGTCAATTTCAAAAAAGACCAAACCGGGACCCGTTATGCGTTGCATGATGAAACCTTCACCACCGAAAAAGCCTGCACCGGCTCGTTTCTGGAAGTGAACAGCCAGGTCCACGCCATAAGTCGCACAAAGGAAGGCAGACTTCTGGGCAATAATACTTTGACCAGGGGCTAATTCCACGGCCATAACAGAGCCCGGAAAAGAAGAGGCAAAAGCCATTTCCACCGGACCTTGAGCGGTGTATTTACTCAAAAATAGACTCTCACCGGCAAACATGCGACCCAGGGCCTTGCCCATTCCGCCTTCCGACGTCGTTTCTGTAATATAGTCTCCTTTTGCCCAGCTTCTGCCGCCGGCTTCACTAATCATAGCTTCGCCTGCTTCCAAAAAAATCTTTACATAAGGCAGGTCGCCGCCTTCAATGGAATATTTCATAGTAGAATCTCCTTAATCCCTTTATTTATGGACATTATAATTAAATTCTTCCGGTCCGTTTCTTAATCTTCCTTAACAAAGTCTTGACGCATAGGGGTAAAGATATCTAATAGGACACCTTCTTCCAGGCATTCACAGCCATGCTCTATACCGTCTTCTTTGAGAAGGGTGTCGCCCTTTTTTACGATGTGTTCTTCATCACCGATATGAAAACGGAAAACACCTTCAACCACATAGGTAATTTGCGTGTGAGGATGCGAATGTAAGCTCCCAATGGCGCCTTTTTCGAAACGATTTTCTACCGTCATGACATCATCCGAATAGGCCAAAATACGGCGTACAACGCCGTTTCCTAAATCTTCGTTTTCGATTTTATCTCCGAAAACCCATACTTGTCCCTTATGATTTTTTGCCATATTAGACACCTCCTGTGTGTTCATTAATCATAAAATTATAGTACCATAAGAGATGTAAAAAATATTGATAAACTATGGAGAGGAAACATGCAACTCGATACCTTAGACTATAAAACGACCGGTCTGAAAAGCTCTGCCAAACTTAGAAGCTATTTTCTAAACACCAACGAAAGCCTTTTCTTAGGAGAGGAAAGGCCTTTAGTCTTAGTTTGTCCCGGAGGGGCCTACGCTTTTACTTCCGTAAGAGAAGCCGAGCCCATTTGCCTGGCCTTCATGAGCCAAGGCTATCATGCGGCTTATCTGGATTATTCGGTAGCACCTAGCCGCTATCCCACGAGCCTTTTGGAGTTGGCTTATGCCGTACTATATCTAAAGAGCAAGGCCCAAACCTACAAAATCAGGACCGATAAAATTTTTCTCGTCGGCTTTTCAGCCGGTGGTCACCTGGTAGGGTCTTATGCCAGATTTTTGGCAGGCGATTCAATTTTCCCGGCCCTGGATCAGGACCTGGCTCAAGCCGTAAAAAGCCACTTCAACTTAGACCTCACACTTTCGATGGACGATTTTGCCATAGCGGGTCAGATTTTATCCTACCCGGTTATGAACGGCTATGATTTTGCCAATCAAAGGTCCCTGGAAAATCTTCTGGGCGATTCAGACCCGGCCCTGTGGAACTATCTGGATTTACCCCGTCATATCCATAATCTTATTCCGCCCACCTTTGCCTGGCATACAGCCAAGGATGAATCGGTCTTACCCATCTACACTTTGGACTACATCAGAGGACTCCTGGAGCTGGGCATACCAGCTGAATTTCACCTCTTCCCTCAAGGCCAACACGGCCTAAGTCTGGCCAACCGGATTACGGCCAATCCCTCTAATCCTGGTCACATGCAAGAAGAGGCCGGCATCTGGATAGATTTGGCCAAGACTTGGATAAACACTCTTTGCTAAGTAATCGAGTAGGAGGCTGACCGTTAATCGGTCAGCCGACCTCTCACACCACCG
>JASBZA010000019.1 GCA_029983685.1 Oscillospiraceae bacterium | reverse complement strand
ACCCGCTACAAAAGTCTTTAGTTTTGCCCTTGACATTTAATAGCTGGTCTCCTCTCGGTAGTGTCAGCCTATGTTCGCAACTTTGTTTATCAGACTTCCTTATACAAAGTGCTCTTTTCTAACTTAAAGTCTCAAGAGAAGCTTTACTGAAATAAGCTTTCTCACAAGACCAGTCTTCTGTGTATTCTATCAGAGACATACTCAATAATCTGGTAGAAGATTCCGGACTGGGAAAAATCCCATTGGTCTACAAATTTAGGGAAAGTATAGGTTGCCCTATAGTTCTATTAATCATTCGAAGATGGGCCTGATGCGAATGGTTACACAGATTTTACGCCCGAAGAGGATTTTGAACTAGCCGAAGCATATATCAGAAAGTACTTTTGATATTTTAAGAGCTATGCAGATATTTTAAAGAAATGTGTTAGCTGATAGACACTGAACAATGGAAAATTTCCTGGGGGATAATGCTGCCTCCTTAGACTTTGCAAGGGAATATCCAGATAATGTTTTTGGATAGATGATAATTATGCCACTGCCACGAATGCACTCATATGAGCCCAAGTGCTATACATTACGAGATTTCCTTTGACTACAACTAAGTCACAACTAAATAAGTCTCTTTCATAATTTCAATGTATAATGTTAATCAATATTGAAGCACTCTGAAATAATAGTATTTTATTTGAGGAAATTATGTGAAAGATGGAACACTTGAAGAAAAACTCGAAGAATTATTTCAAAGGTAAACACTTATGATAAAAAAAATAGAACTATTTATTCAAAATAACCGCAATATAATCCGCATCGTGCGCTATGCTTTGATTTCTATTGTCCTCTTGGTCATCGCTTGGCTTGTGGACTACCGCTTTCCCGCTGTAAAAGAGAAACTTCCAGAAATTATCCTCTTATCGCCTGAGGTTACGGTATCTTTTCTGTCTAACCTATCCGGCACCTTTCTTACCGTCAGCACCTTTACATTGTCGACGATTTTGGTTGTTCTTAATACTTATCAAGGTACCTTTACACCCAGGATTGTTCAAGACTTTATCGATAAGCCCAATGTCTTAAGTCTTTTTGGTGTCTTCATCGGCGGTTTTTTCTATACGGTCCTCTCTTTATTCTTAGTTCAGAATATTACTTTTAATGAGCCCCTAATATCCGGCACTATCGCAGTTTTTTATGCCATAGCGGCTATGTTGTCCTTTGTTCTTTTTGCTTTCAAGGTTTTGACCGATATTAAAGCTTCTAGTGTCGTGGAAAATGTCTATCGCAACGCCCTGATCCTTATCGAGGATTTATGCCGAAATAGAAAAGATGCTAAAAGATATCAGGGCGGTAAGGCTTATAAGACCTTGCCCGTTTATGCCAAAGAATCCGGTTATTTTTACGATATCAACCAAGATGCGATTATGAGGACTATGGGCAATATCCAATCCGAGCTATTTATTGAAGAAAAAATCGGTGAATTTGTCTTACGCGACATGATTATAGGGACAATCAGAATTTGGGAAGATTTGGACTATAGCGACGAAGATTATGAGGATTTGGCCGATAAGGTTTCATCAGGAATTATTGTCAATAAGACCAAAAATGATACGCGTGATTATCACTATGAGATTACCTGCTTGGTAGAAATTGCTATGAGGGCTTTAAGCCCGGGGATTAATGACCCCAATACGGCCATATTGTGCATTCAGAAGATTGGCATTCTATTGGGACAGCTCTTTTCCACAGAAAATAATTATGTGATTTTAGCCGAAGATGATAAGGTGAAACTCGTTTATAACGGCTTTACGCCCATGGAAGAAATGTATCTGACCTTTAATCAGATACTTTTTTACGGGAAAGAAGATATCCTGGTTTCTGAAGCCATACTCAAAAGCCTTTTTATGATTTACCTAGCTAGCTGCGACCGTGTCTATGACGATATCAGAGAATTCTTTGATTATTGTTATAAAATCTGCTCCGATAACTGCCAGAGTGAAATGGACAAGGAGAGGATTCAGAAAATATATAATAGTTTTTATAAGGGCAAAGAGAAGACTTTGGCCAATTAGAGCTCTTTCCCTTGACAAAAAATATCCCCTATTCTAAACTTTCACTTGCTCTTAGGGGAGTGGCTCAACGGTAGAGCAACGGTCTCCAAAACCGTCGGTTGCGGGTTCAAATCCTGTCTCCCCTGCCAGACTAGCAGCAATCTCAGTAGACAGTTAGGGGTTGCTGCTTTTTTATGTCCGGGTTTGAGTCAAGTGCTATAATTTAGCTTCAATAGGTTTTAACAACATACTAAATTCGGGGAAGGATTATTAAGATGACGACATCTCAGGATATAGAAAATAAAAAAATTAAAACGCATGAGTTAAAAGTCCTGGCATCTTACGTGGATGTCCTTAAAGAAAAGGGTCTTCTGGTTCGTTCGGACCTGAAAAAACGAGATCAGGAAGTCGTATTAGACATCACTTACGACTCTAGAAACGTCACAGAAGGGACCTTGTTTTTATGTAAAGGCCGCCACTTTAAAAAAGAGTTCTTAGAAGATGCAATAAGCCGCGGTGCTTTGGCCTATATTGCCGAAGACGATTACGGCATAGAAGATAAGCCCTTTATTCAGGTGACCGATGTTCGATTGGCCATGAGTTTAATAGGCGATTATCACTTTGACCATCCGGGGCAAAAGCTCACGATGGTCGGCATAACCGGAACCAAGGGCAAGACCACGACTGCCTTTTTTATGAAGGCCATCTTGGATGCCTATTTGAAGTCGCAGGGATTAGGCCAAGCCGGCATTAGCTCTTCCGTGGAGTATTTTGACGGTGTGGACGGTGTCGATGCGACCAACACGACGCCCGAAGCCATTGAGCTCCAGCGTGTTTTGGCCAGAGCCGTAGCCCACGGGACCCAATACATGGTTCTGGAGATTTCCAGCCAGGCTTTAAAGTACAACCGCGTGGATTACCTGGATTTTGACTATGGGGTCTTTCTTAACATTGTCCCCGACCATATCAGTCCTATCGAGCATCCGACCTTCGAGGACTATTTTGAGGCCAAATTAAAGCTCTTCAGCCAAAGTAAAGTGGCAGTCATTAATAAAGACATGGACCATTACGATCGCGTATTGGTCGAGGCCAAGAAGTGTGAGCGTTATTTAGAGTTCTCCATTGAAAAGGCAGGAGCCGAATATCAGGCTAAGCATACGGAATACGGCCTACATACCACGCGCTTTACACTGGATGTAGATGGCAAAGAAGAAGCCTTCAGCCTGTCTATACCGGGGGCCTTCCAGATTTACGACGCTTTGGCGGCTATCAGTATTGCCCTTGATATGGGCATTCCCGTAGAAATTATAAGAGAAGCCATTAGGCCGGTCAGAGTTCCGGGCCGCTGGGAGACCTTCACCAGCCAAGACGGCCTCTTAACTATAATTGTCGACTTTGCTCACTCGGGTTTTTCGATTAATACGGTCTTATCCCTGGCCAGAGAGTTTGCACCCGACGACTATCTGATTTCGGTCTTCGGAGCTTACGGCAAGGTCGAATCCAGGCGCCCCGACATGGGCCGGGCGGCCGGTAAGTACTCGGATAGGATTATTCTGACCTCCAGTAATCCGGATAGGGAGCCTGTGGCCAAAATTAACGCCGAATTAGGCTCTTATATCGATGAGACCGGCACGCCTTATGAAAGTATAGCCGACAGGCGTAAGGCCTTTTACAGGGCTTTAGAGCTTAGAAAGAAGGACCAAAGGACCATCATCTGTCTCTTGGGCCAAGGTTCCGAGACAACCCAGCTCATTATGGGCCAATATACGCCCTATCCCATCGATGCCGTTTTGGCTAAAGAAGCCATGGAGGCTTATGACAAGGGCGAGTTGGAAGAGCTTTTTGCCAAGTATAAGGACCTGCCTTCACCTTTGGAGATTTAATGCCCCGGACCTTGCATCATGTTAGAATGAAGAGCAAGGAATGAAGACTTGAAGGAGAATAATTTGGCCCAAGCAAAGAAGACAAAAGTAGAGCTATATACAGATGGTGCATGCTCCGGCAACCCCGGTGTGGGCGGCTGGGCAGCCATTTTGGTCTATGGACCGGCCGAGAAAGAACTGGTGGGAGCCGTAGGACAAACGACCAACAACCGCATGGAAATGACGGCGGTTATAGAAGGTCTTAAAGCCCTGAAGCACCCCTGTGATGTGACCATTTATTCAGACTCGGCTTACGTCGTCAACGCCATCAGGCAGAATTGGCTTCGTAACTGGAAGAAAAAAGGCTGGCTTAATGCGTCTAAGCAACCCGTAGCTAACCGTGACCTCTGGGAAGAGTTAGACCGGCTTATGGGCATTCATGAAACGACCTTCATTAAGGTCAAGGGCCATTCCGACCACGACTACAATAATCGCTGTGATGCCTTGGCTGTTGCAGCGGTCGATCGCTATAAGAAGGAACATAATCTGTGAGAAAAGAAGAAATTATTGCAAGCGAAGATATTTTTGACGGTAAGGTTATTAAAGTGAAGCGCCATACGGTTTTGGCCAAAAATAAAGAGGCCAGCCGTGAGGTGGTTTACCATATGGGCGGTGCCTCGGTGGTTCCCGTAGACCATGAGGGACGCATTTTTCTGGTTCGCCAGTACCGGATTGCCTATGACGAGTTTTTGTGGGAAATTCCCGCCGGCAAGATTGATCCGGGTGAAGAGCCATTGGAAACCGCTCGCCGTGAGTTGGAAGAAGAATGTGGCCTGGTTTCGTCTAATCTGGAATTTCTTACCGTGATGTATCCCAGCCCGGGCTATACATCGGAGAAGATATCGATTTATCTAGCCAGAAACTTGGAGCAGGGACATCAGCATTTGGATCCCGATGAGGATTTAGAAATCGGCTTATTTAGTTTCGATGAAATTCAATCCATGATTGCCGACCGGGAGATTAAGGATGCCAAATCTTTGGTAGGCCTTCTCATGGCCAAAGAAAAGTTGCAGGGATTAGATGACTAAGTCTAAACAAGATACATACAATGAATTAGTGGGACTGATTTACCTCTTGGCGGGGGTATTTTTGGCTGTAGCTTTTTATGTACCTCAGGTGAATTCCGGCCCCCTGGGACGCTTTCTCTTAAGTATTAGTAAGGTCCTGGTTGGTCCGGTTGCCCTGGTGTTTCCCTTTATCCTTTTTATCCTATCCCTTTCTATGTTCCTTCAAGAGGTGTTTCAAGCCAGGAAAATTCGGGTGAACCACGTCTACCTTCTTCTCATTGTTTGTGCAGCTCTCATTCACAGCTTTAGCACTGATCTTAGAACTGTGACCGCTTTAGCGACGGATCGGGCAGACGAAAAGACTGCTACCATGCTGATTTCGGTTTTGGCCAAAGCGTCCATTGACCCGACGGCTTATCCTAGTTTAAACGGAGCGAGTTTAGGCGGCATCTTGGGCGGCTTGGTTGCCATGGGGCTGCAGCGTATTACCGGTGAATTCGGTGCTCAAGCTATCCTTATCACCGCCCTGGTGGCGGAGGCCATGGTCTTAGGTAATTTCTCCATCTCCAGGATTTTCTTAGGTATAGCGCATATCTTCCAAAAGTTTTTCTCCGCTATCGGGTCCTGGGTAGGTTCCGCTTCGGATAGCCTCTATGACATGACCCGTTCTAAAAGGGAGACTGTTGAGTCCGATGATATAAGTGTTTTGGATACAGTTGAAGATATTCCTTTTGATATCGATAACAAGCCTTCCTCTCCCAAGAAAAAGTCCGTTTCGACCGGTTCCATGCGAGACCTCTTATTAGAAGAAAGTCGATCGAATCCTGATGAAATCGCTGCGGATACTGGCAGGCAAAAGGACTATTTTATCCACGGCTTAGACGATGTAGAAGAAACACCGGTAATGAATGCTTCTAATGCTACCGTGCCGACATCTTCTAAAGAAACATTTCGAACACCTGATTTTGACCTTCTGGGCTTACCTAAGGAGAAGAAAGAACAAGTCCAATATTTTGATCTTTTGGGTGAAGAAGAGAAGGAGACTTCAGCGAAAGCTTTGGCCGAATCGTCTGTCCGCCCAATTGAGGAAGAAGAGACTCCCCGTAAGCAGGCGGATATTATGGTGTCGCCCGCTCCTGCCGCTTCGGATGAATCGGCTAAACTTGATTTCGGTGCTGATGAAGGCGGCATAAATAGTGAAGCTGATCAGGCAGGACAAGAGCCGTCTGACGATGACGAGGATATTCCGGATCTTTTGGAAGAAGCGGAAGAGGAGAAGCCCTATGAGTTCCCGCCTATTACGCTGCTCCAGCCCAGACCGGTTATTAACAGTACATCCAATGCCAAACGCATAAGAGATTTGGCCCAGAAATTAGAAGATACCTTAGAAAGCTTCGGCGTCAATGCCAAGGTGGTTTATATCACGACAGGTCCTTCTATTACCCGTTTTGAGTTGAAGCCGGGTCCCGGTGTGAAAATCAGCCGTATTGTGAGCTTGTCGGATGATATTGCTTTAGCCCTGGCAGCGACTACGGTTCGTATTGAGGCGCCTATACCGGGTAAGTCTGCGGTCGGTATTGAGATACCCAATCCCGAGACCGCTATGGTCGGTTTAAGGTCGCTTTTAGAAGATGAGAACTACCAGAGTAAGGAAGCACCTTTGCTGGTGCCTTTGGGCAGAGATATCCCCGGCCAGCCGATTTTCTGTGACTTAAGTAAGATGCCCCACCTCCTTATCGCCGGTGCGACCGGTTCCGGTAAGTCGGTTTGTATCAACACGATTTTGTTGAGCCTTCTTTATAGGTGTTCTCCCAAAGAGTTAAAGCTGATTTTGGTAGACCCTAAGGTCGTAGAGTTATCTATTTACGACGGCATTCCGCATCTTTTGGCTCCGGTCGTGACCGACCCCAAGAAGGCTGCCAATACCTTGAACTGGGCTGTGGAAGAGATGAATAACCGCTATAAAGCGTTCGCCGAACACCATGTCCGTGACATGCAAGGCTATAACGAATTGGCGGAAAAAGAAGGAAGGACTAAGCTACCTTATGTTGTCCTGGTTATTGACGAGTTATCCGACCTCATGGCGACGGCGGCCAGAGAGGTGGAAGAGTCCATCTCGCGCTTGACGGCCATGGCCCGTGCGGCCGGCATCCACCTGGTCATTGCGACACAAAGGCCTTCGGTAGACGTTATTACCGGTGTCATTAAGGCCAACGTACCTTCTCGTATCGCCTTTGCTGTTTCGTCTCAGGTGGACTCCAGAACCATCTTGGACGGATCCGGTGCCGAGAAGTTACTGGGTAAGGGTGATATGCTTTATGCGCCCCAATCCGCTTCCAAGGCCATCCGTGGCCAAGGCGCCTTTGTCGATGACCATGAAGTCGAAAATGTCATTTCCTTCTTAAGGGCTCAGAATCTGCGTGGTTATACGAAGGAGGAAGCCGAGAAGATTATGTCCACGCCGTCTCCCGGTGTGGATACGGGCGGCAGTATGGCAGAGCCGGATGAAGATGAGCTCTTGCCGGAAGCGGTTCAACTGATTCTGGAGCAAGGCTATGCCTCGGTATCCTTGTTACAACGAAGACTTAATATTGGCCACCCCAGAGCCGGGCGCTTGATAGACGCCATGGAGATGAAGGGCTATGTCGGGCCTCATGAAGGCAGCAAACCCAGAAAGGTACTCTTGACCATGTCCGAGTGGGCCATTATTCAAGCGCAAGAAGCGGCGGAGCAAGAGGCGGACGAGGAAGTTACTTTTTAGGCGTTAAGATTTTAAACCAAGGAGGTCTGAAGATGGAAGAAGAAAAAGTTTTGGGACAGATTCTGGACGGCAAAGAAATCAGCCGCAAGGTGAAAGAAGAAGTGCTTTCAGAGGTGAACCGACTTTTAGCCGAAGGCCACAGGCGGCCTACTTTGGCCGTCATCTTGGTAGGCGAAGACCCGGCGTCCGCTATATATGTCAATAATAAGAAAAAGGCTTGTGCTCGTTACGGCATTAACAGTAAGTCCTATGAACTTCCGGCTTCTACAAGTAAAGACGAACTCCTAAAGCTCCTAGATGATCTTAATGCAGACGATGCAGTAGACGGTATTTTGCTCCAGCTCCCCTTGCCGGATCAGCTCCACCGAGAAGAAAATCTCTTTTTGGAACGGATACATCCCGATAAGGATGTGGACGGTTTTCATCCGGTAAGTATCGGGCGGCTTAACTTGAACTTGACCGGTCCCAGACCCTGCACACCGGCCGGCATCATGAGGCTTTTGGAAGAAACGGGCGAGGACTTAGACGGCAAGCTGGCCCTGGTTATAGGCCGCTCTAATACGGTCGGCAAGCCCTTGATCCAACTGTTGTTGCAAAAAAACTGCACGGTTATTTCGACACATTCACATACTAAAAATCTAGAAGACCTGACTCGTCAGGCCGATATCCTGATTGCTTCGGTAGGGCAGCTTGGTTTTGTTACGGCTGATATGGTCAAAGAAGGTGCCATCGTAATCGACGTAGGTATTAACCGCCTGGAATCAGGCAAAGTCCGGGGCGATGTGGATTTTAAGGCGGTCCGGCCTAAAGCCTGCTGGATTACCAAGGTACCGGGCGGAGTCGGCCCTATGACCATTGCCATGCTTTTGGTCAATACTTTGGACTGCTATAAATTAAGAGAATTCGGAGAGTAGCTATGCAAAGTCTTTGGGAAAGAATTTCTACCGATAATGCGGAGATTATCGCAGTCGGTACCGAACTTTTACTGGGCCAAATCGAAAATACCAATGCGACTTTTTTGGCCAAAGCCCTAAGTGACTTGGGGATTAATTGCCTGTATCGGTCCGTGGTAGGTGATAATCCCGAACGCCTTGCACAAGCTATAGAGAGAGCCGGCCAAAGATCCGACCTGGTCTTTCTTACCGGCGGCTTAGGACCTACGCAAGACGATATCACCATGGAAGTCTTATCTAAAGTCGTGGGCCAAGACATGGTTTACCATGAAGAGGAATTCCGAATTATAGAAAACTACTTTAAAAGTCAGGGCCGTATGACCGCCCCGGAGAATAAGAAGCAAGCCTATTTCCCGGCCTTAAGTAAGATTATCCCTAACCCGAACGGAACGGCTCCCGGAGCCATGGTGCCCTGGGACAAGGCCGATAAGCCGACGCTTTTTGTGGTGCTTCCCGGACCTCCTAACGAGAACCGGCCTATGTTCGAGATGACTGTTAAGCCCTTCCTGGAGCCTTTGGCCCCTTTTAAATTCCACCATACTTATGTCCGCTTGGTCGGCATCGGAGAGTCAGACTTAATTCATCATATCCCGGACCTCCTAAGTGAAGAGCAGAAGAATCCTACGGTTGCCCCTTATGCATCCTTAGGCGAGGTCAGCTTGAGAGTGACCTACAAGTGTAAGCAGGATGAAGAAGACCATGAGTCTTCTAAGATTATAGAAATACTTCAGGAGCGCTTGGGTCAATATATCTATGAAATAGGTGACAGGGACCTGGTTCATGTTTTAGGAGAAACCTTAATTCATAAAAAGCAAAGCATAGCCACTGTGGAATCTATGACTGCCGGGCTTTTGTCGGCAACTTTAGCCCAAGTGGACGGTATCTCAGAGGTCTTAAGAGGCGGGCTTGTGACGTATCAAGTTCGGGTTAAAGAGGACCAGTTGGGCATAGATCCGGAGCTTATCAGAGAATACGGAGCCATTTCACCTCAATGCGCCGAAGCGATGGCACTTAAGGGGAGAAACTACTTTTTGTCCGACTATTGCCTGTCTATTACCGGTAATGCCGGACCTCAGGGGCAGGAAGATAAGCCTGTAGGCCTTACCTATATTGCCTGCGCCGGTCCGAAGGGGGTAAAAGTCGTAGAAAAGAAACTTAAAGGTGACAGGGAGAAAAATAGACTCCTGGCCGTTAAGCAGGCTTTAGCCTTACTCAGGATTTATATGATGGATATAGGTGACTAAGATTTAAGCCTTTAACTGTGGCTTTTTGTGACCTTTTGTGGACATTTCTTGGTTGAATTAGCGAGTCTCTTCTATTATAATCAGAACAAATGTTCTAATAAATAACTTTTCGGAGGATTATATGGCACGTAAGAAAACCGGCAAGTCCGGCGAAGAAGTCAGTAATGTTGCAGTGGAAGAGCGCGAGAAGGCGCTTAATCAGGCTCTGAATAAGATTGAGACCCAGTTCGGTAAGGGCTCGGTTATGCGCTTAGGAGACCGCGGTGAGGTTTCTTATAGGTCTATCCCTACCGGAGCTCTGTCTTTGGATATAGCACTCGGGATCGGCGGTGTGCCTACCGGCCGTATCGTCGAGATTTACGGACCTGAGTCTTCCGGTAAGACCACCGTGGCCCTTCATATTGCGGCAGAAGCTCAGGCTATGGGCGGTACGGCGGCTTTTGTGGACGCCGAGCATGCCTTAGATCCCAGTTATGCCGAGCGTTTGGGTGTCGATACAGATAATCTTATTATTTCTCAGCCTGATAACGGCGAGGAGGCTCTGGAGATTACCGAGGCCCTGGTCCGAAGCGGCGCTATTGATGTTGTCGTAGTGGACTCGGTTGCGGCCTTGGTTCCTAAGGCTGAGATTGACGGTGAGATGGGAGATTCTCATGTGGGTCTTCAAGCCCGTTTGATGTCTCAAGCCCTAAGGAAGCTCACAGGTGTAATCGCCAAGTCCGAGACGGTGGTTATCTTCATTAACCAGTTACGTGAGAAGGTCGGCATTATGTTCGGAAGTCCCGAAGTCACCACAGGCGGTAGGGCGCTGAAGTTTTATTCTTCCGTTCGTATGGACGTCCGCCGTATGGACAGAATTACTGATGGTGATGAGGTTATCGGCAGCAGGACTAGGGTCCGAATTGTGAAGAATAAGATGGCGCCTCCTTTTAAGGAAGCGGAATTTGACCTTATGTACGGTACCGGTATTTCGAAGTCCGGTTGTATTCTTGACGTAGGTGTAGATGCCGGGATCATTCGTAAGTCCGGTTCCTGGTATTCCTACGGAGATGAGAGAATAGGCCAGGGCCGCGAGAATGCCAAGACCTGGTTGGAAGAAAATCCCGACCGTATGAAGGCCATAGACCATGCCATTCGTATCAAGTACGACTTAACGAAGGACGACACCGACGAAGCTGAAGAGGCAGACGATACCGCTAAAGCCTCCGATAAGGACGCTAAAGACAAGGTACCCGACGGCAAGGGCAAGACCGGAGAAGAGCTTATAGATGACATCTTGGGACTGGAAGACTTATAAACCCGATCCTGAAGAAGCCGCCTATAGGGAGAAGTTTCGGGCCTGCCGTGTGGAGGCCGTAACCTACCTGGCCGGCCGGGTCAGGACATCAGGCCAGGCCAGAGTCAAGCTCGAAGGAGAGTTTTCTCCGGAAATCATTGAAGACGTTATAGCCGATTTAGAAGATGAAGGATATTACCTTCATGACGAGAAGGTGGCTTTATATATTCTGGAAGAGAGAAGAGGGGCCAGGGCGGAAGGACGCCCGGCCCTTTATAAACGTTTAAAGAATAGAGGCGTCAAAGAATCTATCATTCGGGATGTTTTAGACAAACACGTAGAAGATAGGGTATTATGTGCGGAATTTATGGAAGCTAAGGCCTCTGACTTACTGGAGGCCTACTTAAGAGAAGAAGACCCTCAAGCCAGGCAGAAGGCTTTAGCCAGACTGGTACGAAAGGCCGGATCCAGAGCTTTTGGTACAGACTTGGCCTTGACCTGGATTAGGGATAAAGAGAAGCTTTATAAAGAATCCTAAGATAGGGGAATTTAATCACCGATGAAATCAATCACGCATATATTAGAGAAGAATGTCTATTTGACCAGCTTGGGCTGCTCTAAGAACCTGGTGGACGCCGAATGTATGTCTTTTGACTTGAAAAAGGCCGGTTTTAACATGGTGGAGGATCCGGCTGATGCACAGGTCCTTATTGTTAATACCTGCGGTTTTATTAATCCGGCTAAGGAAGAATCCATACAGACAATCTTGGATTTGGCGGATTATAAGACCGAAGGACAGGCTGAAGTCCTGGTAGTGACCGGCTGCTTATCTGAACGCTACGCAGAGGATATGGCCGAAGACTTACCCGAAGCCGATATCTTGATGGGCATAGGGCACTATAAGGATATTGTCGAAGCACTTTATGACTTTTACGAGGAAGAGAAACCGGAATCCACTAAGGCCAGAATTTATCTGGGCCATGAGAGACCGGATGTCTTGGCCCATATGGAGATACACCGTAAGCCTTCTACACCTTACTATGCCTACCTAAAGATTGCCGAAGGCTGCTCCAATCGTTGTGCCTTCTGTGCAATTCCCGGAATCAGAGGTCCTTTCAGATCCAGGCCTATGGAAGAGATTATCGAAGAAGCGGAGGCTCTGGTTGACCAAGGTTATGATGAATTGATTTTGGTTGCCCAGGATTCAGGCTTCTACGGCTTGGATTTATATAAAGAAAGACGCCTGGCTGACCTTTTGGAGAAGTTAAGTGTCATTCCGAACTTAAAATGGATCAGAGTTTTATATCTTTATGCCGAAGGTCTGAATGACCGGTTACTGGACGTGATGAAGGCGCACACGAATATTCTTCCTTACTTTGATATTCCGATTCAGCATGGCTCGGACAAAATCTTGAAGCGGATGAACCGTAAAGAATCTATAGCCCAAGTAGAAGTCCATATTGAGTCTATTAAGAAAACCTTCCCTGACGCCGTCATCCGTACGACCATGATGGTGGGCTTTCCCGGTGAGACAGAAGAAGACTTTGAAGATTTGTTGGACTTTGTAGAAAGGATGCGTTTTGACCGTTTAGGAGCCTTTACTTACAGCCCGGAAGAAGATACACCCGCCTTCTCTATGGAAGATCAGGTAGCGGATAGCGTTAAAGAGGACCGCTACAGACGCCTGATGGAGCTTCAGTCTCGTATCTCATTAGAGAAGTTACAAGACCAGGTTGGCAAGAAGTTGGAAGTGAAAATCGAAGGCCTATCCGATGACGGCTTTTCCTATGTGGCCAGGTCCTGGGAGCAGGTGCCTGACGTAGACCCTGTCATCTATGTCTTGAATCCTACGGAAGAAGCTGTTACATTGGGGCAGTATTGTCCGGTAGAAATCGTAGAAGCGGATGAATATGAGCAAGTAGGAGTGATACAAGGATGAACTTACCTAATAAGCTGACCATTACCAGGATGATTCTGGTCCCCATTATTATTATTTTTATGTTGCCCATGCCTTTCCTGGGGCCTAACGGCTGGAATGCCTTCATTAATAAGTATGGCATGCTTATTGCCCTGATATTATTCTCGGTGGCATCTTATACCGACCATTTGGACGGATCCATTGCCAGAAGAGATAATCTGGTGACAAACTTCGGTAAGTTCCTAGACCCCATAGCCGACAAGCTATTAATTATTTCCGTCTTTATCGCCTTTGTTGAGTTAGGTAAGATTTCTTCCTGGGTTCCCATCATCATCTTAGCCAGGGAGTTCGCAGTCACCGGTATCAGACTCTTGGGTAGCGAGCAAGGTAAGGTTATCCCTTCGGCTATGTTGGGTAAGATTAAGATGGTGGTCCAGATTGTGGCAATTATCCTTCTGATGCTTGACCACATCTTACAGGGCTTCTTTAAGATGAACGGATTCTTATCTTTCGTGAGCACCTTGGCTTTGATTGTGACCGCTCTGGCTGTCCTTATGACCCTCTTGTCCGGACTGGATTACATTATGAAGAATAAGAATTTACTCAAGAACTAAGGGACTAAAATCTACAAAATTACGTCAATTACTTGACCAGATTGTTAAATAAGCCTTATTTATAACCCCTATTGGGCAAAGCATTTGACAAAGACAAAATAAACCCATATATTCTTTTTTGACTTAATAAACGAATTACAATAATTGTTAACGGAGGACTTTATATGACAACAGAAGAAATTCTTGACAAGGTTACTGAGATTCTGGTTGATCAACTGGGCGTTGACGAAGATGATGTTACTTTAGAAGCTAATTTCATTGATGACTTGAATGCAGACTCTCTGGATATCGTTGAGCTCATCATGGCTTTGGAGCAGGAATTCGACACTTCTATCCCCGATGAAGAAGCTGAACGCATTGTAACCGTTGGGGACGCAGTCGACTACATCAGAGATCACGTAGAATAAGCCGTTTCATCAACACTTGGCTTAACTTCATCAGAGCCGTTTAGAGAAACCACAGTTGAATGACTAGGCTGTGGTTTTTTATATCTTACACGGTGTATGATAGTAGGATGAATTTGAAAGATTTAAGTGCATTAGAAAACACTATAGAATATCGCTTTAAGAATCGGTCTTTGCTGGAAGAAGCTTTGACCCATCCTTCTTATGCCAATGAACATCCGGGATTGGGTATTAAGGACAACCAGCGCCTGGAGTTTTTGGGTGACAGTGTCTTGGGTACCTGTGTGGCTACCATGCTTTTTGAGAAAACGGACCTTCCCGAAGGACGGATGACGAAGATAAGGTCTTTGGTAGTTAGAAGTGAGAGCCTAGCCCAGGTGGCAGACTCTATTTCTTTATTGGACTATATGCGTTTCGGTCAGGGAGAAGCCAAGACCGGGGGCAAGTTTAAAAGGTCCAACGCCGAAGATTCCATGGAAGCCCTTATCGGGGCCATTTATTTGGACAGCGATTTTGCCACCGCTAAGGCCTTTGTAGAGGCTCAGTTAGGTGACTTATTGGACCGGGCTTTGGCCGGAAAATTAATTTTCGATTATAAGAGCAAGGTTTACGAGTGGGTACAGAGCTTCGATAAACATCCCGATTTGCGTTTTGAAGTCGTCTTAGAAGAAGGACCGGCCCACGACAGAGAATTTACGGTCGAACTTTTATATAAGGGTAAGACCTGCACCGGGGCAAAAGGTAAATCGATTCGTCAGGCCGAGCAGGAAGCATCCCGATTATTTTTAGAAGAGTGGGCTAAGACGTGCGATTAAAATATCTTACCTTACAAGGATTTAAGTCTTTTCCCGAGAAGACGGTTATAGAGTTTCATGAGGGCGTCACCTCTATTGTCGGCCCCAACGGTTCGGGTAAGTCCAATATTACCGATGCCATTCGCTGGGTCTTGGGTGAGCAGTCTGTTAAAACGTTAAGAACCAATAAGATGGAAGAACTTATCTTTGCCGGGACCAGTGCCAGGAGGCCCTTGTCTTTTGCCGAGGTCACTTTGGCCATGGATAATTCGGACCATAGTCTTTCTATTGATTATGAAGAAGTGCGCATTAGCAGACGTATCTACAGGTCCGGCGAGAGTGAGTATCTTATTAACGACAACAAGTGCCGGCTTAAGGACGTTACCGAGCTTTTCTTAGACACCGGTATAGGGCGTGACGGCTACTCTATGATTGGTCAGGGCCGAGTGGACGATGTCTTGAGCGGTAAGGCGGAACTGCGCCGCAAGATGCTGGATGAAGCAGCCGGTATTAGTAAGTATAAGATTAGAAAAGACGAGGCTGATAAGAAATTAGCCCATACCGAGCAGAATCTGGTGCGTTTAAACGACATATTAGGGGAGCTGGAAAAACAGCGTGCGCCTTTGGAGCGCCAAGCGAAAAAGGCTAAAAAGTTTTTGGAACTGCACGATAAGATGAAGGCCAAAGACCTGGCCCTTTTATATTACGATATTGATCGCAAAGAAGCTGAGAAAGAAAGGCTTAGCCTGGACCTGAATCAGGCCAAAGAAAACTTAGAAGACGCCGAAAAGCAAAAGAGCGCGATTCTGGAAAAACTGGGCCAGGCGCGTGAAGACCTGCAGAAAACCGGTTCGGGTTTGGATCTTTTGGAAGGAGAAGAGAGCTTAAAAAGCCGGGCGGTCCAAGATTTCGACCAGAAGAAGATTTTGGCCGGGCAAAAATTACAGCAGATTGAAGAAAACGCAGCCCTTTTTTCCAAACAGTCTCAAGAGCTAGAAGATAGATTAAAATCTATAAAAGAGGATTTGGCCAAGCAAGAGGCAGAAAAACAGACCGTAGAAGATGCCTTGAATGAAGCCAAGGCCCAAGAAAAAGAGACCAAGGAAAAGCTGGATAAGCACTTATCTTCTCATGATGAAGACCTTAAGAAGCAAAAGACACTAGAGAATACATTAAATCAAGTCAGGCAATCGCTTTCGCTTCTGGATAGAAGAAAACAGGGCCAGCAGACCAATGTCGAGGTCTTGAAATCTCATCTGAGTCTTTTACAAAGAGATTTATCTTCGGTAGATCAGGAGTTAAACAAGGAAACCGAGTCCGGTAACGGCTTGGAGCAAGCTTTAAATGCATTAAGAGATAAGAAGCAGCACTTACAAGAGAGCTCGCAAAACTTAGAGCGGAGCCGAGAAGAGAATCGTATCGATTTGGCCCAAAAGGAAAAGGCTTTAAGCGGCTTAGAAAATCAGCTGAATAACTTGTCTTATCAGCTGAAGACGCAAAAAGATTTGCAAGAATCCTACGAGGGCTATAGCTTTGCTATCCGTAAACTTATGGAGGAGAAGCAAAAGTCAGCACCGGAGACCCAGGGTTTATTAGGACCCTTGGCCAATCTTTTGGAAGTGCCGCAAGCGTATGAAGAAGCCATTTCCAACAGCTTGGGCGCTCTGGCGCAGAACTTAGTGGTCGAAACGGAAGACGTTGGCCGCAATCTTATCAATGTTTTAAAGGTAAGAAGATGGGGGAGAGCCAGTTTCTTGCCTTTGAATCGGGTTAGCTCCAGACCCTTACACTATGATAGCCTTAAGACGGCTCAGGCCATGCCGGGATATTTGGGTTTGGCTCATGAGCTGGTGGGCTTTGATGAAGCCATCAGACCGGCCGTAGAATATGCCTTGGCTAGGACCATCGTGGTGGAGAATCTCGATTTGGCCTTGGAGATTGCTAGAGTAACACGTTTCTCACTTCGAATTTGTACCCTGGACGGTGATATGTTAAATCCCGGTGGTTCCATGTCAGGCGGTTCAAAGAAGCAGAGTAATTCCGGCATCTTAAGCCGCAAACGTGTTTTGGACGATTTAACTAGGGCTATAAGTGACGGCGAAAAGGACTTGGTACATTTCAAGGAAGCTCTCGAGGCCAGTCGTGAGAAAAAAGACCGTGAGGAAAAAGAGTTGGGCCAAGTTACCTTATCTTTGGCCGAATTGGGCCGTGAAGAAGCGGTATTAGAGTCTCATATCAAGCAGTGTGAGCAAAACCTCATTAAGCTTCAAAGCCAGCATACGCAAAACTCAGAAGATATAAAAGCTATTGAGAAGGATCTTTTGAAGACGCAAGAGACCCTGGATGCTTTCGATGACGAAGCCCGAGCCATGGAAAAACAACAAGCTCAGATCGAGCAGGACTTGGACGGTTTAAGTAAGGTCTTAAAAGACGCTTCGGCAGCTGCGGATAATCTTAAAGAAGACCTTTATCAGGTAAAAATCCAAGTCCGTCAATGGGATGAGCGCTTAAACGGCCTCAAAACCCTGGTGAATCGGACCGGGGCGGACCTAAGCCGGGTAGAAGAAGAAATCGAAGTGAGGGCCAAGGATCAGGCTAATCGTGCGGAAGAAGTTTCGGAGTTGGAGGCCTTTTTGGCATCGGGCGACCGGGAAAAGCAAGACTTACAAGAGGCTTTGGACCAAGTTCGTGAAAGAATTAAGGAGGCCAAAGCCAGGCGCGATGAGGCCAGTCGGGTTCTGGAAGACCAGAGCCGCGACATGGATACCATCAGCGCTTATTTGAGCAAGTTGGGCCTGGAGAGCGGGCGTTTGGAACAGCGACTGGAGAATTGTGAAGAAGCTCTTATGAACC
Organism: Oscillospiraceae bacterium; assembly: GCA_029983685.1. Lineage (GTDB taxonomy): Bacteria > Bacillota > Clostridia > Saccharofermentanales > Fastidiosipilaceae > JASBZA01. Next base: position 1,836 of record JASBZA010000019.1, on the reverse strand, counting down.
TGAGGTCCAGACTCTGGGAAGATTATCAGATGACCTTCCGCAACAAGGACGAATGGTATCAAGAAGACCTCGATAGTGCGAAAACACGTGAAGAATTAAAAGAGTTAAGGCAAGCCATCAAAGCTTTGGGCAATGTTAATATCCAGGCTATTGAGGAGAGCAAGAGTCTTAACGAACGCTATGAATTCATGGATAAGCAGCGGTCTGATATCTTGGAGGCCAAAGCCAACTTGGATCAATTAATTAAAGAAATTGTTCAGGCCATGCAAAGTCAGTTCGAATCGTCTTTTAAATTTATAAACGAACAGTTTAATCTGGTTTTCCAAGAGCTTTTCGGCGGGGGCCAGGCGGAACTTATCTTGGATGATTCTAAGGATGTCCTGAATTCCAACATCGACATCAGGGTATCGCCTCCGGGTAAGAGATTGCAGAATATGCTGGCTTTGTCGGGCGGAGAACGTTGCTTAACGGCTATCGCCCTGCTCTTTGCCATACAAAAGCTGAATCCTTCGCCCTTCTGTGTCTTGGACGAGGTGGAAGCGGCTTTGGACGAAGCCAATATTTTCCGCTTCACGGATTATATTTTGGCCAACGCCAAACAGACCCAGTATATCTTGGTAACACACCGGCGCGGGACCATGGAAGCCTGCCAGATGATCTACGGTGTTTCCATGCAGGAAAGAGGAGTATCGAACATCATCTCGGTTAAGTTGGAAAACTGATAAGAGTTAAAGGAGTTTTGAAATGGGATTATTTGATAAATTTAAGCAAGGTATGACCAAGACCCGGGATTTCCTCATGCACCAGGTCGAAGCCATTACAGCGTCCCTGGGTTTCTTCGATGAGGAGGAGTTGGACGATCTGGAAATGACCTTGATTCAAGCCGACTTGGGCGCGGCTACGACCGATAAGCTGATGGAAAATCTGCGTAGCCAAATGAAGTCGCAAGGTAAGAAGTCTACAGAATTTGTCCTTAAAACCTTAAAAGAAAGCATGGTCGACATTCTGGGCGAAAACCAAACCTTCGAGCTTGTTCCCGGTAAACTCAATATTATTCTTATGGTAGGGGTCAACGGTACAGGTAAGACCACCACGTCCGGTAAGCTGGCCCTGCGTTATAAGAAGCAAGGCAAGAAGGTCCTCTTGTGTGCGGCCGATACTTTCCGGGCAGCAGCCATCGAGCAGTTGGAGGTTTGGGCCGAGCGGACCGATACACCCTTGATTTCCAGCCACACCGGAGCAGATCCGGCAGCTGTGGTTTACGACAGTATTCAGTCGGCCAAAGCCAGAGACACGGATGTGCTTATCATCGATACGGCCGGTCGCCTCCATAATAAGAAAAATCTCATGGATGAGCTGGGTAAGATTGAGCGTATCATCAGACGCGAAGCACCTGATGCAGCTATTGAGAGCTTCCTGGTTTTAGACGCTACTTCCGGTCAAAATGCTATTGTCCAGACCCATACGTTCACGGACATAGCCAATGTCACCGGACTTATCATTACCAAGTTGGACGGCAATGCCAAAGGCGGTATAGCCGTGGCCGTAGCCGATCAATCGTCCTTGCCGATTTACTTCGCAGGTTTGGGTGAAGGGGCCGAGGATTTGGTAGACTTTGATTCCAAGTATTTCGTGGATTCTTTGTTGCCGGATGAGGCTCTGGCAGAACTGGCTAAACAATAAGCTTATGAACCATACGAGGCCGGCTCAATTTGGGCCGGCCCGTTGACTTAGGTTCAACTTATGATAGAATAAACAAGCTTCAAAACAAATTGCTTGCATAGCTCAGTTGGTAGAGCAGCTGATTTGTAATCAGCAGGTCGGGGGTTCAAGTCC
>JASBZA010000018.1 GCA_029983685.1 Oscillospiraceae bacterium | reverse complement strand
TTGCCCGGGTCATGCGCGACCACGGCTCCCCCTACCCGACCTACACAAAAGAAATGTGTAATGAGATGAAGCGCCTGGTTCCCATGGCGGATATTTTGACGCCCAACCTCACCGAAGCTTCTATTCTCCTGGATACGCCCTACCCCGGCCAAAGCCTCAGCCCCGAACAAGGTGAGGCTATTGCTAAGGCCCTCCTCGATATGGGTGCCAAGCATGTCGTCTTGAAGGGTATCGAGCGTGATAAGACCATTTACAATGCCGTCATGGGCCAAAATCTTGCCTACAGAGAATTTCCCCATGCCTTGCATGAAGTCTCTCTCCACGGCACCGGCGACCTCTTTGCTTCTTGCCTCACCGCAGGTATCTTCTCCGGCCACAGCCTGGAGGATTCGGTCATTTTCAGTGCCAACTTAGTGTATAGGGCCATTGACCTTTCCACCTCACAGCCGGACTTCCAAAGAAGAGGAGTGAACTACGAGCCTTTGATGGTTGACATCAGCAAGTTCTGCCTGAATCTCTAAAGCTAAAGTTTTAAAATGAATACCGAAATAAACTTCGTTAGAACAACAAGGCCCTAAGTGCTATAGCACACTTAGGGCCTTTTACTATTTATCGGTGGCGACAGGGCGCCGAAAAAGACAAGGCTGGGCTCCTTTTAAGTTCTAGTAGGCCTTACCCCAGTACACCATGTGTTTGGCCTCTTTACCACAGCAAACACACTTAGCACCCTCTTCCAGAGTCTTATCAAAAGGAATGCAACGAGATGTTGCACCGGTATCTTCCTTAATCTTGTCTTCACAAGCCTGATCATCGCACCAGGGTGCCAGGATAAAGCCGGGTTTATTCTCTACGGTTTCCACGAAAGATTCGTAGTCATGGACCTCATAGATTCGCTCATTACGCAGAGCCAGGGCACGGTCATAGAGGTTTTGTTGGATAGCATCCAAAAGCTCTTGGACCTGGGCATTAAGGTTTTCTAACTTCAGGCTGACCTTCTCACCGGTATCTCTCCGAACGGCCATGCAGCTGCCGGATTCAATGTCTCTGGGACCTAACTCCAGTCTCAAAGGAATACCTTCCATCTCATACTGGGCAAATTTCCAGCCGGGCATTTTGTCCGAATCGTCCATGAGGACTGTGAAGTCTTTTTCTAATTGGGCTTTAACCTCCATGGCTTTGTCCAAAACGCCTTCCTTATGGAAAGCAATAGGAATCAGGGCAATCTGGGTAGGTGCAATCTTAGGCGGCAAAACCAAGCCCGAATCGTCACCGTGGACCATGATGATGGCCCCGATAAGACGAGTCGAAACACCCCAGGAGGTCTGGTGTGCAAACTGAAGTTCATTATTCTTGTCGGAGTATTGGATACCGAAGGCTCTGGCAAAGCCGTCACCAAAATAGTGCGAGGTACCGGACTGAAGTGCCTTACCGTCATGCATCTGAGCCTCGATGGTGTATGTCTTCTGGGCACCGGCAAATTTTTCCTTGTCGGTCTTTTGGCCGCGGATAACGGGCATGGCCAAATAGTTTTCACAGAAATCGGTGTAGACGTCTAACATACGAAGTGTTTCTTCCATAGCGTCTTCTTCCGTCGCGTGAACCGTGTGGCCCTCTTGCCAATAAAACTCACGGGTTCTGAGGAAGGGGCGGGTTGACTTTTCCCAACGGACTACCGACACCCACTGGTTGTAAAGAATAGGCAAGTCTCTGTAAGACTGAACAATCTTAGCGTAGTGCTCACAGAATAAAGTCTCGGACGTAGGTCTTACACAAAGTCTTTCTTCCAGCTCCTCGTCACCGCCGTGTGTGACCCAGGCAACTTCAGGTGCAAAACCTTCTACGTGGTCCTTCTCGCGCTCCAAAAGAGATTCTGGGATAAACATGGGCATGGCCACGTTCTGATGGCTGGTAGCCTTGAGCATGCCGTCTAAGACGTGCTGGATTCTCTCCCAGATTCCCCAGCCGTTAGGCCTCAGGATTAAACAACCCTTGACCGAGCTGTAATCAACCAGGGCCGCTTGAATCACTACATCCGTATACCAACGGCCAAAATCTTCGTCGCGAGGTGTAATGCTTTCTACACGCTTTTTTTCTTTTCCCATATCTTTCGTTCCTTTTACTTTTAAAATTCCTGTATATTATAGGCTATTGTTGCTATAATTTGTGAACAAATAAGAAGGGGAAATCAAAGCCAAGTCATGACAGACCAAGACCAGAACATAAATCCCAATAACAATACAGATACGACACCGGAATCCGAAGCTACAACGAATGAAAAAGCTCAGGGGGAGCACCTTCCTAAGGAACGCTTTAACCTGCAAGTCCGACGTATTCAAGCCCTTTCGCCTGCCGAAGAGAAACCTAAGGAAAAGGCCGAGGCCAATGCTCCGACCGAAGAAATGACCGACGAAAGCATCCCGGCTGAAGTGAAAACCGAAACTAAAGAAACGGATGAAGAAAAGGCAGAATCTTCAGATAAAGAAGAGTCTCTTTCTGAGGAAAATGAAACTCAAAACAGCGAAATAGCTTCTACAGAAGAGGCGGAAGAGGCTAAAGAGCTTGAAGAAGAAGCAACTCCTCGGCCCACTCCGTCTCCCGAAAAAAAGCCCCAAAAAGCCAAGGTTAAACCCCCCAAAGACAAAAGCAACTCTTTCTGGACGCTTTTCAAAGCTTCCGTGGCCAGTGAGTTCAAACCCATCAGCTTGGACAGCTTGTCGCCGGTAGAACGCCGTAAGCAGCAAGTCCTTTTACTGAGAAGGCAAAGAGGTGCTGCGGGTACACTCCTGCTCTTGCATGCCTTAATCGGTATTTTCCTTATCGCCCTGTGGGCTCTTTTACCCCAGAATCTTCTGAAAATCCACAAGGACCAGCTTAACGGCTATCTCTTTTATAATTTGCTGGTCGAAGTATTCGCTGTCCTTTTGCCTACTTATTTGGTCCTGCGCTTTTACAAGATGGACCGAATACTCGTTATGGGTCGGACATCGCACCGCCCCTTCACTTATATCCTGGGCTTTTTAACCGGTGTCCCCCTTGCCCTGGCCTTTACCGGCATCAACAACATCAGTCTTTATGCCTTGAACCTCTTAGGTTTCAGCCCTCAGTCAAGTTCTCTTTTCGGCCAAATCCCCAAGGGCTCGCCTCTCATGATCATCCTTATTTTCTTGGTAACGGCTTTTATTCCGGCCGTAGGCCAGGAGTTCATGTTCAGAGGGCTCATCCAAAGCTCTTTATCTTTATCCGGCCGCCATGCGCTCAGTATCTTCCTGACCGCTACGGCCTTTGCCCTCTTCCAAAGCACACCTTTCTTCATCCTGGCGCCCTTCCTGGCCGGCCTTTACCTAAGCTATATGCGCGATAAGAGCGATAATCTTTACATCACCATGGGATCCCACCTGGTAATGAAGATTACCTTTCTCATCGTACAGCCCATCTTACCCATGGTAACGTCATCCTTGAGCATCGTAGGATCGGGCGGCAAAAATATTCTCTATGCTTCTATTATTGCGACTTTGGTCTCCCTGGTCGTCCTCTTGCCTTTAACTTCTTATTTTCTGAATCTGGCCAGTGAAGGCCAAGGACAAAAAACAGACCCGCTCTACCGCCGTCTCCGCCAGGAACAATGGTTCCCTGCGGATTGGAAGTATATGCTGGGTCTGCTGATACTTTTCTTTATGACTTTGGCCAGTCGCGCTTAACAGCTTAAACGCGGGGCGTATCCTTATCGCCTTCTCGCCTAATGAAAGATCCGGCCGGGATAGGTTCAGACCGGTCATCCGAGCTAAGGTCCCCATGGAAAAGGAAAAAGCCCATCTTTGGGTGGGGGGTTGTTTCTATAGCCTCTCCTTCTTCGTCTTGCATGCGGCTTATGCGAAGTTTCAAATTAGGTCCCTGAGGACGGATAATTTCTACTTCGTCGCCTACATACAGTTTGTTTCTTTGGCTGCAGTAAATCCTTTCCGGCCCGTCTTTTAATACTCTGCCACAAACAGTGGCCTCTTTATGATAAGACCTCTCTAAGTCTACCTTGGGGTCCTCCTGCGGCTTATCAAAGTAAAAACCCGTATCATAGGTCCGGTGAACCATCTGATCTAGCTCCTCTCGCCACAAAGGATTCATTTGATATGCTTCCGGATCCTCCAGATAAGAGTCCAGAGCGGCTCGGTAATTTTTGGCCACCGTCGCCACATAAAAAGCGCCCTTCATACGACCTTCCACCTTGAGGCTGTTGATGCCGGCGTCCAATAATTCGGGGATATGGTCGATAAGGCAAAGATCTCTGGAATTGAAGAAATACGCGCCTTCGGAATCTTCCTCCACGTGGATTTCATCCCGTTCCCCCCTGGTTTGCAAGGTCCATTCCCAGCGACAAGGTTGGGCACAACGGCCACGGTTGGCATCCCTGCCGGTCAGGACATTGGATAGGAGGCAGCGGCCGGAATAGGCCATACACATGGCTCCGTGTACAAAACATTCCAGCTCCATATCGGGCGGAATATTTGCTCTGATTTGGCGAATTTCAGAAAGACTCAGTTCTCTGGCCAAAACGACACGCTTCACACCCTGGTCGTACCAAAACTTACAAGACGCACTGTTACAGGTAGAGGCTTGGGTTGAAATGTGAATTTCAATCTCCGGAGCCAGGGTTCTAAAGCGCGATAAAATGCCCGGATCCGACACGATTACGGCATTGACCGCAATGGACTCTAAGAAGACGATGTAAGCATCCAAGCCTTTTAAATCGTCTTCATGGGCCAGGCTGTTCACCGTCACATAGGCCTTCTTGCCCAAGCTGTGCGCATAGGCCATGGCTTCTTTCATCTCATCTTTACTAAAAGAGGTCTGTTCGGCTCTTAGTCCGAAATGCTCTCCTGCAAAATACACGGCATCGGCCCCGAATGTAAAGGCGGCTTTTAGTTTTTCCATGTCTCCGGCAGGCAGTAAGAGTTCAGGTTTTAAAACAGAATTTTTACTAATAGATTCTTTCATTGGTCCAATTATCTTCGTATTGGGCTATGTTGGCTTCGTGATCGGCCAAATTGGTCGCAAAGGCATTGGTGCCGTCACCTTTGGCCACGAAATAGTAAACGTAAGGTTCCTTGATATCCGGATAAAGTGCGGCTTGAATCGCTTCTAATCCCGGATTGCAAATAGGTCCCGCAGGCAAACCTGCATACTTATAGGTGTTGTAGTGGCTGTCTCTGGCCGCTTCTTCCTGGGTCGCATACCAGACCTTGGGAAGGCCTTCTAATTGCCTTAAGTAGTTAATCGTGGCGCAGGACTGGAGGAGGTCTTCGTTATCCATACGGTTATGGAAGACTCTGGAAACCTTATACATTTCTAAGGGAGTTCCGGCCTCATTCTGGATGACGGAGGCCAAGGTAATCACTTCGTCCATGGTCATGCCCATGTACTCGGCTCTTTCTTTAAATTTCTCGTTGTCTAATTTATTCTCGGTATTGCTGAGGAAAGTTCTGATGATTTCTTCCTCGTCGGCATTAAGGTCAAAAGAATAGGTATCTGGGAAGAGATAACCTTCTAAGAAGAAGATACGCTCCTTTTGGTCGGTGGGGAGGTTTCGGATAAACGAATAGTCGGCAAAGATAGAGGAGTTCTTGACAAGGCTGTCCATCTTCTCCTCGTTAAAGTTGACACCCTCTTTTCTCAAGGCATTCTTGATATCGATATAACTGAAACCTTCGTAGAAAATAATCTTGGCACGTTCGGCCGGAAGGCTCAAATTATACATAATCTCATTGTAGTCCATGCCTTTAAGAACATAATGGGTACCCATCTGATAGGAGGCCGAGAAGCCGTTTAACTTAGCCATGACGCTGAAAGGCAGCTTCTCATCGATAATGCCCTTGGCCATCAGGGCCTCGGCTATCTCGGATGTACCCCAACCGGACTTAATATAAATCTCAACAGCACCCGGGGTATCCTTCTTGATATGACGAGGCGGCCGGATATCGTTTTTTCCGGTCGCTTCGGTCTTCTGGGTCAATTCACCCCCGTCCGTATCGGTCTCGGTCGGCTTGGTCTGATTGGGGTTTTGCTCGGCAATTTCTGCCTGCTTGGCCACCTTCTCCAGTTCGTCTTGGTTCAGGATAAATTTATAACCGCTGTTAAAGCCGACATAAAGGCCGGAGGCCAATAAGATCAGAACGACAAAGGTGATGATAATGCCTTTGAGCCTATTCGTTAGCATCTTTCTCCTTCTTTACCCGGCTCCTGGCCTTGGCCCGGAGATTGGTATCCAGTATTTTCTTGCGGAGTCTCAGATGAAGGGGGGTTATCTCTAAAAGCTCATCATCCGATACAAACTCCATAAACTGCTCTAAGCTTAGCTGGACCGGGGTCACCAGTCTGAGGGCTTCATCCGCCCCGGCTGCACGCATATTGGTAACGTGCTTCTTCTTGCAGACATTGACCACCACATCCTCGGTCTGGTTGGTCCTGCCTACGACCATGCCCTCATAGACCCTAGTTCCGGGTTCTATGAAGAGCTCGCCTCTGGACTGGGCACCATGAAGACCGTAGGTTACAGCCTCGCCTGATTCTGTAGCGACCAGGACGCCTGAGGCCCTGGCCTCAATGTGTCCCTTCCAAGGTTCATAGTCTTTTATAACGGAATTCATTATACCGTTGCCCTTTGTGTCGGTCAAAAATTCGGACCTATAGCCGATGAGGCCTCGGGTCGGAATTGTATAGACCATGCGGGTGTAGCCTCTGTTGCCGGCCTTCATTTCGGTCATCTCGGCTTTGCGGTTGCCTAATTTCTCTATTACCACGCCGACAAAGTCTTCGGGGACATCGATGTAAAGTTCTTCGACCGGCTCCATCTTCTGGCCGTCAATTTCTTTTACGATAACCTGGGGCTTAGAGACTTGCAGCTCATAGCCTTCTCTTCGCATGGTTTCAATAAGGATAGATAAGGACAACTCTCCTCTGCCCTTCACTACGAAGGCATCGGCCGTGTCGGTCTCCTCGATCAGCATGGACACATTTTTCTCCAATTCGCGGAAGAGTCGATCTCTTAAGTGACGGGACGTCAGGTATTTACCTTCTTGGCCGGCCAAAGGCGAGTCGTTGACACTAAAGGTCATGGCAATGGTGGGTTCGTCTATCTTTACGAAGTCCAAAGCCTCGGCATGGTCGACATCACAAAGGGTCTCTCCGATTTCCACATCACTGATACCGGCTATGGCCACAATTTCGCCGGCCGGAGCCTGGTTAATCTCTTCTTTGCCCAAGCCCGCAAAGCGCATGAGCTTGGCAATCTTACCCTGCCTGTGACCTTCTTCGCCCTTGCGAATAATCGTTAAGGCCTGGTTTTGCTTGGCCACACCTCTGTCTACCCGGCCTATGGCAATACGGCCGACATAGGGGTCAAACTCAATATTGCTGACCAAGACCTGCAAGGGGCCTTCCGCCACACCGGTCGGTGCCGGAATCTCTTCCAAAAGTTTATCCAGAAGCGGTTGCATAGAAGGATGGGCCTTGGCCTCTTCTAACTCATCCAAACTCAGGCAGGCATAGCCTTCTTTGGCCGAACAATACACAACGGGGAAATCCAACTGGGCATCGTCCGCTTCGAGCTCGATGAAAAGGTCTAAGCACAGGTCCAAGACTTCTTCGGGCCTGGCATCCGGTCGGTCAATCTTGTTAATGACCACCAGGACCTTGAGGCCCAAATCCAGGGCCTTGTGCAGGACGAAACGGGTCTGCGGCATGGGGCCATCGAAGGCATCTACGACCAACAAGACACCATCCACCATCTTCAAGACACGTTCGACCTCACCGCCGAAGTCCTGATGTCCGGGTGTATCGACTATATTAATGCGGGTAGGCCCATATTGAATGGCCGTGTTTTTGGCCAAAATGGTAATGCCCCGTTCTCTTTCTAAATCATTGGAATCCATCACACGGGTGGAAACGGCTTCGTTGGCCCGGAAAGTTCCGGCTCCTTTTAACATTGCGTCCACCAAGGTGGTCTTGCCATGGTCTACATGAGCAACGATAGCGACATTACGGAATGCTCCGGCCCCGTTTGTTGTATTAGGCATATAGTATTAATTCCTCTTTTCTTTTTTGCGTTCGCGCAAAATAAAGCGTAGCGAAGTTCCGGGAAAACCGAAAGCTCGCCGGATTTGATTTTCTAAATAACGTTCGTAAGAAAAATGCATCAGGTCTACACTGTTGACAAAGAAGACAAAGGTCGGCGGCTCTACCGCAACCTGTGTCGCATACTGGATTCTGAGTCTTCGTCCCTTATAGCCCGGTGCCTGCAGCATCTGCTGAGCCTCCCCGATTAGGTCATTAAGCTGACCGGTGGGAATTCTCTTGCGTTGGCTCTCATAGACCAAATTAATCTCTTCAAAGAGTCGGTTAATCTTAAGACCGGTTTTGGCCGAGATAAAAATAATCTCCGCATAAGGCATAAAAGCCAGTGTTTCCATGATCTGATTCCGCATCTCTTCGGCCGGGAAAGCCTTATCTTCCTGTGGCAGGTCCCACTTGTTGACACAAACGATAATCCCCTTGCCGGCATTATGAGCCAGGCCGGCAATTTTCGTATCCTGCTCACTTATGCCTTCCGTACCGTCTATCATCAGAATACAGACATTGGCCTTCTCGATAGCACCCACGGCTCGCATGGTACTATAACGCTCCAGGGCGTCATTAATGCGGCTCTTTCTGCGCATACCGGCCGTATCGACCAGGATGTAATTGCCATATGCATTCTTAAGCGGCGTATCGGTGGCGTCGCGGGTCGTCCCCGGCATGTCCGATACAATAGCCCGTTCTTCGCCCAAGAGCTTATTGACCAAAGAAGACTTGCCGACATTGGGCTTACCTATAATAGCCACCCGGATGGCCTCTTCTTCTTCCTCGTCTGAAATCTCGGGCAAGTAAGCGACCACATCATCCAAAAGGTCTCCTATGCCCAAAGCGTGGGCAGCCGATATACCGTGCACATGGTCGAAACCCAGCTGGTAGAAATCATAAAAATTAAGCGGCAGGTCTCCGGGCACATCGCACTTGTTCACAGCAACAACCACGGGCTTGCCGGACTTCCTTAAAATCTGCGCGATATCCTCATCGCCCGGCTGAAGGCCCACCTTCTGGTCTACCATGAGAATGATGCAGTCGGCCATTTCAATGGCAAGCTCCGCCTGGGCTCGGATCTCCTTTAGCATATTGTCTTCGCTCTCAGGTTCCAAACCCCCGGTGTCGACCAGCAAAAACTCCCGGTCCAACCACTCCGCCCGGCTGTAAATCCGGTCTCTTGTCACGCCAGGCACGTCATCTACAATAGAGATTTTCTCACCGACCAAATAATTAAAAAAACTGGATTTGCCGACATTAGGCCGGCCCACCACGGCAACTACGCCCCTTTGCATGGTCTGTCCTCACTTATTAAAAAAGCGTGAAGCAAGGCCTCACGCTGTCTCATAAACACTATAGACTTAAGTTATCGCCTATTAGTCCTGGGCTACAACTTCTTCGCCCTTATAGTAACCACAATTCTTACAAACGCGATGGGTCATCTTAAGTTCATGACATTGTGGGCATTCTACTAAATTCAAAGGCTGCAATTTCCAATTAGCATGGTGTCTTCTGGTTCTAGCCTTAGACCATTTCCTCTTAGGTACTGCCATTTTCTCCCCTCCCATTCTCTCATTTTTTCGTGAACGTTCTCCATTATAGCAAGTCTTTTAGTTTTGCGAAAGGGCTATCTGAAATATTTTCGTCGTCACAATGACAATTCGGGTCATCTTTTCGCCTTCCGCAGACCGGACAAAGCCCCGGACAGTCATCCGAGCAGTAGGGACTTATAGGCAAATTCAAAATCAAAAGATCTTCTAAGGCCTTGGTCAAGTCCACCCTGGACCCGTCATGGAAGAGAAACTCATCGGGATCCATCTCAGGGTCAGGCAAGTCCTCCGCCTCTTCGTCCGACAAGTCCCACAAGTCTTGCATATGGGTCTTATAGTCCAAAGGATAAATGTATTCTCTTACGTCACACTCGAACGTATCTTTAATAGGTGCCAGGCAGCGAACACATTCCGCTTCATAATCAATAGAAAGCCTACCTTCCAATATCAGAATCCCGCTGTCCTCCGATAAGAGGTCACCTTTAAAAGACAAAGGGCTTGTAAAATGATAGGCCTCGTAATCCTCAATGTTTAGCTCCTGTTCGGGTCCGAAGCTGATGTCCATCAAAGACCCCGGCTCAGTCAAGAGCGGTTTTATCTCAAACTTTACGGCTTTCATCTTTCCTCCTCCCATTCTTTGTTAGCGGACAAAACCTTGTAGCGAATGTCGATAGCGTTACGAATAGGGTTTTGTCGGCTTAATTCCATAGTATATTCAATCTGTATACGGCCTTGGTCTTCGTTTAAGTCATAATCCATCTTCTGCGTATTAAAGAAGATGTTGAGATTACCGAAGGGTGTCACCAGGGCCGTTTCCCATAGGGTACCTTCTTCAAAGTGGATGGTCATGCGCTCCTCTCCGAAGCGAACCATCTTAGCCGCTTTTTTCTCACTGTTTCTAGGTATGGTCAGGAAAAAGCTGGCTTCTCCGTCCGGCGAGGTACCCTCTTCCTGATAGTAGAGTACTGTCTCATTTTCCAGATAATAGAGTTTCCCCTCGGTTCTTACCCTGATCTCGTTAGAATCGCCGTCTTCGTCCGTCTGCTTGTTACGAATGTCAATTAAGGCGGGCAAATACTTAGCCATTCGATCCCCCTTCATGTAAGTTTTTCTGATTAATAGCCTTAAGCTCTATGGCCAAAAAGCAAAGTTCTTCTAAGAGCTCGGCCATAGTCTGACCTTCTGCGGCCCAGGCCTGAGGATAAAGGCTTATAGAGGTAAAGCCGGGCATGGTGTTGACCTCGTTTAGGTAGATTTGACCTTCTTTATCAAGGAAGAAGTCGACTCGGCAAAGGCCGGTACAGCCGATGGCCCGATAGGCTTTGGCCGCCAGTATCTGCAAGGTCTCTAAGATCTCCTGAGGCAGATGGGCGGGTATTTCCAGCTTGGCTCCGCTACTTGCCAGGTACTTGGTTTCATAGTCGTAATAGGCCACCGATTCGTCTTTAACGATTTCTCCGGGCTGGGCCAAAGCCGGGTCTAAATTACCCTTAACCGCCACTTCAACCTCTCGTGCATCAACGAAAGCTTCCACCAAGACTCTGCGGTCAAACTGGCTGACATAGGCCAAAGCGTTCAAAAGACTCTGCCTGTCTTGAGCCTTCATGGTCCCTACGGAAGAGCCTCCATTAGAAGGCTTGAGAAAAACCGGATAGGCCAGCTTTTCTTCGATTGCGTCTAATATCTTGTCTGGCTCAACTACAATTTCTTCTCTTAAAGCCAGAACATAAGGCACTTGAGGTATACCGGCATGGCCGAAGACGATTTTGGCCATGGCCTTGTCCATACCTAAGGCGGATGCCAGGACACCGGCGCCCACATAGGGGATGCCCGCCATTTCCAAAAAGCCCTGCAAAACGCCGTCTTCACAATTGATGCCGTGGCAGCAAGGGATGATAACATCAGGAATCACACCACCGAAATGGTAGCGGATAAAAGAAGCGGGACTTTGAAGGTCCCGAGCTTGAGGCGTGGCTTTATCGGCCTTGGCTTTGGCCAGATCCAACCAGCTACCGTCCAAAAGCGCCTCATAAGGCCCGTCGTAAGCATAAAAGTCACCCTCTTTACTGATTCCCACCGGGTAGAGACTATGGCCTGTAGCGTCCAAAGCTTTCAGCATGGAACAGGCCGAACGACAAGAAATACTGTGCTCCGTCGACCGGCCGCCGAACAAAACACCTATCTTAAGTTTTTCTTTCATATGGACTCCTTAAAAGAGTAAGCCGATTCTGTCTGACCAAGTCCTACTAGGATACGAAGAGGTCTTGCATGGCCGCAGGTACTTCGTTAATGGTCCTAAAGGAGAATTCTTTTTTCGCCGAATCGTAGAACAGAGAGCAGAGGTATTGACGGCCGTTCTCCAGGCGAATCAGGACAAAATTCGAAACCATGGCATCCTCGTTCTTCATCACAGCGTCACGGAGCTTATCGAAAAGCTCGCGGTCTTCTCTGACGAAACTGTCTTGGGCTAAGAGGGATTGATACTTAGCATAGTCGTTAGACTTAACGGTCTTAAGTAAGGTCTCGCCTGCCTCTTGCGGTGTATCCATGGTGCCGACTTTATCTTTAATAAAGCCGATGCCGGACACAATACCTACAATAAAGAAGAACAGAATCACTATGGTTAAGACCAGAGCAACTATGCGTTTCGGACGACTTAAGCCGTTCCAAAAGGTCAACTGCGATTGTTCCATGTTTTATTTACCTTTCCGGTTAAGCCTTAAGGATTGTCCTGCAGGTCTTTCTTATTCTTGCGCACAGTCACCAGAATCTCGGTTAGTTGATCTTCCAGATGGGTCAAACGCTGTTCGGTATAAGAGATGGCCGCCTCGTGGATGGACTCGGCTTCACGGTTGGCATCCTGGACGGTTTCAGTCGCATAGCGTCTGGCCTGCTGGGTAATCTCGTGCTCGTCAATCATTTTGGCCACTTCATGTTGAGCATCTTCTACAATCTCGGTAGCCTGCTGACGGGCAGTCTCTAAAAGCTCACGGCTCTGGTCCAGTAGCCACTTGGCCTGTTTCAATTCTACCGGCAAACCGTCGCGAATAAGGCCCACCAGAACCAATGCCTCTTCTCGGTCTACCATACAGTTGGACGAAAAGGGTATCGATCTGGCTTGAATAATCATTTGCTCCAGACGTTCTACTAATTCATAAGTGTCCTTCAAATCTTCGTCCGAATCCACTCTGTTGTTCAAATTATCGATATCGGCCATATGCTTATCTCCTTCTATTGCTGAAAACTACTGTTCTGATTGCTTAAAACGTTCCTCGACTATGGGTAAAATCTCCGGGGGCACCATTTTGGAAATATCGCCTCCGTAAGAAGCCACTTCTCGCACCATGCTGGAGCTGGTGAAAGAATAGTCGGTCTTGGATGGCAGCAAGATGGTCTCGTATTCGGGATACATCAAAGCGTTAGTCGCCGCCATCTCGGTCTCGAAGCGGAAATCCGACTCGGACCTGAGGCCTCTGACCACCACATGTATAGACTTATCTCGCATATAATCGACCAGAAGTCCCTGGTAAGAATCCACTCTGATATTAGCCCACTTGCTCAGGCAAAGTTTAGCCATCTCCATGCGCTGTTCTACCGTAAAGGCAGGTTTTTTCGAGGGATTGGTCAAAATAACGACATGGAGGATATCGCACAGCTGAGCCGCCCTGGAAACCACGTTGACATGGCCCTTGGTCAGGGGATCAAAACTTCCCGGATACACAAACTCTCTTCGTTTAATAAGCCATCCTCCTCTAAGTGCATCAGAGCCTTTTCTAGGCCCCTGTCTCGTCACTTATTTTATAAAATGATACCATTGCCGAACCGTACTTACAATGTTTAACCAGGGGGATATTGGGCATGGCGGCCTCGTATTTTTCTAAGGGGAAGCCGTGGCTTTCCGACTCCACTACCAAGATGCCTCCCGGGGCCAGCAAAGCTTCTAAGTAAGGGCCGAGTTTTTTTAATTCGGCCAAAGTGATTTCATAAGGCGGATCAAAAAAAATAACATGAAAAGATTTCTCTAAAGCTTTACCCGAACCTTTAAGCCAGGATAAGGCGTTCATTTTATAGACATCGGCCCTTTCCTTCAGGCGGGTCTTTTCCAGGTTTTCTTTCACGATTTGAACGGCTTTACCCGATTGGTCCACCAAGACCGCCCGCTCGGCTCCCCGGCTCAAGGCCTCAATACCCAGCTGACCCGAACCGGCATAAAGATCCAAAACCAGGCCTCCCACATAAGTGTCCTGCAGGATAGAAAAAACCGCTTCCTTGGTCCGGTCCAAGCTGGGGCGGGTGGCTTTGCCCGGTAAACTTTTCAATATAAGGCCCTTGGCCTTGCCGCTAATCACTCTGGGCAAATCTTACACTCCCTCATTGCTCTCTTTGAATAAGAAAGCTTTTGGCCTTTTCCAAAAGGCCCTTATGCTCCGGCAGACTTAAGTCAGGATCTTGGTTCAGGAGCTCTTGGGCGATCTCCGAGCTACTCCTGATAATGTCTTGGTCTTCATATAAGTTTGCCATACGAAAGCCGGGCAGGCCGTGCTGCCTGGTTCCGAAAAAGTCACCGGGTCCACGCAAACGAAGGTCTTCTTCGGCAATCTTAAACCCGTCATCGGTCCGACACATGGTCGTTAAGCGCTTCCTGGCCAAGCCCTCGCCTACATCGCTTTGGAGGACACATAAAGACTCCCTGCTGCCTCGGCCGATTCTGCCTCTTAACTGGTGCAGTTGGGCCAGGCCGAAACGTTCGGAATTTACAACAATCATCAAGGAGGCTCTGGGGTTATCCACGCCGACTTCAATCACTGTGGTCGACACGAGGATTTGGATTTTTTGGTCCAGAAAATCCTCCATAACCTGATTCTTATCTTTTTCTTTGAGTTGGCCGTGTACCAGACCCACGCCCAGATCGGGAAAGGTTCTCTTAGAAAGCTCTTCATAGAGACTTTCGGCTGACTGCAGATCGGAGCTGTCGGATTCTTGGACCATGGGACAGACGATGTAGACCTGTTCACCTTGCTCCACAAAACGGTGGATAAGCTGGTTTAAGCGGGGGATATCTTTGGTCCGAGCCGTGTAGGTTCGGACCGGCTTTCGGCCGGGCGGTTTCTCGGCCAAAACCGATACGTCCAAGTCTCCGTAAATCACTAAGCCCAAGGTTCTGGGAATAGGTGTAGCCGACATAACCAGGATATGGGCCTCCTCGGCCTTGCTCAACTTAAGACGCTGCTTCACACCGAAACGGTGCTGCTCATCGGTAATGGCCAAAGCCAGGGACGAAAAAACGACCTTGCTTTGAATCAGGGCATGCGTTCCGAAAAGATAGAGAATCTCTCCTTTTTCCAGACGATCGTAAATTTTATTTTTCTCTTTGGCCGGTAAGTCGGACGTTAGACAGGCAATGCTGTCTTCACCTAAGTTCGGGAAAAACTTGCGAAAATTCCTTTCATGCTGCTTGGCCAAAATTCCCGTCGGCGCCATCATGGCGGTCTGGCGGCCCAAAAGCCCCTGGGCATACATGGCCAAAAAGGCCACTATGGTCTTACCCGATCCTACGTCGCCTTGGAGGAGGCGGTTCATAGCAACGGCCTTATTCATGTCTTTTAAAATGGCCTCCAGAGCCTTCTTCTGATCCGATGTAAGTTCAAAAGGCAGGGTCTTGATATAGCTTTGGAGGGCTTGTAGGACTTCCGGATGCAGGGCCAAGTCTAAGGGAAGCGCCTTTTTCTTCAGGCTGTCTTCCTGACTTAAGCGAAGTCCCAACTGAAGGTATAAGAGCTCATCAAAGGCTAATCGTCTCCGGGCAATCTGATAATTGGCTAATTGGTCGGGGTGGTGGATCTGCTCGAAGGCCCAAGCCAGGCTGGCCAGCTCCATATCTTTCCTAATCTCCTGAGGCAGGACTTCGGCGATTTCGTCTTGAACTTTGGCCAAAGCCTGGTCCACGAAGCGCCTCAACATATTTTGGCTAAGGCCTTGGGTGGTGGGGTAGACCGGTCTTACAAAGGTATTGGCCAAAGATTCGGCCATATCCTCTCCGGGACCTTGGAAAATGGCTTGGGGCTGGGCCTCGAACTGCGGATTCGTTACTTGGAAAGTCCGTCCCTGACGTTTAATCTTGCCGCGAAACAAATAAATGTCTCCCGGAATCAACTTGTCTTGATAGTAGGGTTGGTTAAACCAGACACCTTTAATGGTCCCTGAAGGGTCAACCAATGATGTTTGCAAGATAGAACGTTTACCTTGGCGAAAAAGCGTAGGGGACTTATGGACCCGGCCCAAAAAAACACCGTCTTCACCGTCTTCCAGGTCGGCAATCTGCCTTATAGAAGTCCAGTCTTCATAACGCCTGGGAAAATGGCAGGCCAAATCACCCAGTGTCGTGATGTCGAGCTTTTCCAGCTGCTTGGCCCTGGCTTTGGAAATACCTTTTAGGCTCGTTACGGGCAGGTCCCACTGTCTTTTGGTCCCGGCGCCTACTTGTTCTGACTTTCCCGCCACACTTTCCTACCTTCCCGGCAAATATCTTGAACCACACAAGCATCACACTGAGGGCTTCTGGCCATGCAAACGGCTCGCCCGTGTGTCACCATCAGGTGCCCCCAATCGGTCCAATGTTCCTCGGGGACCTTTTGGACCAGGTCTTGCTCCACTTTATAAGGGTCGTCGGCGTCCGTCAGGCCAATGCGTTTAGAAAGTCTCTTGCAATGCGTATCCACTACAATAGCTTCTTTGCCGAAGCTGTCGCCCAGAATCAGATTGGCAATCTTCCTGCCGACACCGGGGACTTCTAATAATTCCTCCAGAGTCTCAGGGACTTGGCCTTGATGGTGCTCCAAAAGATAGAGAGAAGCTAGGTGAATGTTTTTGGCCTTATTTCGGTAAAGGCCGCAACTTTTAATAATAGGCTCTATAGCCTTTGGCTCGGCCTTGCTGATATCTTCCATGGTCGGGTAAGTTTCCCAGAGATAAGGCGTTACCTTGTTCACACGTTCATCGGTGCACTGGGCTGCCAGGATGGCGGCTACCAGGAGGCGCCAGGGATCATCCTTATCGTCTAGAGTCGTTTCCGGCAGGCCGTATAAGCCAATAAGTCTGTCTATAATCATGCGGGCCTGGCGTTTGCCGTAGGGCCGTCTTTTGGTCATCCAATCGGTCACTTCAACCTACTTCCTATTTTCCCAAAGCCAAGGTAAATTCGAATTTGGCCCCACCTAGGTCGGACCGGCCGGCATAGATAGACTGGCCGTGGCTCTGGAGTATTTTCTTACAAATATATAAACCCAGGCCGGATCCTTTGCGCCCGGTTCTGGACTTGTCCGACTTATAAAAACGGTCGAAAACATAGGGCAGGTCTTCGGGCCTAATACCGGGGCCGTTATCTTCAACCGTAATCAGAAGATTAGAACCCTGGGTCCTGGTGGTTACTAAAATAATACCGTCCTGACTTAAAAACTCAATGGCGTTGGAAATCAAGTTATAAAGGACCCGCTCAATTTGCTTGGGGTCGGCGTAGACCAGGCGTTCATTCTTCTCGGGATCTTTAAAGTTGATTTGGACCTGGATGTTTTTTTCATCCAAAAGAACACGGAGCGATTCGATAACCTTATGGATAAGGGCATTGATGTTAAAGTTTTCTTTGGCCATGTTTTCCTGGTTATTTTCCAGGCGAATAGTCGTATTCATATCTTGGACCAGGGAGGTCAGGCGCTTGGTTTCTTCCTGGACAGTTTCCAAATAATGGGTTTGTTTCTCGGGCGGAATGGTCCCGTCTAATATGGCCGTGATAAAGCCCGATATGGAAGTCAGAGGTGTCCTCAAATCATGTGAGATGGAGGCAACAAAGTCTCTTTGTTCCAGATTTTGTTGCTCGATTTGGTCAATCATGCGGTTAAAGGTCAAGATGAGATTCATCCAGTCATCGTTGCTGTGGCTTTGGCCCATGATGACATCATCGGCATGGTCCACCTGGATGCGGTAAGACAAGTCCCCCTGGCCGACCCGGTTGGCCGCTTCAGCCAGGAGATCGATCGGACGGGTGACCCGGCTGACGTAGCCTTTAATAATGACCACACCTACCAAAATACCCATAAGGAGCATAACCGCCAGGCCTAAGATCACATTGGTATCGGATAGGGACAGGGAATTTAAGGAATAATGGATACTCAGATAGGCCGAAAAACGTCCGTTATGGTCGTAAACCGGGCGAACCTGGGTCAACCAGTGACCTGAGTCCTCGGAGAAGACACCGAAAAAATTGCCTCCGCTCAAGGTCACGCCCCGCTCCAGGCCTTCGTTAATGAGGTGGCTGTTTTGTAAATAATAGCCGTCATTGGACTTATAGATAATGCTGTGGACGGCTTCTTCGGGCAGGTGATTCATATAAACGAACTTTCCCGAGGGCTTGACCAGCCAAATCAACATGTCGGAGCCCTTGCCCATGGCTTTTAGAATCTGCTCATCGGCCCGACTCAGTTGGCCCGAGTTTTGAAAAGACGAGGACTCGGCCAGGTCTTCTTGTATGGCCAAAGTCATCCGGTCCATTTCGGATAGTTTCTCACTGACCAGAGAATCGTTTAAAATCTTCAGATAGACCAGGGCAATTAATAAAAAGGCCAAGACAAGCGTACCCACTATCAGCATGTTGTAATAGTTGGTCGAATTGGTCGCCTTGGCCTTTGATTTTGCTTTATGCTTGCGGAAAATCATTCCGATTCGGTTTCGAACTTATAGCCCACACCCCAGACGGTCTTAATAGACCAGGGCAAATCAATACCCAAGTCGTCTATTTTCTCTCTTATGCGCTTGATGTGGACGTCTACAGTCCTGGATTCACCGAAGAAATCGTAACCCCAAACATGGCCCAGTAGCTGCTCTCTGGTAAAAACCCGGTCCGGATTGGAAGCTAAGAAGAAGAGCAGTTCTAATTCCTTAGGAGGCATCTCTATAGTCTTCCCGCCAATCTCGACGGTGTAAGAACCCTTGTCTACGATAAGGCCTTCATGTTCCACCCGTTCTTTGTTATCTTGCAAAGCGGGCCGGGGGGACTGGGCACGTCTTAAAACAGCCTTTACGCGGGCGACTAACTCTTTGGCATCAAAGGGCTTTTGTACATAGTCGTCAGCTCCCAGCTCCAAGCCTACAACCTTATCTAAGGTATCGCCTCTGGCGGTCAGCATGATGATGGGCACCTGAGACTCTTTACGAATTTCACGGCAAATATCATAGCCGTCCACACCCGGCAGCATGAGGTCTAAGAGGATGAGGTCGGGCTCGAAACTGTGGAAGGCATCCAGGGCCTCCGATCCGTCATAGCAGGCCGAAACCTCATAGCCTTCTTTCGTAAAATAAAGGCTGACGAGTTCGCTGATGCTACGGTCGTCGTCTACAATCAAAATCTTCTTGGCTGCCATCTTGTCCTCCTTGAGCCGACTTAGGCTTCTGTATTCTCATTTTTCTTCTTGTTTTGAGAAGCCTGCAGGCCTTCTAACTCTTTCATAAATTCTTCTACGTCCTTAAACTCGCGGTATACCGACGCAAAACGGACATAGGCCACGTCGTCTATTTCCTTCAGACCGTCCATGACCATGTCCCCTAGTTTAGCACTGGTCACTTCTTTCTCCAAAGAGGAACGACACTTCTCTTCGATATCCGAAACTAGCTTCTCCATTACTTCAGTACTGACCGGCCTTTTCATGCATGCCTTAACAATACCTTCCAAAAGCTTGTTGGAGTCAAAGAGCTCTCGGGTCCCGTCTCTCTTGATCACCAAGAGCGGCGGTTTCTCGATTTTTTCATAAGTTGTAAAACGAACGCCGCACTTGAGGCATTCTCGGCGGCGTCTAATAGCAGCCCCGTCCTCGGCAGGACGGGAATCTACTACTCTGTCATCATTACAATTGCAATAAGGACACTTCATTTGTCTTTAAATTTCTCTCTAGACTTTAGTCATTGTCGTTGAAAAGCCAGGGTAAAATTCTGCCTGCTTTTTTGGCCTGACCTTGATTGGAATCGGAGGACTTTCTGTCGTCACGGTTATCGCGACTGTCTCTCTTGTCTGCGCCGCTCCAGTTATCGGCCGGACGTGTCTGTCTTCTTTCCTCTCTGGGCTCTTCGTCATAACGAGGGGGCATATAGCGGTCTTGTCTGTCCTGTCTGTAGGAAGGACGTTGCTGGTCTGCTCTGTCGTCATAATAAGGTCTGTCGTGACGGGCTTCGTAAGGATCACGGGCGGGAGCCTGCGGTCTGTCAAAGTCCGAATTCTGAATCCTGTCGGAATAGTAATTGGGCTGGTAGTCGGCACTGTTCGTAAAGCTGGAAGAATTAGGTGAAGACTGGGTCTCCTGATCTAAAAAATCCGGTTGGAACTTGGGCTTACGGGCCGGACGCTCGTTGGTAGCTGTCTGCTTGGTGTTAAACAAGGGCAGTTCTTCCGGCTGGTCTACCTGGTCGTCATCGTAGGCATCCTCCATGCCGGGTCTGTCGGAAAAGCCGGAGGCGATAACGGTAATCATAATCTCGTCATCCAAGCTGTCATCCAAAACGGCACCCAGAATAATATCGGCTGTAGGCGAAGCAGAATCGCGAACCAGGCTGGCAGCCTCGGATACTTCACGAATCTTCATGCTGGAACCGGTGAAGTTGATGATAAGGCGCTGAGCACCGTCAATAGATGTATCCAACAGGGGGCTGTGGATGGCTTCATCAATAGCATCTTCAACACGGTCGGGGCCCTGGGCTCTACCGATACCCATAT
This sequence comes from Oscillospiraceae bacterium, assembly GCA_029983685.1. Classification (GTDB taxonomy): domain Bacteria; phylum Bacillota; class Clostridia; order Saccharofermentanales; family Fastidiosipilaceae; genus JASBZA01. The sequence goes on along the minus strand of JASBZA010000018.1, from coordinate 5,825 downwards.
GGCAAATACCGGCATCGGTCATAACACGACGTACGTCGGCCATATCGAGGTTGATTAAACCGGGAACCGTAACCAAGTCGGAAATACCGGTAATACCGTAACGGAGTACATGGTCGGCCATGGCAAAAGCCTGGTCTACGGTCGTATCTTCATCGGCAATATCCAGAAGCTTATCATTGGGCACCAAGATCAAAGAGTCCACATATTTGGACAACTCTTCAACACCCGCCTCAGCGTTAATGGTTCTCTGAGCACCTTCAAAACGGAAGGGTTTGGTCACGACACCGACAGTCAAAATACCCATGTCCTGGGCAATCTGAGCAACGATAGGTGCTGCACCGGTACCGGTACCGCCGCCCATACCTGCTGTAATAAAGAGCATGTCGGTTCCGCGGATAACGCCGGAAATATCGTCTCTGGACTCGGTAGCCGCCTTGGCACCGATATCCGGGTCTGCCCCGGCTCCCAGGCCTTTGGTCAACTTATCCCCGATACGGATACGGGTTTCGGCCTTGGATCTTTCTAATGCCTGATTATCGGTATTGATGGCAATGAAATCGACGCCTCTTACACCGGTGTCAATCATACGGTTCACTGCATTACAGCCACCGCCGCCGATTCCGATTACACGAATAACCGCTTTTTTGTTAAAGTCTTGTGCTTGATTTGCTTTGTTTGTCTTTGCTTCAGCCAACGTCTTGTCCCCCTTTGAATTTATACATTAATATTTCAACAATATTACAGAATTATTACGCGATATAATATAGCTGATTCTTTCAAGAATTGCTAGTACCTAGCGGAAAATTTTTTATTTTCTTTAAGATTTATCCTCTTCTTCACTCTTTTCGGTCATTTCTCCCAGTTTTTGGATGGCTTCCGCCTCGTAAATGGCATCGGCCTCATTAAGCAGGCTGTCCGCCTCCATACGGAGCTTCTTGGCCTGTGCAATCAGGTCTTGAACTTGTTTTTGCCTGGAGCTCATCTCTCCCGTAAGATCTTCCAAGGGTAAGTCCTCCGGTTTTTTCCCGGTCTTCTGCAACCATACCCGGACCGTCCTTTGGCGGTTCATCCAGCGTTTAGCCCACTCGTGTCCCAGATAGTTTAGGTCCAGGAAGATTTGTACCCCCAGGATAATGACAACAGCCGTGGCCAAATCCAGACCCAGGGCATCACCCAAGGCATTCATGAAAAAGGCAACCAGGCTTTGGCAAAGCCAGTAGAAAACCAGTTTAAGATTGGTATAACGCTGCTGCGTTCTGAGTTTAATGCCGTAAATGAGGCTGTGAAAAGTAGTTAAAACCAGCAGGGCCAAATACATAAAGGCCACCGCCGGGATTTTAACCGTCAAGAACAGACCTGCAATGAGGCCCAGTATTATAGCTAATAGGCCTAACATCAAGGCTCTCCTTTCTCTGCCTTTTTGGCCAAAGGTTCGGGTAAGACCATGTCCGGCTTAAAGACATTGTTTGTGCCGGTCAAGTCCAGGATACCGTCACCTAGACCGCCTAAGACGTCTTGTTTTAAGGCGTTCTTAAGCCAGGCCAATTTATCGCGCATGCCGCGGGTAGGGTCTAATTTTACCAGGACCTTGTCTTTCTCATTTACTTGAACTTCCAGATACATAGAACCGGCCGAGTAGGGAAAGAAATAATGTATCTGATCCAGCAAGTCTCCGGCCCTCACCTCGACGCTGTCCTGGGTTTTTATCTGCTCTATGGTATCCAAGACCCGTTCAACCTGTCTAAAATTATCTTCGGACAGACTTTGGCCGGGAATCTTATCGTCGGGAACAATGATGCCTCGGACAACGGGTGCTCTGGCCTCAAGCGACTTGGGATCCTTTTTTAATATAAGGCCGTTCTTGTCGACTATGATATAGGCGTCCTTAGCTTCAATAAAAAGCGCTTCCTGTCTTTCTTTGAGCTCAATTGAAACCTGATAGGGAATGTCTGCCGTGACCTTAATATCTTCTATATAAGGATAGGCCAAAAGTAAGTCGTCTTCGATCTTACCGTAGCGAAGAGTCAAGTAATCTTTGGCACTACCCGAGACGTAATAAAATAGATGCTTGCCCTCCTCTATACCGGTCCTGTCGGCAATCTCTCGGTCGGTCAGGACTTTGTTGCCCTTGATCTCGACCCGCCTTATATAGAACTGCGGCAAGAGCGCCACCAGGATAACTAAGAGGCCCAGGATAAGAATAATAAGGAAGGCTATCATCCCCTTATGTTTTTGCTTCTTATGATGTTTGGCAGGCGTTGGGTTTGGCATTACTTATCATCCTTTCGCTTCGTGCATAAAAAGACTTCGCGGGCAATTTTAGTGGCTGCTTCTTTTTGTGCCAAGCTTCCGGCATTTTGGCCCATCTGATAGAGCTTGGTCTCATCATTAAAGAGGTCATCCAGGGTGTGTCGGAGGCTTTCGGCGTCCAGGTCCTGGTCGGGAATGAGCATGGCGGCTCCCCTATCTACCAGAGTCTCCGCATTAAAGCGCTGATGGTCACCTTTGGCATAAGGATAGGGCACCAAAATACTGGGCTTATGAAGAGCGGCCAATTCCGAACAGGTTCCGGCACCCGCTCGGGCAATGACCACATCGGCCATAGCCATCTGGTCGGCCATATCATAGACATAAGAAGACAGCTTAATCGGTACCCGTTTCATATAGGGCTTAAACTTTTCTTTGAACTCATCGTAATAGCGTATTCCGGTAACCAGGTGAATCTTATATGGCTTTAAGGCCGGCCTGGTCGCCAAAGAGCTGACCAGGTTCAAGATGGCTGTATTAATCGAAATAGCCCCCTGGCTACCGCCCGTAACTAAGACATAGGATTCTTTGGGATTCATGCCCTGCGCCAGACGCAGTGATTCTTTACGGTCTTCAAAAAAGATGGGGTCAACGGGATTGCCGGTATAGATGGTTTTTTGGGCCCGGGGGAAATCGTTCATGGTGTTCTCGAAGCTGACACAAACCGCCTGAGCCTTGCCGGACATGACCCGGACCGACTTGCCGGGGATAGCGTTTTGCTCGTGAAGGACATAGGGGATGTCCAGTTTCTTAGCTGCGGCCAAAAGGGGTGCCTGGACATAGCCGCCCGTGCCTAAGATCGCCTTAGGTTGTGCTTCCTTTAAGAAAGCCAGAGCTTCTTTGCGGCCCTTAAAAAAGGCCTTGACCGCCCGCCATAAAAAGCTGGGGCTGGAAAACTCGAAAGGTTCGGCATCGATAGGATGGAAAGCAAAGCCGGCTCTGACCGCCAAATCCGCTTCGGGATTATCCTTGTTGCCGCAATAAAGAATTTTGGCATCGGGCTGCTCGGCCAAGATGGCCTTCCCCACTGCCAAGGCGGGATTAATATGACCTGCCGTGCCACCGCCCGTTAAAATAAAATCCACCTTCAAACTTGCCATAAATCAACTCACCTTGTGCGAAAGATTTTTGCTGGTGCCGTATTTAGACACATTGAGTAAGAGGCCCACACCGAACAGGAAGAATAAGTTGGACGATCCGCCGTAGCTAAAGAAGGGCAGAGAAATACCCGTAGGCGGTATCACCTGGACATTAACGGCCAGATTTAAAAGGGCCTGGATAACAATCAGAGAGGTAATACCTCCGGCTACAATCTGGGCATAGATGGAGTTGGCCTTAAAGGTAACGCGCAAGCCCAAAATGAAGAAAATCAAAAATAAGACCAAGACGGACATACCGCCGACAAAGCCGATTTCCTCGACCATATTGCTAAAAATATAGTCGTTGTGGCCCTCGGGCAGGTAGTTATTTTTCTGCTTGCCCTGGCCCAACCCCACACCGAAAGTGCCGCCGGAGCCCATCGCAATAAGGGACTGGCGTGACTGATAAATAGCGGCTTCGGAAGCCTCTCCGTTGCCGGTAAAGATATCCAAACGGGTCTCAACGTGGGCGAAATTATCTTTGATGCCCTGAGGCAAAATCGGGTCACTGACGGTTAAGATGAAAAGCAAGGCTAAAATAAGGACCATACCCGTTCCTATGGCAACCAACCAATTTCGAATCGGAATACCGGCCGCCAGAAGGCAGACAAAGCCGACCGCTACAATAATAATCATACCGGAGAAATGCGGCTGGCCCAGGGTGATGACGGCGGGAATCATAGTGATACACATGGGAAGGAAGATATCAAACCAGGTGTCAAAGTAAGCACCTTTGAAGCCTCGGCGACGCATGAAGCGGCCGCTGGCTCTTTGCTTGTTAAGCCAGGAAAAGTAGCAAGCCAAGGTGTAAACCAAAACAACTTTAGCAAACTCGGACGGCTGAAATTGGCCGAAAAGAGGGACGGTAAGCCAGCGTTTGGCCCCGTTAATCGGCGCAGTAAAATATGTAAGCCCCAATAAGAGCAGAGAGAACACATAAAGAATCAGGGCAAATTCCAGTCGATCGAAGGTCTTAATATTAAATTTCGTGATGATAAAAATCACACCTATACCTAAGCCGTTGGCCAAAGCTTGGCGAGCGATGTAAGCCGTTCCCTGGCCGGTACCCGATACGGAAGCCGACATCGAAGCACTAAAGAGTGTGACCATACCGAAAGCCAGAAGGATGGTCAGGCAGATAACCAAGCCGAAATCCACCCGCTGTGACGCTCCCATAAATTGGGACCTACTGCGGCCGTCCTGCTCTTCGGCTACTTTGACACGCTCTTCGAGCGGAGCCGTTTGGGGTCTTTTTTGTGTATTATCTATTCTCGAAATTCTCGCCACTTATGCCTCCTTTAGAAACCGGGCCAAAATACCAAGCCCGCCAGCAAGCATCCTACTAAAGTCACCAGACTGAATATTATAACAATCTTTTCCTCGGCCCAGCCTTTAAGTTCGTAATGATGGTGGATCGGGGACATGAGAAAGATTCTCTTCCCGCCGGTATGACGGAAATATTGGACCTGGATAAAGACCGACATAATTTCTATAACGTAAATAATACCACCTAACAAGAAGGCCAGGGGCATGTACTCTTGAAGGAAAATAGCCGAGATAGCCGCACCCAGAGCCAGGGAACCGAAATCCCCCATGAAGACTTTGGCCTTATGCCAATTGAAAAGCAGAAAGCCCAAAAGACAGCCGGCTAAGGCAAAAGAGATGAAGACGTTCATGTCCTGAGAGCCGTAACCGCCCCGATAGTGGACAAAAATAGCCGTTATACCTAAGAAAGCGAGCACGACCGCACTGACCGTAGAGGCCAGGCCGTCAACACCGTCCGTAATATTGACGGCATTGGTGCAGGCATAAAAATAGAAAAGTAAGAAAAGGCCGTAGAGAATCTTCCAGCCGCCTTGAATCTCCCAAGTACCCAGCTTAAAGGGCAGCACAAAGAGAATCTTATCCTTAAGTATAAATAGGTAAAGAATAATAAAGAGCGTTTGTAAGGCGACCAGGAGGATGGTCTTCTGCTTGGGGCTAAGTCCTTCTTTGGTCTTACGGACCTTGACGTAATCATCGGCAAAACCAATGGCGGCATGGCCTAAAACAAAGAGAAGAAATAAGAGTCCTTGCCAGGAAAAGTCATAGGCCAAATAACCCAATACAAGGATAGTAAAGGGTATTAAGAAGATCGCGCCGCCGAAAGTAGGCGTACCGCTCTTCTTATAGTGCGACTTGGGTCCGTCGTCTCTGACCTGCTGACCGACGTGCTTCTTTCGTAAAATCGGCAGGATTCTGCGCCCCACTAAGGCCGCCAATACAAAGCCCACGGCCAGGGCCAACAAGGCCATAAAAATTATGCTTGGCATAAGTCTTCTCCTCTCGTATCATAGTTTTTGAACCTTGAAAACTGCTTATTTTCAAGGTTGGGTTGAT
>JASBZA010000017.1 GCA_029983685.1 Oscillospiraceae bacterium | reverse complement strand
AACCCAACCTTGAAAATAAGCAGTTTTCAAGGTTCAAAAACTATGATACGAGGAGTTTTCTTATGCGTCTGTTGAAACGAAAAGAACAGCAAGCTTTGGACCGGTATTTTATAGAGCGAGGTGTCCCCATCCTCCTTTTGATGGAGTCGGCGGGTGCATCCTTGGCCCGGATTATAGGCCAATCGGATGCCCTTTCTCAGAAAGACCACCCCGTCGATTTACTCATTGGACCCGGCATGAACGGCGGTGACCTCTATACCGCAGGTCGCCATCTTTTGGCCAAAGGCTACACCTTAAGAGTCTGGGAATCCGAGCGTAACAGGGATGGCCTTAAAGATCCAACCCTTACCATGCGCCAAGCCCTTCTGGGATTGGGTGTAAAACCGGCCCTTTTGGCAGACTATGTTGAAGACAGCGAGGCGCTTATCGTAGACGGTCTCCTTGGCGCAGGTTTTGAGCCCTCTAGGACCTTGTCCGATGAAATGCGAGAGGCCATGGAAAAGATGCAAAAGGCCAAAGATGGCGGAGCTTATATCGTCTCTTGCGACCTGCCGTCAGGGATCAGCACAGACTTAGGCTATGTCTCCCCTTACACGGTCAGGGCCGACGAAACCGTGACCTTCTTCGCACCCAAGGCCGGCATGATGTCTTCTCCCGGTAGAGACTATTGCGGCAAAGTTCATATATCCGACCTGGACCTGCCCGCCTCTTCGGTCAGCGCTTTTTGGGAGGCTCGGGATAAGGAACATCAAGTATCCGACCGGACAGAGCCTTTTGGCCGAGGCCTTTACAGCTTGGACTTTAACGAATGGCAAGATAAACTCGGCAGTCTTTCCGCCCAAAGTCATAAGTGGCAACAAGGAAAACTGGTCGTCGTAGCCGGCCAGAAGGGCATGGCCGGTGCCGCTTACCTGGCTTTAGCCGGAGCCTCTCATTCCGGTGTAGGTCTCATCCATTCCGTCTGTCACGAAGCCATTTATCCCGAGCTTTTTTCTGGGCATCCTTGGGTCATATTCGGTCAAGTAGAAAGCGCTCCGGATGACTCTTCCGCCTGGCTGAGGGCTTTAGAAACTCGCCTTCCCAAGGCCTCCGCCCTTCTGATTGGCCCCGGATTGGGCCTTGACAAAAAAACCGAAAAACTTCTTTCCTATGTTTTGGGACTTCATAACCTTCCCTTGGTCTTAGATGCAGATGCACTGACTGTTTTAGCGGCTTCTACTTCTTTACAAGAAGCCTTGCTCCATCGCCAGGCCATAGGCGGTCAAACGCTTCTTACGCCCCACGAAGGCGAGGCCAAACGCTTGGCCCTGGCAAGCGAGGCCTCTTCTTCTGACTGCGAAAAATTCGAGCAGCAGTGGCAAGCCTTTACCCGTATAGAAAAAGCCTCCTATCTATGCCGGAAATATCAAGCAGACTTTATCCTTAAGGGACCTTCCAGCCTTACAGCTTCTTATAAAGAAGACAAAGCCTACATCAATCCCACGGGCGGTCCGGCCCTGGCCCAGGGCGGTAGCGGCGATATTTTGGCAGGTTTAGCAGCCGGCCTCTTGGCCCAGGGCTTCAGCCCCTTGGATGCAGGAGCTCTGGCAGCTTTCTGGCACGGACGGGCCGGTGATTTGGCCTCTGAAGAAAAAGGCCCCAGAGCCTCGACCATACAAGATATTTTGGCCAAGCTCTGAGGCTGAATATCTAAAACTGAAGATTAAACTTTTAAGTAAAAGTAAAAATCACATACAGCAATATGAGGACCAGACCCAACACCAACAAGGGCCCGGTCTTCTTTTTTTCCGGCACTTGCTCGGTAATTTGCTTTGGCTGGGAAGGATTAATATAGACTTCGTAGGTCTCAGCTGTTTTAAACTTTCGAACGCCTACTTCTTCGGAGTAACCCGACAGGGTCTCTTCTTCATAGTTTTGGCCCTGATAAGTATATGCGAAAACCGGCTTGTAGGAGATGCGGTCTTTATATATCGGGTAGCTATGGTAAGTCTTAAATTCTGCCTTTATCGTTTCGCTGAATGCTTTAATCTGATAACGCTGATATAGCCCCAGACCCAGGCTGAGGAAGGCCAAGGATAAGATTCCGCCAATATTTGCCAGAATCTTGTTACCGATGTAGACGCCCACGAAAACAATGGCTCCGGAGGCAAAAAAGTAAAGCGACAAAAAGAGCAGGACCTTAGAAAAAGTCTTGGACCGAATCAACATGTATAAAAGGACCGTGGCTATGATGAGCCAGACCATACCGAATAAACGTGCTAAGTATAAATCCACTTCTTAGCTTTCTCCTTAGAGCTATTCCACTGTGATTTCAGGCTGTATTTGCGGGCTATGGGGGGTTTTGACCGACAGGCGAAAGAGAATATAGCCGGAAATAAAGAAGACAGCAATGGCCAGGATACCCATCTGCTGGCGGCCGGTCACTTGGCTTACCACACCCATAACCGTAGTACCGGTAAAAGCGGCGCCTTTGGCAAAAATATCATAAAGCGCAAAGTATTCGCTGGATCGGTCTTTGGGGATAAGACGGGCAAAATAGGACCTGGACAGAGCCTGTATACCGCCCTGGAAGATGCCTACACAAATAGCCAAGAAGAAAAACTCCCAGTTCTTATCCAGCTGTACTGCGAATAAAGTGATTAGAAAATACCCGACAATACAAATTTTGATTAGAACAGCATTAGAGATTTTTTTGGCCAAATAACCGAAGAGGATGGCGAAAGGGAAGGCCACAATTTGGGTGACAAGAAGCGCTATAAGGAGGGTCGTCGCACCCAAACCGATAGAATCCCCGTAGGAGACAGACATGGAAATGATGGTCGAAACGCCGTCAATATAGAAGAAAAAGGCCAGGAGAAAGAGAAGGATTTTCTTGTCTTTTGCTACCATTTTTAAAGTCTGCCAAAGTTTTAAGAAGACATTGGTCACTTTAACATCAGAAGACGACATATAACTAGGCTGCCGGTAATCTTTGGCCAAAGGCAAAGTAAAAATAAGCCACCAGATCGCATTGACGATAATGGCGATAATCATGGCTTGTTTCAGGCTGATGCCGATTTTGTCACGCAGTAAGATTGCCAATAAAGAGAGGATAAAGGGAACGCAAGAGCCGATATAGCCCAGCGCAAAGCCGTAACTGGAAATGGTATCCATCCGGTCTTCTGTGGTAATGTCCACCAACATGGCATCGTAGAAAATAAGCGAGGCTTGGTAGGCCACTCTGGCCATAACGAAGAAAATCAGAAAGGTCAGCCAGGACGTAGGTAAGGCCCAGGCCGCCATAATCAGAATGCCAATGATGACACTTCCTAAGAAGATTTGTTTTTTCTTCCCCGATCCGTCAGCCCAAGCACCCAAGATAGGCCCTAAAAAAACGACAATGAGAGTCGTGGCAGACTGGCCATAACCCCAAAAAGCTAAGTATTCATGAGAAGCCAGGCCGGAGTCTTTGGCTAGTGCGTTGAAATAGAGGGGTACCAAAGTGGTAATTAGCAAGGTAAAGGCTGAGTTACCTATATCGTAAGCTATCCAACTTCTTTCCAGCTTCGTGGTTCTTGTGCGTTCCATCGTTCAAGTCTCACTTTCTTTTTTAGTCACTCCTGTAGAAGTCTTATGGAGATGCTTTGCTTTTTCATGGCCTTCAAAGTTCCGATCCGCAAACTCCATGTAATGTGCCCCTGTTTCCAACCGGTCTCTAAAATTAAAAATAAGCTTAGGATACAAGCTTAAGGCGTCTTGGTAGAGACCTTGCAAAATTTCAATAGAATCTTTTGGCCGTTCCGGCCAATTCAAGTGAATCCTTTCGCCTTTTTCCGGCGGTAGGATGAACATGGCGAGATAGTCCGGGTTAATTTTAATCCTCTCCATAATCCAGGCCAAAAAACGATATTTAAGCCGATTGGGAAAAGCTAAATGTTTATGAATCCTATAAATAGATCGGGCCGAGTATCGAACCTTTCTCGGGCTGATTTTCTTCTCATAGGCACGATAGACATTAGTCAAAATCAAGCGGTCTTCTTTCTCAGTTTCTACAAAAGGAGCCATAGAGATTTTCCAAGGCGTTTCGGTCTTCTGTCCCAAAAGAAACTGGTCCCAATCGGCTTCAAGGGCAAAGTGATTGACCATATTTCTCTGAACTTTAAAAATATAAGGGTGGCACAAACTATCTAAGACAAAATGACCTATAAAGCCCATAAGGTAGGCAACTTCCGGATAGGGTAAAGCGCCCCAAATTCGGCCGGATTGAGCACCCAGATCAGTCGTAATCTCTTCTAATATTCCGTTTAAACTTCTATAATGCAAATTATGCCCAAAAAGCCCAATCGATTTAGGACCTAGTATAGATCCATAAAAGAATATATCCGGTCCTTGCAGACCTAAAGCATAAAGATTGGCATGCGCCTGGGCTATGGCTCTGGCCTCCGGATCTAATTGTCCTAGAGCATCTTGGCCAAAAAGATAATGCGCATAAAGACTGGGCATAAGACGGAGATTTTCCTTTCCGGATGGTTTCTTAAAACCGATATTAACATATTCGCTATATCTTGTTTCTTAAAAATGCTACATTAAAAAACACAAACCGGACATCTGTCCGGTATTTAGAAAGGCAAGAACAAACTTATGTCCTCTCCTATCACCCTCAAGTTCGATGAAATCGTGACCTTTATAAAAGATTGGCAAGACAACATCGAGCCTTTTGTCGTCCTTATAGACGGACCCGCCGGCTCGGGCAAGACCACCCTGGGCACCATGCTGGCTCAAGCTCTGGATTGGCCTTTAATCTCTATGGACGATTTCTTTTTGCCTTTAGAATTAAGAACAGCAGAAAGGCTGGCTCAGCCCGGAGGCAATATACACTACGAACGTTTTTACGACGAGGTTATTGAACCTATATTAAAAGCCAGAAGTCAAAAATCGACCGCTGAGGCGACTTATCGGCTTTTCAGCTGCACTACTTTTGACTATGTCGGCAAAAAATCCTTCAATCCGTCTAAACCCGTTATTGTGGAAGGCTCCTACAGCCTCCACCCCTATTTCAAAGATTATCAAGACTTGGGGCTTTTCTTAACATTGGATTCAGAGACACAAACTCGGCGGATTTTGGCCAGAAACGGGTCCAAAAAGGCTCAAGAGTTCCGTGAACGCTGGATCCCTATGGAAAACCGCTACTTTAAATTCTATAAAATCCCCGATCGAGCCGACCTGATTTTTAAATTCCTTCTGTAATTCTTTTATACGCTTTCAGAAGGTTCTCCCTATGCTACAATGCAAGAGAAAGAAGGCCATAAACAAGGAGTTTTTCAGAACATGTGCACAAAAAGGACACCTCTTTATGAAAACCATGTGAAAGCAGGGGCTAAGATGGCGGATTTTGCCGGCTTTTCTATGCCCATTCAATACCCCACCGGTACCATTGAGGAGCACAACTATGTGAGGACACGAGCCGGACTCTTTGACGTCTCTCATATGGGCGAAATCATCCTCCGAGGGCCCGGGTCAGGCCCTTTCCTCGACTACCTTCTCACCAATGTCATGTCTAATCTAAAAACGGGACGTATTCGCTACGGCGTTATGTGCCGAGAAGACGGCGGCGCCCTGGACGACCTCATCGTTTACCGCTTAGGTGAAGAAGCATTTCTGGCTGTGGTAAACGCTGCTAATAAAGATAAAGATTGGAACTGGATTCATGAACAAATTCAAACTTGGAACGAAAATCCGGACCATGCCGACCTGGATGTTTCGGCCGAAGACTTGTCGGATCAGTTCGGTTTAATAGCGCTCCAGGGACCTCTATCCCGCTCCCTCTTAGAAGAAGCCATGGATGAGGCCAAAGAAAATCTTCCCACAAAATACTACAGCTTTAAGGACCACTTAAAACTTATGGGCCACGAAGTACTTATCTCCAGAACCGGCTACACCGGCGAATGGGGCTACGAAATCTATTGTAAACCCGAGGCTTTGGCCGACTTATGGCAAGGTCTCTTAGACCTGGGCGGCAAAGACCGCCTCATCCCTTGTGGCTTGGGCGCCAGAGACACGCTCCGCCTGGAAGCCGGTATGTGCCTTTACGGGCATGAATTATCCGAGGCTATTAAACCTACCGAAGCCGACATCGATTTTGCCATCAAGTTGGACCGAAAGACCTTTATAGGACAGGCCGCCTTAAGAGAAGTGCCCGCCTATACTCGAATCGGCTTGGAAGGCCTGGGACGAGGCATCATGCGCGAAGGCTATAAGGTCTATCAAAACGACACATTAATAGGCCAGGTGACCTCGGGAACCCTGTCGCCTTACACGAAAAAATCCATCGCCATGGCCAGATGCCGAAATTTAGAAGACTACGCCGGACTCTGGGTCGATAACCGAGGCCGGCGCCTGGATGTTAAGAAAGTATCCATGCCTTTCTACGACAAGCAGTAGAAGGCTATAAATAAAGGAGGTTGGCTTCGGCCAAAAGAGTATGGAAAAAAGATATGCAGAAAGTCACGAATGGTTGGAAGAAATGCCCGACGGCAGGGTCAAACTCGGTTTAACCGATTATGCCCAGGATCAATTAGGCGATATCGTCTACTTGAACCTGCCTGAAGTCGGAGACGAATTCGAAGCGGAGGATGTTATCGGCGATATCGAATCCATTAAAAGTGTTTCGGATATCATCAGCCCGGTCTACGGCAAGGTTGTTGAGATTAATGAAGACCTCCTGGACGCACCCGAAACCATTAACCAGGACGCTGAGAATACCTGGCTGGTCATCCTGGACGAGGTGGACGGCCTGGACGAGCTCATGACCGAAGACGAATACGAAGATTTTATTGAAGAATAAGAGTTCTTCTCTTAAAAATAGAATAGAGAGGTATGTATGAAAGCCTATATTCCTTCCGGCCCGGAAGACCAACAAATCATGTTGGACCGATTGGGCTTACAGGATGTCATGGCCTTATTTCAAGATGTGCCGGAAGATCTTCTGGTGCAGGATTTGGCCGTGCCGGACGGTATGTCCGAGATGGACTTGTACCGCCGCATAAGTGACTTATCGAAGAAAAACCGTGTCTTTACCGATGTGTGGCGCGGTGCCGGAGCTTACCGCCACTACATCCCGGCCGTGGTCCGGTCCATCATGGCCAAAGAACGCTTTATCACGTCCTATACGCCCTACCAAGCTGAAATTTCCCAAGGAATTTTACAATCTATCTTCGAATACCAAACTTCCATCTGCGAGTTGACCGGCATGGACGTCTCCAACGCCTCTCTTTACGACGGCGGAAGTGCCTTGGCTGAAGCCTGCCGCATGGCCATAGGCCGGAAGAAAAACGAAGTCCTTCTCCTGGGGAACATCCATCCTCAAGTTATAGAAGTGGTCCAATCCTACCATTACGATGACGACGTGAAGATTAGCATAATTGAAGCCGGTCCGGATGGCCTGGTTGACTGGACAAAAGCCGAAGAGGCTCTAACCGACCAAACGGCGGCTATCTGCTTCCAACAGCCCAACTTCTTGGGCCTCATCGAGGACGCTCCTACGCTTATCGCCAAGGCCAAAGAAAAGAAATTAAAAACCATTGTCCAGGTCAATCCCGCTACTTTGGGTGTCCTGGAAGCTCCCGGTAAGCTCGGCGCCGATATCGCCGTAGGGGAAGCGCAGTCTCTAGGTTTACCCTTATCTTTCGGCGGCCCATATGTGGGCTTCTTAGCTTGTAAAGAAGACTTAAAACGCCAGCTCCCCGGCCGTATCGTGGGCCAAACCGTGGATGCCGAGGGTAAAAGAGCTTTTGTCTTAACGCTCCAAGCTCGTGAGCAACATATTCGCCGAGAAAAGGCATCCTCCAATGTCTGCTCCAATCAGGCCCTCTGTGCCATGCAGGTCAACGCCTATCTGGCAACAATCGGACCGGACGGCTTACGTAAACAAGGCCTTTGGTCCGCCCATAATGCTCAAGCATTAGCAGGGGTCTTAGAAACTTTAGGCTTTGAACGCCTGGATGATAAGCCCTTCTTCCATGAATTTAGAACGTCTTCCCCGGTGAATGCCTATAAACTGGAAAAGTATTTAGCCAAAAAAGACATACTCATGGGCCTTCCTTTGGCCGAAGACGAAATTCTCTGGTGTGCTACCGAATTAAATGATCAAGCTGCCTTGGAGCGCCTAACCCGGCGTATGCAAAAATACCTGGAGGAGAAAAGATAATGCTGCTTAGTTTTGAAAAAACCAGACCCGGCAGAAGCTCCGATTATCTTCCGGACCTGCCTAAAGAATCTATTAAAAAAACCTTATCCTTCTTCCCGCAAGACCAAGTGCGCCAAGATGCCCCTCGCCTGCCCGAACTGGCCGAAACCGATCTGACCCGGCATTATCAGGAGCTGGAGAATCGGACCTTCGGCATCAATGACGGTTTCTATCCCTTGGGTTCTTGCACAATGAAGTACAATCCCAAGATTAATGACTATCTAGCAAACCTTCCGGGCTTCTCCGACATCCATCCCCTGCAGCCCGCTAAAACCGTCCAAGGTGCTCTCGAAGCCTATCACCTCTTGGATACTCTCCTGTCCGAAATTACCGGTATGGACCACATGTCCTTCCAGCCTATGGCTGGAGCCCAGGGCGAATTTACCGCTCTTTTGATGATTCGCCATTATCATAGAGCGCAGGGTAATAGCAGGCGCAACGAAATCATCATCCCCGACTCGGCCCACGGGACCAATCCCGCTTCGGCTAGCATGGCCGGTTTCGATGTTGTCTCCGTTCCGTCGGATGATAAGGGATGTGTAGACCTAAAAGCCTTGGGCAATTACGTTTCGGACAAAACAGCCGGCCTCATGCTAACTAACCCCAATACCTTGGGCATTTTCGATCCGAACATTAGAGAAATCACGCGAATCATCCACGAAGCAGGCGGCCTTTGCTACTACGACGGCGCCAACCTCAATCCCATCTTGGGCCTTGCTCGCCCCGGAGACATGGGTTTCGACCTCGTCCACCTCAATCTCCATAAAACCTTCTCTACTCCACACGGTGGAGGCGGTCCCGGTTCCGGGCCTATCGGTTGTAAGGCATTCTTAAAAGACTTCCTCCCCGCCGACCAGATTAAAGATAATGAGAAGGGGAAATTTTGCTTCTATATGCCCGAACAAAGCTGCGGCAGAGTCGGGACCTTTCACGGCAATTTTCTGGTCTCTTTGAGGGCTTTGGCCTATATCCTCCGCCTAGGTAAGGAAGGCCTGGCCCAAGTCGGCCAAAAGGCCACCCTAAACGCTTCCTATCTAAGAAACGGAATCCAGGATATCCTTCCGCCCTACTTCTCGGAAGCCTCCATGCATGAATTTGTCATCAGTTTAGAAGACTTGAAAGCCAAGACCGGTGTAACGGCCAAAGACTTCGCCAAGTCTCTCATGGATTACGGCATCCACCCGCCCACCATGTATTTCCCGCTAAACGTACCCGAGGCCCTCATGATTGAGCCGACGGAAACCGAATCAATTGAAATGCTGGATAGGGTTATTGAGGTCTTCCATGAGATTTATCAAAAGGCACTCGACGATCCCGACTATGTAAAAGAGGCGCCGCACAAAACGCCCATCAGACAAGCCGATGAAACCCGGGCCGCACGACACACGATTTTGCGTTACGATTTTAAGACTTCAACAGACACGGAAAACTGCCAAGCATGATTAAACAAGGCTTTTTATACTTCGGTAGGGGCCTTGACCCCTACCGAAACATTGCAGACGAAGCCCTCCTCCTGGAATCCGTAGAAGAGGGCCAAGTCATTTTATATTTGTGGCAAAACCAACAAACCGTGGTCATCGGCCGCAATCAAAATGCCTGGGAAGAATGCCGGGTAGAGCTTTTAGAAAAAGAAGGCGGACACCTGGCCCGTCGCCTCTCCGGCGGCGGTGCCGTTTACCACGACTTGGGCAATGTGAATTTTACCTTCCTGGTACGAGATACGGATTATGACTTGAGCCGACAAAACCTGGTCATCAAAAGAGCCATGGAAAAGTTGGGCCTAAACATCGAACGGTCCGGGCGAAATGACCTGCTCATTGACGGGCGCAAGTTTTCCGGCCATGCCTACTACAAACAAGGCCCCTATCGCTACCACCACGGGACTATCCTGGTCGATGTTGACACCGAAGCTATGGCTCGCTATCTGCAAGTTTCACAAAATAAGATGCAATCCAAGGGTGTTAAGTCTGTCCGGTCCAGGGTTTGCAATCTGGCAGAATTTATTCCGGACCTGAAACCGCAGACCATTTACGATGCTTTCATCGAATCCGTCCCGGAAGTCTATCCTGTTCCCTTTAGGGAAGGAAGCTGGGATACATTCAATCCCGCGCTTGAAGCCCAAAAATATGCCTTCATCTCCTCTCCCCAATGGCTGTACGGGCCCAAAATTCCCTTATCTTTGCAAGTGAAGGATCGTTTTAATTGGGGCGAAGTTTCGTTGGAGCTTCTGGTCAATTGCGGCCTGGTCGAAGAACTCCGTATCTATTCGGATGCCATGGATTGGGACTGGGTAAAAGTTTTAGAAGAGGCTTTGACAGGACTAGCATTTAGAGAAGCAGTCTTAGAGGAAGCCTTTAATAAAGTTCAGAAAGAAAAGTCACTTTTTAGTGATGCTCAAGCAAAAGATATGTTGGGCTTGCTGGGGAGATTATTTAAGTAGGCGGGAAGAATTCTATCATTTGCTTTTTTTATAAATACATGGTAAATCTTAAATATCGTTATGAGCTGGTCATTTGACCCGGGCCCACCGTAGGCGGGAACTTCTCCCGCCATTATATTTCTTACAGCACAAAGACAAGAATCGTGGCCACAAGTAGAATCACTACCATCACACTATTGGCGATGATTTGGTTTTTATTTTTCTTACCCGGTGTGTTTTGATTTTTCTCATGAAAATCGATATTCAAATGAGTCATCATGGCTCCCCAGAGTGTAAGAACTCTGAAAAAATCCAACACATGAGAAGGACCTAGGGTTCGACTTAGGATAAACAATGGCAAATACACAATAAAAAAAACCAATGTAACAATAAACTTCTTATTCTTTTTCATAGCAATGTGCCTCCTAACTTATTCGTATCCCGCTTTCTCTATCGAAATAATGGATAGCTTGACTTATGGGCTTAATATAAACCCTGTCACCTACTTCGTAGGGCACCTTGCCCTTTTCTCGAATAATAAATTGTCCTTTTTCTGTACAAACATGGACTAAAGACTCATGACCCAAACGTTCAATCATAAGGACTTCCGATTCAATAGCATCATCCACACTACGCTCTTCAATTAGGATATCTTCCGCTCTAATACCAGCCCAAACATCAGCGTCATTATGTCTACACTCATAAAAGTTCATCTGTGGCGAACCGAAAAACTTCGCAACAAATGTATTTGCAGGACAGTCAAAAATTTCCTGAGGTGTTCCGACCTGATTGATGACACCATCTTTCATGACAACAATACGATCTGCTAGGGTCATGGCCTCCGTATAATCATGGGTGACATAAACAAAAGTCTTCTGGGCGGTATGGTGCAACATGGCAATTTCACTACGCAAAGAAGCTCTGAGTTGACTATCCAAATTGGAAAGCGGTTCGTCCAATAAATAGACATCTGCATCCCTCACTAAGGCCCTGGCCATAGCCACACGTTGCTTTTCTCCGCCGGATAATTGTTTAGGCCTACGTCTTAACAAGTGTTCAATCCCTAGTAAGGAAGAGACTTCTTTGACTTTCGTCTGGATTGTTTTTTTCGATTCTTTTCTGGCTCTAAGTCCAAATGCAATATTTTCAAATACATTAAGATGAGGAAACAAGGCATAGCTTTGGAAAACCATAGAAACATTGCGCTGTCTGGAGGGTATGCTGTTCATCTTTTTATCGGAGAAAAAAATGTCTCCTTTACTGGCTTCTTCTAAGCCTGCAATAATACGAAGCATGGTTGATTTGCCACAACCGGACGGTCCGACGATGACAACAAACTCCCGGTCGGAAATATGCAAAGAAAAATCTGTCACGGCATGGACCTCGTCATCGTAAACCTTAGATATGTTTTCTAAACGTATACTGGCCATGTTTTTCTCCTAGGGATAAATTCTTACTTTAAGTCCATCCCAAAGCGGTTCATCACAACTCGAAATAATGGGATGCTTTATTTCCAGATTTTGCGGATAGAGATATTGGCCATCACTAATATAGTCTGTGAGAGAAACGTGTTCCACGTAGTATTCGTAGCCCCAGGGACCTTTTTCTCGTCTTAGAAGAAAAACATAAGGTGGCACATCGTCGAAGTGTACGTATTCTAGAGGTATAAGTCTATCTAAAGAATTGGAGGTAAAATCAAATTTCGCAAGCACTTTAGCATTTTTAATGCCTTCATCAGATAGGCTGCTCTTGAAGGAAACCAGAACCTCATCGTATGCAGCTTCATGTCTAATTTCTTGAACTAAACCGGTTTCACTTCTCTCTTGGATTTCTAAGCTTACCTTTTCTCCGACCGGAAATAGATAGCTATATTCATCCTTATCGAATTGAAATAAACTAACAAAAGTATCTGTCATCTCATCCAAATACGTCTCCATAGCTTCTTTCTCATAGTTTATGGAAAGAAAGTCTGTTCTGGGTAAATCCAATTCCACTAAAGGCAACTTATCTTGTTCTTTACGCACAACCACTAGAGTAATTAAGCCTATCAGGAGAAAAAAGCTTACTAAAACGCTTATAAGAACTCTTCTTTTCATGATTGAACTCCTGTCGCCAGATTAATGCCTTTAATAAGGTATTCATTCGTAAGCATAAAAATTAAGATTGCAGGAATCATATAGATAGTTGCCGCGGCAAAAATTTTACCGGGTTCTGCTGTAACCATTCTCGCCAAGTAAACCGATAAGGGTTCATTAAAAACATCTTTAATAAAAACGATAGATTGGTCCACAATATTCCAACATTCCACAAAAGTGAGTGCAAATAAAGCGACTAAAGAAGGGTACATGGCGGGTAAGGCTACTTTTCTAAACACATTCCACTCATTTTCCCCCTCGACTCGGGCGGCATCCAGAATAGTCGTATCCAGTCCTTTCAGATGCTGTCTCAGAAGAAAAGTACCAAAAGGTGAAAAAGCAGCAGGTATGATAATAGCCCACCAAGTATCATTTAAATGCAGTAAATTAGCTGCAATATAATGAGGAACCAGCAAAAGCTGGATAGGTAAAAGCATCACAATGATATATAAAAAGAAAAGCAGCTCCTTATATTTCCACGTTATAAACTCAAAACCATAAGCAGCTAAGGGAGAGATGATAAGCTGGCCTAACAAAATAGGGACTGTAATTAATACCGAGTTCCAAAACATGCGAAGGTAGGTAGGATTCATCGCTTTTACATACGTTTCAAAACTTAAATAGGAAGGTAATACATCCACTTCATAATAATGAATATTACCTTCAGAGGCCCAGACGTTATAAGGTGTGACCAAATCGGTATAACGATTAACGGCTTCTTTGGCCGACATAAAAGAATTGCTAATCATAAACAGCATCGGCAAGAGCGTAATTAGAGCCAGAAGTGTCAGAATGATGGTATGAATCAAATGCTTCTTTTTCATTTGCTACCTACTTTCCCGGCAGAATATTTATTCTGCTGAATAATGTACAGGAACGAAATCAGGGTAACAACGCATACAGAAATAAGAATAGATACTGCGGAAAGTTTCTGTAAATCGGCGGCAGCAAAGAGATTGTTTATATAATGTTGCAACATGTAAACTCGGGGGGAAGGATACGATCCGAAAAGAAGGTATATCTCTCGAAAGCTTTTAAAGGAATTAATGATAGACATGAGTAGACCAACAAAAATAGTAGGTAAGAGATAAACCAATGTTACTTTCCTAAATATGAAAAAGCGACTTCCACCTTCTACCTCGGCCAGTTCATAAATTTCATGCGGAATTTGGCCTAAGGCCGTCACGAACAAAACCATATTAAAGCCCACGTTCTTCATGAGAAATATGAGCAAAACAACCCACAAAACGCTCTTCTCTGCGAAAAAGTGTATGGTCTCGAGCTTAGCGCTATATAGAAGTTTATTGATTACTCCAAAATCACTGAATATAATGCGCCAGAAATAGACCACCGCACCGGAAGGTATAACTAAGGGCAAAAGAAAAGCTAACAATAGAAAACTATGCTTTTGGCTTTGTCGGTACAGCAAGGCTAAGCCCATCGGAATCAACAGGTTTAAACTTACCGATAAGAGCATAAAGGCCACCGTATTTTCTACCGCAGTTCTAAAAGAGGTACTCTTCACGACCGCTTCATAGTTTGTCAGCCCGGAAAATTCACCCGAAGTATCAGTAAAGGAATAAATAACAGATAGCACATAGGGAATAAAATACCAAAGTAGAAGACCCAATAAACCCGGCAGCAGGAAACAAAAGAAAATCCTATTATTAGAGCTGTTTGATGTTTTTTTGCTTCCCATTTTCCAACGCATTCTTCTCTACTCAGATAGCCAAATATTAACCCTATTATCAATATTTCTTAAAGTGCTTTCCAGGCTCTGTTTATCCGTAAGATATAAATATAAATCATCCCAAATCATGTTCTTTTGGCCCGGATAATATACATCATTATATTCCCACATATTTAAATTCATTTTGGAAGTTGCCTCATTCATAAAGGCTTTCACCTGTGAGGTGTATGTTTCAAAGTCCATCGTAAGGTCTCGGTTAAAATACTTAAAGTTGTTCTCTAAGTAGTCATAATACTCATAGGCACATTTACAGGTAATAAATTTATCAAACATCGTTTTATTCACCGGATAGCCCAACCCTATGAAATCAGTTAAGCGAATCCAGGCAATTTTGCTTTCCATAAAAGTGCTCATATCGGAATCATCTATATCCACCTGATCAATTAAACACTTTAAAAATTCCCAAGCATATTGCTCTTTTTCAGTGTTTTTATTTATAGCATATTGCGTAAGACTCTTAAATAAATAATGTCCTCCTCCGGATCTAATTTGCTGAGGATAGTTATAGGCTCTACCCTCCAGAGGCAAAAATGCTAAAGATGGATTTACAGGATTCGCATAAAACATAGAATCCGGCTTATCTTTAGTTATTTTGGATAAAAACGGATAAGCTTCAACAGGTATATGCAGTCTTACCCCATCTTCCGAATAAAGAACTGAGTAAGAATTAATAGGAATATTTTGCTTAGATTGTTCAAGGAAATCCATAAAATCCGGATTTGTAAAATTGGACGTTTTATCTTTAAAATTAATCAAATTATCGAAGTTGTAGCTAAGTATATCAACATGATTAAAATTATCCTCAAAATATGTGTTTTCCCCTATGCTAGTTTTGCTATCTAAATAGATATTCACCAAATCATTGTAAGTCAACTCCTGATTGTCCGTTGCGGCAATATCATTTCTAAACATGAATATGCCATCAAAGGCGAAATTCGTTGTTAGAGCATAAAGACCGTCCTCAAAGGGTGAGTAGGTTAAAATATTCATAAAATATTCGTTTGGATCAAAAGAAGAATCTTTTTCAATAAAGTCTGAAAGATTAAGGAAATATTTAGAGCTAAACGCCCCCCGCTTTACATTAGGGGGAAGCATAACAAGATCACCTAAATCCTCAGCCATCAAGAGTACAGGAAAATTCTCTATATAATATTTATCATTATGTACCTGAAGTTCAACTTCTAAATCAGGATACTTTTCTTTAAAGTTCTCTATACGGGAATCCATTACATTGGAATTGAGATTTGCTACATCCCATAGAGTAATGGTCAATGTATTTTTATCTTTTGTGCGGAGACTAGCTTGACTGGAAACTGAAGTTACATTGGTCAAACTTTTTTCTGTAATGGGAACTGAATTTACAGTAGTCGGCTTCTCTTCAGTAAAGGAAATCTCTGACATTTCTTGACTGCTTTTTGCAAGCTCACTTTGGAGACTCTCATAATAAGAAGCTTCCGTATCTGCATTTCTACAGGAAACAGTTGTTGTTAAGGCTAATAGTATGGCCGTCAAATTAGTCGTAACTGCAGTCTTTTTACTCCATCTTCCCATGAATAACAGTCCTCCGTCTTCGCCACAATCCTCCTGGCTTCTTCAAGTGAAGCGACTTCCCTACAGGCTATATCCTGCACCATGATGTTACCTATAACAGTTGCTTCTATCGGTCCTGCATAAGCTGTCATGCCCAAAGCTTCGGCAGTCAGCTGATTCATAAGTGTATTCTGAGAATCACCGCCTATAATATAAATACTATTGTATATTTTTTTTATAATAGGCTCAACTTGTCGGACTAATTCTTTATATTTCTCGGCCAAAGAGTCATAAATCGCTCGTAGGATTCCGTCCTTGCTTTACTCTTATTTCACCATCTAATTTATAGGTCTTAGTTTGAACGCTTAATTGAGGGTCAAAGTCCGCCCCCTCGAAAGGATAGAGCGGCCTTCTTCTCTTCTTGTAGGGCAATTCTGTCAGATTTTGGTCCACAGCACCTGGGGGCAGAGCCATGACCCAGCCCTTTTGAGCTTGGCTTAAATCCGGCTCTAAATAGCCCATCTTGACCACGATAATGTCGTAGTCGCTAAAGGCCTTTACACCGGCGTTCTCAAAGTAGCTATTAGAGCCGAATTGACGGCGTTTGGAGGGCATCTTCCGTAGAACCACAACACACTCCAACTAAAAAATCACGCATATTTTTTCTCCTTTAAACCCTAATAGCGTCCTTAAGTTTATCCATTTATCTGAGCTTATCCAATTCAACTTATGAAGAAGTTGTTTTTCGCCCAAATCTTTGCTTATTGGGGCCCATTCCCTCGTCTGTTTTGCGCAAAGCATCTGCCAATATGTTAATATCATAAACAAATACATATGATTCTTTTCCTATTGCCCCGGCGGGCTTATAAGAGATTACTAAGGAGCAAAAATGGCGGGTGAAATTCGATTTGAGTCCGATTCAATTGGTGAATTATCGGTTCCTAAGAATGCCTACTACGGCGTCCAGTCCCTCAGGGCATCCATGAACTTTCCCATAACAGAGAAGAAAATCCATAAGAACTTGGTTATTAATTTGGCCAGGATTAAGAAAGCTGCCGCTTTTGCCAATGCCAAAATCGGCGAGCTGGATGCCGAGATTGCCAGGAAGATTATAGCGGCCTGTGATGAAATAATTAACGGTTACTATTATTCCGAATTTATTGTTGATGCCATCCAGGGCGGTGCTGGAACCTCGGCCAACATGAACGCCAACGAAGTCATTGCCAACCGGGCCATCGAGCTCATGGGCGGCGTGAAGGGCGACTATTCCATTGTCCATCCCAATGACCATGTGAACCGTTCCCAGTCTACTAACGATGTCTTCCCCACAGCCGGCCGGCTGACCACCTTAGAACTCATCGAACCCATGCTTCAGGCTTTGAAATATTTAATTGATACTATTGAGGCCAAAGCCGAAGAATTTTATCCGGTTTTTAAAATTGGTCGAACCCAGCTTCAGGATGCTGTTCCTATCCGATTAGGCCAAAGCTTCGGTGCCGTAGCCTCAGCCTTGAACAGAGATATCGCTAAAGTCCGCCAAGCCATGCACGCCTTACAAATTGTAAACTTAGGCGGTACGGCTATAGGAACCGGTATTAATGCGCCTTTGGCCTATAGGGAGATTGTGGTGGACGAACTTTCAAGGGTTTGCGGCATACCCTTAAAACCGGCCTCGGACCTCATCGATGCCACACAGAACTTAGACGACTTTATCGAAATCTCCGGAGCGTTAAAAAGCATTAGTGTCACACTTAATAAATTCGCCAATGACTTAAGACTCCTGTCCTCCGGCCCGGGAGCAGGGCTTAACGAGATTAATCTGCCACCCGTGCAAAACGGCTCTTCCATCATGCCCGGCAAGGTCAATCCTGTTATCCCCGAAGCGGTCAACCAAGTCTGCTTCAACGTCATCGGCAACGATGTCACTATTACCATGGCCGCATCCAACGGCCAGCTGGAGTTAAATGCTTTCGAACCGGTTTTGTTTTACAAGCTTTTCGAGTCCATCGATACGATGAAGAATATACTCATGATTTTTGCCGACCAGTGTGTAGCCGGCATTACGGTGAATCCGGATGTCATGAAACACAACCTGGACCACTCGACCTACTTGGCAACGGCTTTGGCCCCGGTATTGGGCTATCAGGTGACGGCCGAATTGGCCAAAGAATCCATCTCCCGAAAAGTCCCCATGCGAAAGATTATTTTAGAACGCGGTATCCTGACCGAATCTCAATTAGACGAGATAGCCGATCCCGCCCTCTACACCTAATAGAAGGAAGAAGGTATACATATGCCCAATCGAATTGAATATGACAGCTTAGGACCTGTGGAAATCCCGGAAGGCGCCTTATGGGGGCCGCAGACTGAACGCAGTCGACAGAATTTCTCTATCGGACAAGAAAAGATGCCCTTGGATGTGGTCTATGCTTTAGTTAGACTAAAAAAGGCTGCCGCTCACGTAAACATGGAACTCGGGAAGTTAGAGGCCGAAAGAGCTCAAGTCATCGAAGAAGCCACCGACCTGATTTTGTCCGGCGCCTATGATGAAGCTTTCCCTCTCCATGTCTGGCAAACCGGATCGGGAACACAAAGCAACATGAACACAAATGAAGTCATCACCCACTTAGCATCCAAGATAAAGCCCGACCTCTCTGTCCATCCCAACGACCACGTCAACATGGGCCAAAGTTCCAACGATATTTTTATGTCAGCCTGCCATATGGCAGCCTTAGAAGCCGTTGAGAAAAAACTCTTTCCCGCTTTAGATCAATTGATTGGAGATTTGGAGGATTTAAGCAAGGCCAACCGGAATATTATTAAAGTAGGGCGAACCCACCTCCAGGATGCTACGCCTCTGACTTTGGGCCAGGAAATCAGCGCCTGGGCCTCCATGCTTAAAACGAACCGCTCCATGTTAGAAGAAGCCGTTTCCTACTTGGAAAATTTGGCCGTGGGGGGCACGGCTGTAGGAACGGGACTCAATACGACTGAAGATTTCGGTGACCGGGTCTGCCAAGTTCTGAATCGCGACGGCTACTCTTATAAAAGTGCCTCTAACAAATTTCAAGCTTTAAGTTCTAAGGACGCCCTTCATTTCGCCCATTCCGGTCTGGAAGTTTTGGCCTCGAATTATCATAAGATTGCTAACGATGTTCGTCTGCTCAGCATGGGGCCTCGGGCAGGCATTGGCGAAATTACCATTCCGGCCAACGAGCCGGGCTCTTCCATCATGCCGGGCAAGGTCAACCCTACTCAGACGGAGCAGGCCACCATGATTTGCGCCCTGGTCATAGGCCATCAATCCTCTATCAGTTTTGCCTCTGCCATGGGCCAATTCCAGCTCAACGTCTATTCTCCCATGGTCATTTACCTGTTCTTACAAAGTACTTATCTTTTGGCTCAATCCATGGAAACTTTTGACACACGCCTGGTCCGAGGGATTAAGGCCAATATCAAGAAAATAGAGGAAAACTTGGAAAATTCACTTATGCCGGTCACAGCTTTGAGCCCTAAAATCGGCTACGAAAAAGCGGCCAAGATTGCCCAGGCCGCTTATAAAGAAAATAAAACCGTCAGAACCATTGCACTGAGAGAATTGGACTTAAGCCCCGAAGAAATCGACCAACTTCTGGACCCGTCTCACATGGTATAAAACAAAGAAAGGCACAGTTATGGAATTTAACGAGTTTCAAAAAGAAGCGATTAAAAAGCACGAAGAATGGCACGGCAAGATTGAAGTCAATGCCAGAGTTAGCGTCAGCAATGCCGAAGAATTGGCTATAGCTTATACACCGGGCGTAGCGGCCCCCTGTTTGGCTATACAAGAGGACCCGGATAAGTCTTTTGATTTAACCCGCAGGTCCAACCTGGTCCTGGTCGTAACCGACGGGTCGGCGGTTTTGGGCCTGGGCAATATCGGTCCCGAAGCCGGTATGCCGGTTATGGAAGGAAAATGTGCCCTTTTTAAGGCCTATGCTGATGTGGACGCCTTCCCCTTATGTATCGCCTCGCAAGACGTCGATGACATTGTCCGCACCATTCAGTTGATTGCCCCCAGCTTCGGCGGTATCAATCTGGAGGATATTGCTGCTCCCCGCTGTTTCGAAGTCGAAGAGAAACTAAAAGAAAGCCTTTCTATCCCCATTTTCCACGACGACCAGCACGGAACAGCCATTGTGACCTTGGCCGCCCTTCATAACAGTCTGAAATTAGTTTCTAAAGCCAAAGAAGACGTCAGGATTGTCATCTCCGGTGCAGGCGCTGCCGGAGTCGCCATCGCCAAGCTTCTTATGGCCGCAGGCTATGATCCGGCCAAAATCATCCTCACCAATAGGTCGGGTGCTCTCTATGATGGAAAAGAAGGCCTGGACCCCGGCCGGGCTCAAATCGCTTCGCTGACCAACGGCAATAAATTCAAAGGCAGCCTCCAAGAAGCCCTGGTAGGTGCTGACGTCTTCATCGGCGTATCGGCTCCGGGCTTATTAAATAAGGACCATATCTCTCGGATGAACCAAGACGCTATCGTCTTCGCCTGCGCCAATCCCACTCCGGAAATCATGCCGGACGAAGCCAAGGCCGGCGGGGCAAAGATTGTTGCCACAGGCAGGTCCGACTTTCCTAACCAGATTAACAATGTACTGGTCTTCCCCGGACTTTTTCGCGGCGCCCTGGATTGCCGGGCCAAAGCCATCACCGACAAGATGAAACTAAGAGCCGCTTTGGCCATAGCCGACCTCATTGAGCCCGAAGATTTAACCACTGAAAATATCATTCCCCATGCTTTTGACAAAACCGTTTCGGAAGCTGTTGCCCGTGCCGTAAAAGAAGAGGCCATACAAGAAGGCCTCAGTCAGATTTAAAACATAAGAATGTCTAGACCCCGGTGGTCTGGACCTTTATTTTTTCAATAGCTGCCCGGACGGCCATACCTAAGCTTTCACTAAAACTCGGGTGGGCGTGGCATTGGGCATCCAGTCGGTCCAGACGAATTTCTTCATTTATCGCCAAGGCCAGCGTGTCCACCATATCGGTCGCCCGAGGCCCCATGAGCTGTGCTCCCAGGAGGACTTGTCGTTCCGGATCGCAGACCAGGTTGATAAAGCCTCTTTCTCCACCCAGAATAAGGTTTCGGGCATTGGCTGTCGTGGTCGCTTTGGCCGTGTAATAGGCTATTTTCGCTGTCTTACACATCTCTTCTGTAAGACCTACTTGAGCCAATTCCGGTGTCGTATAAACACAAGAAGGCACGACGGGTGCTTTTGGCAAAGCCGTATCGTCTTCACTAAGCAAAATTTTCGTCAAACGCTTAGCATCTAAGGATGCTTCGTGGGCCAGGAGCATAGAACCTAATCGGCTATCTCCTATGGCATAGATGGATGGTACCGTGGACCTAAAAAAACAATCTGTTACAATCTTGCCTCGATCCGTTTCGACCCCGACCGTCTCATCTAGCAACTCTGCCGTATTCGCTCTTCTGCCGGTAGCCATAAGGACAATATCCGATTCGGCAAGAAAAGCTTCATCTGACTTAGAGAACCTATAGGCTACGCCAAGTCCGCCTGTACTTCTCTTCAGAATTTCTTCTACCCGGGCACCGGCTTCTACTTTAATACCTTTTTTCTTGAAGGCTCGGCTTAAACCTTGACCTAAAGCCTTATCCAAGTTCGGTACTAAAGAATCTAAAGCTTCCAAAATCAGCACGTCCTTACCTATGCTGTGAAAGTAATCCGCCATCTCGGCCCCGATAACGCCTCCGCCGATGATGGTAATTTTGGAAAAGTCCCACACTTTACAGTCTGCCCGCTCATCTAAGAAGGCGTCGGACGTATAGACCCCGTCCTCATCCGCTCCCGGTATGGGCGGCCAAGACGGCACGGATCCTGCAGCAATGACAATTGCGTCTCCCGTAAGAAGCTGCCCCGACTCTTCCAGCCTGACCTCATGCGACCCGATAATTCGACCTTGATTTCGAAACAAGGACAGGTTTTTAGTGCGTTTGAGTTGAGCTTCCAGACCTTGCCTTTGTGTACCCACAACCTTGTCGCGAAAAGATAGTGCTTTTTCGCCGGCCATGAGACTTCTTTGTTCTAAAACGGTGCTGTCTTGACTGAGGTCTTCCTTTAAAAGACTTTCCAGATTTTCTTGGACTTCGGCCAAATGCAAAAGCGCCTTGGTCGGGATACAGCCCCGATTAAGACAAGTACCGCCCGGCAAATCCTTTTCGACCAGGGCAACCCTTTGCCCCGCCTGAGCCAAGCCCAAACCTAAGTCCGAACCGGCCGGTCCGGCACCGATTATGACGACATCAAAGAGGTCCATCCAAGTCCTCTCCTTCTTTTTTCAAAAAAGACCCGACTGTTTCAGCCGGGTCTTCTACAAAACGCTTCAGAATAATCTTAGAAATTTATGTTATCTTGGTTCTTGCTCTCTATAGCTTGAGAGACCTTCTCGGATTCTTCGTCCATCTTCTTGTCGAGCTTACTTAATTGTTTCGATGCAAAGTCGCGGCCGCCGATACCGAAGGAAATGGCGAAGGCCACGGCCAAAGCACCTAAGACCAGGATAAAAGCGATATTGACGATTCGGTTGGCAAACTTCAATTGGTCTAAAGCCATGAAAGCGGACAAAACAGATAAGGTTGCCTGCGTCACCACGCCCAAGGCGGCACTGTTGAAGTTCTCGCGAATAAACTTAGCTAAGGCACTGCCGCCTATAAAACCTAAGCCCAAAATAATCAGTGCGACAAGGACGTTGGGGATGTAAACGATAATAGCGGCACCTATGGTCTGCAAGACTTGGAACTTCAGAGCATTCAGAGCTTCTACAAGGAAGAACAAAAGAATAATGCCACCAACTACCTGGCTGATGACTTTGGCCAGGTTGAAGCCTTTGGCCTTGGGATGATTCAAATGATTGGTCAAGCGATTAACGCCGACATTCTCGAGAAGGCGGCCTAAGAGATTAGCAACCAGTTTAGCCAAAACATAGCCTATAGCCAGCAAGATAAGGGCAACAAAAATTCGGGGTACCGCTGCCAGAATCTGATTCAGAACTTCCACAACAGGCGTGGTGATGGATTTAATCTGTAAGGTTTCCAGTCCTACAACGATAAAAGGGATAAGAACTAAAACCAGGACAATATTACCTAAAACTTGAGCCAAGTTACCTTTATGGGCTTCGGGATTGGAGTCCTCTCCCCATACTTTACGACCCCAGCGCTCGACATTTATGGTGAGGGCCAAGTTATAAACCAGGTTCTTCACAAAGCGGGCCACAATCACGCCGATAGCGATGATAAGAATGGCCGCAAAGAGCTTCGGCAAGAAGACCAGAATCTGGTCTAGCATGTTGGAGATGGGTTGGCCTACCGAAGTCATGCCGAACTGGTTGAAAATGGCCGGAAGGAACAAGACCCAAACCAGATAATAGATAACTTTGGAAATGCTATCGATAAAGTTCACTCCCTCATCCGGTGACGTAACCACACGCCATTCAGCTAACTTCATAGGGAAGCGTGTTTTCTTCAAGCCCTTTGAGATGACATTCTTAAGAACAGTGGCAAGAATCCATGCAATGAGAATCAGAGCCACACCCCAGAGAAAACCGGAGATTGATCTGAAAAAAATACCTAATTGATTCAAAAAATTACCCATAAAATACCTCTTTCTTATAACTTGTCTGAACCAATACATATCTAGTTCAGATAAATATGGCTTCATTATATAGGAATGCGCCTGACAAAGCGAGAAGATTTGGGTATCCTAAGGACATCTATTCATATTGCAAGTTAAGGAGGATAGCGCTATGGCTAGAGCGATGATTATTGGAGCAGGTGGGGTAGCTTCAGTCTGCGCCCACAAGTGTGTACAAAATTCGGAGGTTTTCACCGATCTAATGATTGCCAGCAGAACGCTTGAGAAGTGTCAGGCTTTGAAGGATCAGTTGGACGGCAAGGAAACAAACATCGAGGTGGCCCAGGTCGATGCCGATAATACCGATGAACTGATTAGTCTTATCGAGCAGTATAAGCCGGACATTGTGATCAATCTGGCCCTGCCTTATCAAGACCTCTCCATCATGGATGCCTGCCTAGCAACCAAGACCCACTATATCGATACCGCCAATTACGAACCGCGTGACACGGCCAAGTTCGAATACAAATACCAATGGGCCTACCGCGACCGTTTTGAGAAAGCCGGTATTACCGGTATTCTGGGCTCGGGTTTTGACCCCGGTGTCACTTCAGTCTTTTCGGCTTATGCCTTGAAGCATGAATTCGACGAGATTCACTACATTGACATCCTGGACTGCAACGCCGGCGATAACGGTTATCCTTTTGCAACAAACTTCAATCCCGAGATTAATATCCGTGAAGTCTCGGCCAAAGGGCGCTATTGGCAAGAAGGCGAGTGGATTGAGACTGAACCCATGGAGATTAAAAGGACTTACAATTTTGATCAAATCGGCGAAAAGGATATGTATCTTCTCTATCATGAAGAGCTGGAGTCTTTGGCCCAAAACATTACCGGCATTAAACGCATCCGCTTCTTCATGACCTTTAGCCAGTCTTACCTAACTCACCTCCAATGTTTGGAAAATGTAGGCATGACCTCCATTGAACCGGTAGAATACCAAGAGCAAGAAATTATCCCCTTGCAATTCTTGAGGGCGGTCCTCCCCGACCCGGCCAGCTTGGGACCCAAGACTAAGGGCAAGACCAATATAGGCTGTATCTTCCACGGTGTTAAGGATGGCAAGAAGAAATCTTATTATCTCTATAACATCTGTGACCACCAAGAAAGTTACCAGGAAGTCGGTTCACAAGCGGTGTCTTATACCACCGGTGTCCCCGCTATGATTGGTGCCATGATGGTCCTGACCGGCCAGTGGCAAAAGCCCGGTGTTTTCAACGTAGAAGAATTTGACCCCGATCCTTTCATGGATGCTCTGAACCAATGGGGACTTCCCTGGCACGAAGACCGTGAGCCTAGCCCTGTAGACGACACCATGCCCGAGTATCCGGTTGAGGTCTAACATCTGATGGAAGAAAACTTATATGACGTTTCCCATAGCAGGGCACTTGACCCTGCTATGCTTTTATCGAATCGTTTGAAGCCGGCCCCCGAAGACATTCCTTTCGGCCAAGTCGAAACACCTGCCTTCGTGGTGGACTTGAGACTCTTGGAAGATAATCTGAAGTTTTTGGCAAAGCTTAAGGAAAGCTTAGGCATTAAGATTCTTCTGGCCCAGAAAGCCTATTCTCTATATAAGACCTATCCTCTGATTGGCTCTTACCTGGACGGAACAACGGCTTCGGGCCTTTTCGAAGCGCGTTTAGGGGCCGAAGCCATGGGCGATAAAGAGGTCCATGTCTTCTCCCCTGCTTATAAAGAATCCGATATTGAGCAGCTCTTAGGTATGGCCAAGCACCTGATTTTTAATTCTTTTTCCCAGTGGGTCCGCCATAGAGATCAAATAATGGATTATAAGGCCCGAACCGGCCAAAACATCCATTGCGGGCTTCGGATAAATCCTAATATCTCCGTTACCGACCACGATATGTATAATCCGGCCGCACCCGGGTCCAGGCTGGGTATTACGGTAGAGGCTTTCCGAGAAGGTGTCCTCTACTACGGCTTAGACGGTATTGACGGCCTTCATTTTCACACGCTCTGTGAAGACAATTCGGATGCTTTGGCCAAAACTTGGGAAAACATCGTCACTCAGTTTGACCCTTGGCTTAAGGGCATGGCCTGGATTAACATGGGTGGCGGCCACCATTTGACCAGGGAGGACTACGACCTATCTATCCTGGCGGATGTTATCGAAGATGCACATAGAAGATACCCTAAGGCACAAATCTATTTAGAGCCCGGCGAAGCCGTGGTGCTTAACACCGGTTTTTTTGTAAGTCAAGTGGAAGACTTGCTCTATAACAGCCTGGACATCGCTGTTTTAGACAGCTCAGCCACCTGCCACATGCCGGATGTTTTGGAAGTGCCTTATCAGCCCAAGCTCTTTGTGCTGAAAGGAAATAAACCCGAAAGGCGTATTGAAGCTATAGCCGCTTCGGAATACCCGGACGGCCCCCCCGAAAACTCCCCCTTTCTGTATCGTTTAGGAGGAACTTCTTGCCTGGCCGGCGACGTCGTAGGCGATTACTATTTTTCCGAAAAAATAGATATTGGAGATCGTTTGGTTTTCTTGGATATGGCCCTTTACACCATGGTCAAGACCAACACGTTTAACGGGATTCCCCTCCCTGCGATTTACCTCATGGACCGGGACGGGTATTTAAAAAAAATGAAAACCTTCTCATACGAAGATTTCAAGTCAAGACTTTAAGAAAATATAAAAGCTCCGCTCAAACGAATCTAAAAGGATTTATCTGAGGGGAGCTTCTTTTATTTATGAACTATAATCAGGGAAGTTAAAACTCATAATGAGTCCATAGACTAATAATTTTTACCACTTTCTCTTCTTCAAACACTTCATACACTAGCTTATGCTTAACATTAATACGCCTAGAGTATGCACCTTGCAAATCACCTTGTAACTCCTCGAAGGAAGGCGGTGTTTTAAATGGATTGACTTGAAGTAAGCTAATTAACATTTTTGCCTTTGGACTCAATTTAGCAGCTTTAAGTTTTGGAATATCCTTAGTAGCTTTCTTTGTATAGACGATTTTGTACACTACCACTGTACCTCATCATCCGACAAGCATTCCTCAATCGGTGTTTCTAAACCTTCCACAATCTTTTCTTTCATACCCGGTACTGAAGTAAGGTACAAGGTTTCCATGAGGCCATTGTAGTCTTCCTCACTAATCACAATAGCATTGCCATTTTTAGTGCTAATGTTTATCGGCTCATTATATTTAATCGTCTGTTCCAGAAGTTCAAAAATATTTTTTCTAAAGTTTGTCGCATTTGTATTTAACATAAAATCCACCTCTTTAATGTACATTATAGCGTACGCTCATTGAAAACTGCTATGAAAACTCTTTACCAGTAGGCTTTATGCATACATAAGAGGCAACTTCCTCAATCTTTATTTCTCTCGGTAGCAATCCGTATTAACTAAATAAAATGTCTACTATTCCGAACTTCAAAATAGTAATTTGGCACAAAAAATATTAATATATTAATGAATCCAACCTTTTAGTACAATAGAAGCAAGATAAGTTGCAGTTTCTATATTTGATGAATGGTATATATATACCTACTAATTAAGAATTTATAGCAACTGTAACTCTTTAAAGAAATAAAGGTGTTGATATGTTCAAACACACAGTAAAACGTTATTTCAAAGATCCTCTATATATAACTTCTTTGGTGTTGTTCAATCTTCTTATTTTCTTTATTCTTAAAAGATATCAAATACGCATATACCATTTTCGGGATTACTGCATTTCTGCCATGGCGATATCTCCTCTTCTTTTCACTTTTTACGCTTTTTTAAGTTACGAGTTCTCCTCTAAACTCGCTCGCATGAAGGGAATAGAAATACTTCATTCGGTCTCAGGAGCAGAAGGTAAAAAAATAGTAGCGGAAAACCTTTTGTTTTTGATTCTGACTTTTATTCCGACCCTTATAGCCTTTGGACTTGCCTACTCCGGATACTCTACTATGCCCGGTTTTTTGACACGATACAGCCAGCACATAATAGTAGCATTATTACGATATCTTTATGCGCCTACATTCTTGGCCTCTCTTCTTGGCTTGATTCTTGCAAAGGTAAAAAGGCCGCTCGCCTTTAGCCTTATTGCCTTTTCGACCCTATTGATGAGCGATGTGCCTAATGCACTGCTTTCTAGTTATACTATTGGGACACTTCGTTTGGCCTCTGTATTAGACTGGTTTCAACTGGCGGTGCCTAATCGGACTTATTATTTTGATGGAGTCTACGGCTACTTTTTAGAACCCTCCAGGTTATGGATTTTACTTCTATGGTTTTCC
This sequence comes from Oscillospiraceae bacterium, assembly GCA_029983685.1. Taxonomy (GTDB): domain Bacteria; phylum Bacillota; class Clostridia; order Saccharofermentanales; family Fastidiosipilaceae; genus JASBZA01. The sequence continues at coordinate 1,061 of JASBZA010000017.1, read as the reverse complement.
CTCTTCCTTTTCCTATTGATTTTTATCTATGGAAAAAAATCCACTAAACGCCACATCACACTTATCCTCTTAGCTGTAACTCTACTTCTCAGTAGTGCCCGCTTTGCTCTACGAGCTGAAGATTCTATACTCATTAAAGACAATCGTCCTGGCAGTATGATAAACATTCGGGAATACTACGAAAATTTGAATCTTAGCGAAAGCGATAAAGAGCAGAAAGATTTGGACATAGAATCCTACCAGATGGATTTCTCTCTGGGACGATATTTAAAAGCCAAGGTTCAAATTCATCCAATTAAACCTTTACCGGCAGATGCAGACTACATCTTTACACTAGATCATCATTATAAAGTGACCCAAATATTAGATCAGAAACAACAACCTGTTTCATTCATCCAAGAAGCAGACCACATTAAAATCACGCCTACAGCGTCAATAGACGCCCTTACCTTTACTTATCATGGTGGTGGCATGTCGCGATTTTACTCGAACAGTCAAGGCATGGCCTTACCTGGTTATTTGGCTTACTACCCACGTCCCGGTCTTCATAAACCCATCCATATCAAAAAGCCCTCTGCTCTATCCCCAGACGCAAACGTAAAAAGCCTTTTTACAGTTCATGTTCATGCACCTTATCCCGTCTTTTCAAACTTACCCCAAACAGCTACAAATACATTCTCAGGTAAGACAGAAGAACTCACCTTGTTAGGAGGATTGGTAGAACAGGTAAAAGATGGTGTGGGCTCTGTGGTCTATGGTCCTTTGACCGAACAAGTACCTACTGTAAATCGACAAGAAGTGCAACAACTCTGGAATACCTATGCTGGGCTCTTTCCTGAGGCTAAACCCTTAAATATTGATAGAAGTACCATTTTTTTCATGCCTAGTACCTTCTTCCTAGCCCCTGTACTAAACGAGCAGTATGTGTACTATGATGACTCCCTATTAGCTATTGATGCCCAACCCAACCCCTCTGCCATTGTAAGTAACTATATTAAACAATTTATCCCTCCTAGAATAATGTTGTAAGTTGAAACAGTTTATGAAACGAAAACAACTTG
>JASBZA010000016.1 GCA_029983685.1 Oscillospiraceae bacterium | reverse complement strand
TTGCAATCTCGACTTTCCATACGTCACCTTGGTAAGGTGTCCAATCCTTAATCTCCTCGGCACCTGTAATAACAGCAGCCTTCTCTTCTATAGACCGATAGACGATAGGCTTGCCCGGAAGTCCAGCATGGACCGGGCTGACCTCTTCACGATAGATACCGGGGAGGACCAAAATCTCATCTCCGGGCACGGCAATATCAGCAGCCATTTGAATTTTCTTAAAAGGCTTGTCCTTGCTTCCGTCACCTGATAGCTTCACTGAACTGTCTACGTAATAAATCATTATTTACTCCTCTAACAAACTTTAGCTAGCTTGATGTTAGGGTACCAAAACGCTTTAGACTTCCATTAATTTGCTCTTTACTTAATATTTTTTGCAAAAATACATAAAAAAAGAGGACAATCTCCTCTTGTGGGAAGCTGTCCTCTTCGAATCGATTTAAATTTAACATTTCTAGACTTAAAGTTTTCCTCCCGTCGTAGCAATGCCTTGAATGAATTGCTTCTGGAAAATCAGGTAGATAACAATCATGGGCACACAAGCCAACAAGGACGCCGCCATGAGCTCCGGGTACTTGGTCGTAAACTGGCCTTGCATCTTGGCCAGGGCCGGAGCCAAGGTGGACCACTCTTTGGCCGGAGCTACAATCATAGGCCACATGAGGTCTTTGTAGGCAAAAAGAGCCGTAAAGATTCCCAAAGCCACCATGGAAGACTTGGTCAGAGGCGCCATGATGTAGAAGAAGGTTTGGCCGATATTACAACCGTCCAGCTTAGCCGCTTCTTCCAAGTCTCGGGGGAGACTCATGTAGGCCTGCCTAAGCAGGAAGGTTCCGAAAGCCGTGACCAGACCGGGGAAAACCAGACCGAACAAGGTGTTGGTCATGCCCATCTTGGAAACCATGACGTACTGGGGAATAACGAAGATTTGCGAGGGCACCATCATCTGCAAGAGCACCAGGCCGAAAGCCAAATTCTTGCCGAAGAAGTTCAGCCTGCCCAAAGCGTAGGCCGCCATGGTAGCGGTAAGGACGGCGCATAAAACACGGAAGATAATAAGCAAAATCGTGTTTAGATAGAGCCTTCCGAAATCGTAATTACCCAGAACGGTAACGAAGGCATCAGGCCGCCATTCCCGTGGCAAAATGTAAAAGGGGTTCATACTGGTCGCTTCTGTGTTGCTCTTAAAGGCCGTGAAGAGCATCCATAGGAAGGGCACCAACATGGTAATGCTGACCAGAATCAGGAAGATATGGCTTGTTGCCAACTTGCCGATTGTACCTTTTTTTCTATTCATCTTGTGACCGGACATATCTTTTCTCCTCCCTAATCGTAAATGACCCATTTTTTCTGACCGTAGTTTTGCAATACCGTGAAGATAAGCGTAATAAGCAATAGCAAGACTACAATGGTCGATCCGTAGCCTCTGTTATTCTCTACGAAGGAGTAGCGATAGAATAAGAAAACCAGGGACTGGGTATCTTGTAAGGCCGGATTAGTCCGATCCATCATCATGTAAATCGTGTCAAAGACTTGCAAAGCCGCTATAACACGGGTCACTAAAACGAAATAAATCATCGGCGATATGAGCGGCAGCGTGATGCGGAAAAATTGCACGGCCTTGCCGGCTCCGTCCAGTTCCGCCGCTTCGTAATAGTCGTTGGGGACTTCTTGTAAGGCGGCCAAAAACAAAATCATGTTGTAGCCCAAGATGGACCAGATACCGATAATGGCTATAGAAACCAGGGAAATTTTGGGATCTGAGATCCAGCTAATTTTCTTACCTAAAATGTGATTGATGAGGCCGAATTCTGTATTAAAAAGCCAGCGCCATACCATGGCTACAGCTGCCGGTGCCGCCACCATCGGTAAGAAGATGATGGTCCGGTAAACTGTACGGAAGCGTATTTTTTGATTCATTAAGGCTGCCAAAACCAGAGACAAGGCCACGGAAATCGGTACTTCCATAAGCATATACAGAAGCGAGTTTCGCATGGCTTTTAGTATCTGCATATCTTTCAGAGCTTTGGCATAGTTTTGGAAACCGACAAAAATATTGTTACGGCCAAAATCGCCGCTCTTATGAAAACTAAGATAGATGGTATAAAAAATGGGGTAAATATTTAAGATGATAAGGCCGACTACTGTAGGCAGCAGGAAGGCCCAACCCCAAAGGAACTCGCTTCGTCTGCGCTGTCTTCTATAGCTAATAGGTTTTCTTTGCATGGCTTAATCATCCTCCTGCAATGTAAAAGGGAGAGGCGAAACTATTTAGGTCCGCCTCTCCGGCTTAATAAAAGGTCAGATATTAATTCTCGGCAGCCAAAGTGTCGTTCATTTCGGCAGCGATGGCCTTGCAAGCCTCTTCCATTTCTTCTGTGCCGCCCCAGACGGAGGTCATGTGCTCGATGAATTTACCTTCCCAGGTCACGGTATCACGCGAGTAAGGACGGATAACCATATCATTCATCATGTCGAGGTATGCATTCAGGTTGAACTTATCAAAGGAGTTCACAAAGGCATCGGAGGTATTCTCGTAAGCCGACATAGTAACACCCAGTTCGGCTTGTTTCTGTTGAGCTTCCTTGGTGCCCATGTACTCGATGAGCTGCCAGGCTTCTTCGGGCTTAGTGGTGTTGGCTGCGGCAGTCCATGAAATACCGTTGTAGATTGAAACACGTTTGCCGTTGTAGTTAGGCAGAACCTGAATATCGAAGTTCTCTACAGCGAAGTCGTTGCCCTTGTAAGCAGGGAGCATCCAGGAGCCTTGGGGGGCCATAGCGACCTTACCGTTCAGGAGCAAGCCGTCTTCTTTGTTCTCGGTGATGAGCTGCAGAGGGGGCATGGTGTCCTTGACTAATTTATCAACGAACTTCATAGCTTCGATGGTCTTGGGATCGTCCATACCGGAGGTCTTCTTATCGTCGCTAATGACATAGCCTCCGTAATCGTAAATAACATTGTAGTAACCTGCCTGGTTGTTATCCGGAGCGATAACTAAACCGTAGGTTTCCTTTTCTTTATCCGTCAATTTTACGGCAATTTCATAAAAGTCGTCCCAGGTCCAATCGGGCTTCGGATATTCCACACCGGCTGCGTCAAACATAGCCTTGTTGTACCAAACGGCTATGGTATCGATGTCCTTTGGAATAGCGTATTGCTTGCCCTCTAATTGGTAGAGCTTAACAATATCTTCGGGATACTTGCTTAGGTCAATCTTGTCCGATTTCTCAATGCGGTCGGTCAGGTCCATGAGCATGCCGTTATCCATGTAACGTTGTGACTCATTGGAGTGCATCCAGAAAACGTCCGGCAATTCCCCGCCCGAAGCACCTGCGGCTAATTGGGTCCAATAGTTGGCCCAGTCGACGACCTGAATCTCGGCTTTGATACCGGATTCGGCTGTGAAATCGTCCATGATTTCCTGCAAACCGGCTCTCTGATTTTCGTCCCAGATACCTACGGCCAAAGTCGTACCGCTGCCGGCCTCGCCGCCCTTTTTCTCGGAAGCCTCACTGCCGGCTTCGGATGCAACACTAGAACCTGCTGCCTCGCTTGTCTTCTTGGTCTCGTTGTTGCCGGAATTACCGCCACAAGCTGCCAGAGACAAACCCATCGCTGCGATCAGCGATAAACTGATTAGTTTCTTCATTCTTTTTCTCCTCTACTATTTATATTCACCGAGGAACTCCCGGTGTGCTTCTAACATTTCGTCACAGAGTGCTTCAATATCATCCAGGGACAATTCCGAAACGGTATGCGGATCCAACTGACAGGCTCTGTAAATATCACGCTTTTCTTTGGACAAATAAGCCTCGATGGTTAAGAGCTGAACGTTAATATTAGTTCTGTTTAAGGCTGCGCAAATCTCGGGAAGTTCGCCCACATAAGTAGGGGCCACGCCCGAAGCATCGGCTATACAAGGCACTTCCACACAAGCTTTCTGCGGTAAGTTGGGGATAAGGCCGGTATTCATCACGTTACCGCCGAACTTATAAGGCTTATTGGTAACCATAGCTTCGATGATGTAAGAGCAATACTCGTTGGACCGGTCGTGGGTTAGGTCATGATTCTCGGTCAATTCCGCCCTTGTCTTTTTCCAGTCTTCAATCTGGTTGATACAGCGTCTGGGGTATTCATCCAAAGGAATATTCAGCTCGTCAATAAGTTCGGGATATTTATCCTTAATATAGTAAGGATGGTATTCGGCATTATGTTCGCTGGATTCGGTCACGTAGTAGCCGAAACGATGCATCATATCGAAACGGACCTTGTCCTTTTCGGGAGTGCCGACTTCTTTTTCTTTGGCCAAAATCTCCGGATAGAGATCCTTACCGTCCTTGGTTACTTCTAAGAGCCAAGCCATGTGGTTAATGCCGGCAATTTTCCACTGAATCTGATCGTCGTATTCCATCTGCAAGGACTCCAACAAGTGCGGTACACAGACCTGAACCGAGTGGCAGAGGCCTACCGTCTTAATCTTGCGGTAACGCTGCATGTAGCCGGTGAGGATGGCCATGGGGTTAACGTAGTTAATGAACCAGGCATCGGGACAGACCTTTTCCATGGCATCGGCGAATTGGTCGAAAACCGGCAAGGTTCTGAGTGCACGGAAGACACCGGCCACGCCCAGGGTGTCTCCTATGGTTTGTTTCAAACCGTATTTCTTGGGAATTTCAAAGTCTCTTACCGTAGCCGGCTCATAGCCGCCCACCTGGATAGCACAGATGACGAAATCGGCTCCTCTTAAGGCATCTTCCAGCTGGTCTAAACCGATGTAGGTTGTAAGCTTGGCCTTGGAGTCGTTGGAGTTACGATTTAGACTCATCAACATTTGATAGCTGTCGTCGAGACGTTCGGCATCGATGTCGTAGAGTGCATACTCCGCTTCACACAGGGCCGGGGTAACCAGGCAGTCACCCAAAACATTTCGAACGAAGACGGTACTTCCTGCTCCTAAAAATGTAATCTTCATAAAAATTCCTTTCTCTCTTTCCTATCTCTTCATCATATTTCATTCACATAACGTGACTTGGTACAAGAAAGCCTGATAATTTTCTTCCGGATAAGCAGACCTAAAGCCCACTTCCATAAGGGTTTGGCCCAAGAATTTCCCCAGGACCTGACCATCTAAAGACAGTTCGTATAAGCTGTTAGCCAAAAGCCCTTTAAAGCGCAGGATCGGGTTGGGGTAGTTGGACTTAAGGTCGTGGTAATAAACACTTAAGATAGCCTTCTTCCCTGCCGGATCTACCGTAGACCAGGCAGTATAGGCTTCGCCGCTGAAGGGATTGGTCAAGCGATAATAGTCTCCTTGTAGGACCAGCTCTGCCAAGCCTCGATAGGTCTTAACCTGGTCTTTCATCTCAGCAATTTCTTCCTCGCTAAGCCTAGTCAAGTCCAGCTCGTAACCAAAACTTCCCTGGTAAGCCACAATCCCCCGGCTCTTCAGGGGCGTGGTCCTGTGGTTCTGGTGGTTGGGGACCGCCGATACATGGGCCGAAATGGCAGAGGGCGGATAGAAGAAAGATGTTCCGTACTGGATTTCCACCCTATCCGATGCATCCGTGTTATCACTGGTCCATATTTGCGGCACAAAATAAAGCATGCCTAGGTCAAAGCGACCACCTCCGCCCGAACAGCCTTCCAAGAGCAGGTCCGGATAGGCATCCAAGAGGGTCTGGGTCATCTCATACATGGCCAAAACATAAAGATGGCGGTACATACCCTGACTCTTTCTGTCCGCTCCGGCCAAATAGGTATCTAGAACAGACCGATTCATATCCCACTTCACATAGCGGACATTTTCAGCTTCAGCCATAACTTTTAAAATCTCGTCCGTGACATGTCGTCTGGCTTCGGGATTCGTAATATCTAAAATAAGCTGCTCTCTGGAGCTTAGGGGTTGACGTCCGGGAACGGTCAAGGCCCAGTCGGGATGGGCTCTAAAGAGGTCCGAATCCTTGTTGATCATCTCGGGCTCTACCCAGAGACCGAATTCCAGCCCTCTTTTATTCACTTCTTTAACCAGGTCCCTTAAAGGCATACCAAGTTTTTTCTCATTAACCTGCCAGTCTCCCAGTGCCCGATCATCCCAATCGCGGGCGCCGAACCAGCCGTCATCTAGGACAAACATGTCCAGGCCGATTTCACGGGCTACATCGACAATCTCCAAAAGCTTCTCACCGGTAAAATCAAAATACGTGGCTTCCCAGTTGTTGACCACAATGGGGCGGGGTCGGTTCTGCCAAGGACTTCTAATAAGGTGCTCTCTTACTGCCTTATGGAAATCGCGGCTCATCTTCCCCATGCCCTGACCGGAATACGTCATGGCCAATTCAGGGGTCTGGAAGCTTTGGCACGGTTCTAAAGGCCAGCTAAAGTTTTGACTGTCTAAGCCCATAACCAGACGTGTCTGACCGTACTGGTCGCCTTCACAGGTAATATCGAAACCACCGCTGTAGACCAGGGCGAAACCGTAGCAAGGACCGAAGTCTTCTGTTGCATCGGGTCCCTTCAGTATAACGGTCGGGTTATGCTGGTGGCTGGAAACACCTCTGGAAGAGTAAATCTTGAAGCGGCCCTGCTGGACTTCATAATCTTGGCGCGCCCTCTCCTTGTTGTGGCGGCCGGCAAAATGCAATAAGGTCCAATCCTGGGTCGGGAAATCCACACTGGCCGAAGCGGCTTTGTGGAGGACAATGGTCTCATCGGTACGGTTCTCAACCGAAAGGCTTCGAGTAATTAAGTCATACTCATAGTAAACGGTGTAATAGAGGTGGACATAGAGGTCCTTCTCACGGTCCTTTAATGTAATACACAAGGTATGGTCTTTATCGGACCAAAAATGTGGCAAGACGCCCCAATCCGGAGCCTTATCTTCCCAGCTGTAATTGACGACTCTTAAGTCCAAAGCATGGGTACCGTTCTCCCAGGCCACATCCAGGGCAAAGTCTCTTAAATCGCCGTTACCCAGGCAGGCAATCTCCTGGGGCAAGAAATCCAAAGAATAGGTGCGGTCGGGTACCAGGTCGGGCGGGTTAGACGAAAAACCGCGGTCACGAAGTTCAATAAGGTGAGAGGCCCGGTCATCAATCTTGGCTCCGTACCAGGTGTGCAGTAGAACACCATGGTCGTCTATTTGCATCTGGTAGCTGCTTTCTTTTGTATAAAGTGTCAGATGATTCGAGTCTTCTTTAAACCTTACTGTCATATTTCAGATCCTCCTACGGCTCATCAAGATATGTTTTCGGCTTCTATGAAGCCACATATGTTTATACATGTTCTAAATCGGTCTTATTCACTCCGCTCCTATAGGGTCTAAGTGTGTTCAGATGCAAACAAAGCACATGAAGGAAGACCCAACGGCATAAATCCTCTGTTTTACCAATCGAAATCGAAATCCCAAGCGTATTCACAAAGGATTCAAGCAGTTACCATGGTGTCATTATATAAGTTGCACAAGCATTGTACATGCACATCTCAATTCATTATATGTACAAATGTGTTTTATTCAGCTAAAATGTATAAACAGAACACAGATATATATGCTCTATTAGGCAGAAAGGCAAGAAATGATAGCCGGTAAGAATTATAAGCAATTTATGTACGGTAGCGAAAAATACGTTGACTTAGCTTTATACCAGTTCGGCTGGGAGGCTTGTGAGCCCTTGCACAGCTTTGGCCCCTTCATTCGAAACAACTATCTTTTCCACTTTGTCTGTAAGGGTAGGGGGACCTTGCACGTATACGATGAAGACAGTGAACTCAGAAGTTTTCCGGTGAAGGCGGGTGAAGGCTTTCTGATATTTCCGGATTACACCACGGTCTACAGCGCCGACACCGAAGATCCTTGGGAATATATATGGGTGGAATTAAACGGTGTTCGGGTCCAGGACACAATAGAAAGGTCTGGCCTCAAGGTTTTCGACCCGGTTTTCCGGCCGACAGTAGGCGAAGGGCGCATCAAAATTCAAGAAGATATGAGTCAGCTGGTTCGAAACGGAGACGAGAGCGCACTTTATCTTACGTCTTTGGCCTATAAAATTATGGACAGCCTCTTAAAATATTCGGACAAGAAGGTCCGTAGCGACAACCTCTCACAAATTACTTTCCAGATGAACGAGGCTATTTCCTTTATCGAGCACTACTATAACCAAAACATCACCGTCAACGACATCGCCAACCACGTGAAGCTAAGCCGCAGTTATTTCAGTAAGAGTTTTCACGCTCATACCGGCCAAAACCCGCAGAACTTCCTCTTCTTCTATCGGATGAAAAAGGCCTCGCAGCTGCTTAATAACACCAACTACCCTATCAAGGAAATCGCCCAGGCTGTGGGCTACCAAAATCAATTTCACTTCAGCAAGGCCTTCCGAAAATATTACAACACCAGTCCGTCGGAATGGCGTAAACAGTTTGACTAATAGCTTTAAACCTCGTAAACATAAGTATCAAAACTTCTAGGATTCTCCACTTGAAAACAGGCTTTCAGAAGCATGGCCGGTATGAAAAGGATTCACGTAGACCTCAAAAGACGCCAAAGAAGCTCCGGTCTTATTGTCATGAACCTCACAGCTATGGTCTTCGATTTGCACCAGGTCCAACATAGGCCCTCCAAACTTGCCTTATTATGCATAAATTTAAGAAATTTTTAAAGATAATATTTTTGCCTTATGGTAGACTATAACACGTTTGAAAAGTAAATCATGGTTTCCGGCGGGGAAAGCCATCACATTTTTAGGAAGAATCGTCGGAAGGTTTTATCTGCAAACTAGGTAGACCGGTAAGGTAGATTCCAGTCTGATGTGACTAGATTTTGCCATAAAGGATCCTGGCGCAGAGTTTTACATAAAATCAACAAACAAAAGAGCATCGCAAAAACCATAACGTTATTTGAGGGGACGCTATTTTTGCTTTGTCCCGGAATAACAGGTGGCATTGGTGAAAATGTTTAAAAAATTCTCCCGCTTTATGGGATTGGACGCCAAGAATATCTTGTCGATTGCAACGGGTACGCTCTTACTGGCGTTTGCCATGATCAATATCCACGGCCCCAGCAAGATTACCGAGGGCGGTATCTTGGGTCTTAGTTTATTAATAAAAAATATTACAGGTATAGACCAATCGATTACAGCCCCTATCCTGGACGGCTTGTGCTATCTGTTGGGATTTGCCATGTTGGGCAAACGCTTCCTTAAGGTTTCTCTGATTTCCTCTGTCTTTTATGCCGGATGGCTTTTCGTATTTGAGCAAATCGGTCCCTTCATCCCCTCCTTTTACGATATGCCCTATATTGCAGTGCTTCTAGGTGGCCTTTTTATAGGTATCGGAGCCAGCCTCGTTATTATGCAAGGCGGCGCCTCAGGCGGAGATGATGCTTTGGCCCTGGTTGTTGCAAATAAAACCGGTATCGGTCTTAGCAAGGTCTACTTCTTAAGTGACTTCGTTGTTCTTTGCTTGTCTTTATCCTATATCCCCTTCCGACGACTGATATGGTCTTATTTAACCACTCTGGTTTCCTCCTGGATAATCGGTCAATTCGAAATTTATGTACACTTACCTCAGCGTAAATCTCAGCAACAAAACGCCTAAAGCTTTACAATAGGTCCAAAACCCGGAAAGGCGGCTTGGATCAGGTGAAATTTCGCAGCGTTTTTGAGATTATAGGACCCGTTATGTTAGGTCCTTCGAGTTCCCATACGGCGGGGGCCGTTCGTATCGGCCAAATTGCCCGTAAACTTTTCGGTCAGGAGCCGGACAGGTTGACCATTCACTTCTACGGCTCTTTCGCCAAGACTTATAAGGGCCACGCAACGGATGTGGCAATCGTAGGCGGCCTCCTTAATATGGAAGTGGCCGATGAAGCTTTGCCAAATGCTATCCATATTGCCCAAGAACAGGGCATAAATATCCATTTTATCGCCGAGGAAGAGATTCCTGAGGAACCCAATACCGTGAAGATCGTTATGGAAAAGGGCCCTGACAGGCTGGAAGTTACGGGCGTCTCCGTCGGTGGCGGTGCCGTCCAGATTACAGAGTATGCCGGCTTCCCCATTCGTCTTTCCGGAGATTTCCCCACCCTCCTTATTCTCCACCATGACGCTTACGGCGCTATTTCTCAAGTCAGTCAATTGCTGGAAAAACACGAAATTAACATCGCCCATATGGAAGTTTCTCGCCTGGCCAAAGGTGAGGTCGCTCTCATGCTGATCGAAACCGATGAGATGATTAGCCCCACCATCCTCCAAGACATCAGCCGCAGCAAACATGTTATCCGGGCCTCCATGCTGGCTCTGGATGAAATTTAAACCCAATCGGGTCACTTCTTTTACGAGGAGATAGGACATATGTTTAAAAATATTGCTGAATTAATTGAGCAGGCTAAAAAGCAAGATAAAAAAATATGGGAAATTATGCTGGATCAGGAAGTCGTCACAAGCGGCCTGAGTCCGGAAGCCATATGGGAAACCATGGCCGTGCGTTATGAAGTCATGGAAAAAGCAATCGAAAGAGGTATCTCCGGCGTCCATTCCAGGTCCGGCCTTACCGGCGGGGATGCCAAGCGCTTATATGACTATATCAAAAACGGCAAGTTTCTTACCGATAAAACCTCACTTCTGGCCTCTTGTTACGCTGTGGCTACAAACGAAGTAAACGCCGCCATGGGCGTCATCTGTGCTACACCCACAGCCGGTTCTTCCGGCACCGTTCCCGGCGTCTTATTTGCCTTAAAAGATACACATGATTTAAGTTCAGACCGAATTATTGAGGCTCTTTTTACGGCCGGAGCCTTGGGCTATGTAGTGGCCAATAATGCGATTATTTCCGGTGCTCGTGGAGGCTGCCAAGCCGAGGTAGGTTCTGCCGCTGCCATGGCCGCCGGAGCAGCGGTTGAGCTGATGGGCGGGACACCGGACCAGATAGGGCACGCCTTCTCTATCGCACTGAAGAATCTTTTGGGACTGGCCTGTGATCCGGTAGGCGGCCTGGTAGAAGTGCCCTGTGTCAAACGCAATGCCGGAGGTGCAGCCATAGCCCTCAGTGCCGCTGAGATGGCTTTGGCCGGAATAGAAAGCCGAATTCCGGCTGATGAAGTTATTCTGGCTATGTATAAAATCGGTATCACCATGCCCGTCACCATCAGAGAAACCGCCTTGGGAGGCCTGGCCACGACACCGACCGGCTTAGACTGGCAAGAAAGAATCGCACTGGAAGAATTCTGATGTGTTACTTTGCTAAGCTACAGGAGAAAAGTCCATGTACATTCAAGATAAAGTTATCGCTTATATTGATCAAGAAGCTCCACGTCTATTAGAGGCTTCCGACCGCATTTGGGACCTGCCTGAAATATCCTTTGATTGTCCCTTATCTGCCCAAGTGCTCACCGATTTATTAGAAGAGTCCGGTTTTTATATTGAGAAAAATCCTGCAGATGTTCCTAATAGCTTTATTGCCCGCTTCGGACAGGGTAAACCCGTTATCGGTATTTCTGCAGAATATGATGCTCTGCCCGACATGGCACAAACAGCCGATTCTCCCATAAAAGACAAGACCTCCTCTGGAAACGGTCACGGTTGCGGCCATAACGCCATCGGCGTAGGAGCTGTGGGAGCCGCCTTGGGACTGGCACACTATTTAGAAGAGAATAAAAAAACCGGCCAAGTTGTCGTTTTCGGCTGCCCGGCTGAAGAAGTTGGCTCCGGCAAAGCTTATCTGGCCGGCCGAGGTGTTTACGATGAAGCCGATGTTGTTTTGACCTGGCATCCCATGGATAGAACCGGCAATTGGGGCCAGTCGGTCCTAGCGAACAACCAGTTTTTTGTGAGCTTCGAGGGGACCTCTGCCCATGCCGCACAGGCACCTGAATTAGGTCGGTCTGCCCTGGATGCGGCCGAACTCATGAATGTCGGTGTCCAATTTCTAAGAGAGCATATACCACAAACATCTCGCATTCATTATGCCTTTTTGGATGCCGGTGGCGTGGCCGCCAATATCGTGCCGGCCCGAACCAAGATGATTTATTATATTCGGGCGACCGAGATGGAAAGCTGCACCCAAATTACCGACCGCGTCATGCATATCGCACGTGGTGCCGCTTTGATGACACACCGAGGTGTCCTTTGAATGGGATTCTGCAGCTTTCAATATATTAGTTAATCAAACTTTGGCCCGAACCATGTATGATCATTTAAAAAGTCTCTTCCCGCTTCCTTACCGACCGGAAGATTACACCTATATGAAATCTTTCCAAGAGACCTTGTCTCCCGAGTCCAAAGCCAAATCACGCCGAAGTTTTGAGAAGAATTTCCCCCATGAGGATTCTATAGAACTCCAAAAAATGGCCGCATCATCCATTAATGACCGGCTCTTCCCCTTAAGCTTTTCCGATGAGCCCATCTATATCTCGACCGACGTGGGAGACGTATCCTGGATCTGTCCTGTCGGCCAAATTACGGTGGCTTACGGACCCAACGGTTCAGCGCTTCATTCTTGGCAATGGGTCGCCACCGGCAAATCGCACGTCGCTCATGTGGCTCTCCTTACCGCAGCCAAAACGATTGCCTTGACCGGGATAGACCTCATAGAACAACCTAATCTATTGGCCAAAATTAAAGCTGAACACCTGTTAAACTTACACGGCAGGACCTACCGGAGTCCTAACCCCAAAGTCTACGCAGGATGGGAGTAAGAAGGTCCATTCAGTGAAATCTGTTTATTAAGGCAATTCTCTAATGACCTTACAGGGTGTTCCAAAGGCTAAAACATTAGACGGAATATCCCTAGTAACGACAGAGCCGGCTCCTATGACGGTGTTGTCACCAACCGTAACACCGGGCTGAACGATGACGCCTGCACCGAACCAACAATTCTTCCCGATGACGACCGGTTTATTGTATTGAGAACCTTTGGCACGATTAGCATGATTCAGAGGATGCATGGCCGTGGCCAAAGTCACATTAGGCCCCAGCTGGGTGCCTGCACCGACATAAATATGCGTATCATCGACCAAAGTTAGATTTGAATTGGCATAAACCCGATCTTCAAAATGGACAAACTTACCGCCAAAATTGGCATTAAAGGGCGGTTCAATATAACAATCGTCACCCAAATCAGCGAACATGTAGCGGAGATAAGCCTGCCTTTCTTCTCTTTGATAAGGACCCAAGGTATTAAAATGATCTAAGAGTGCCTGGTAGTATTTCTGAATTTCAAAGATTCTTTCATCAAAGGGCAGGTATTCTTCGCCTGTATGAAGCACTTTCAGAATAGCGTCTTCTTGGGATTCGTCCCAGGTTTTGGGCGGAAATGGTATAGCCATACACTTGTCTCTTTTCTGCTTTTTAGTTTAAAAGTGCAGCCATAGCCGATCCTATAAGATTGGCATGGTCTACGTGGAGGATTTCGTTGTAGAAACCGTGTTCTTCATTAATGAACTTCTTCACATAATAATGAAGCTTATTTCTAAACAAATCTGATTTATAGTAGGTCGAGCCTTCTATGGTAATGGCCATGGGTTTGGTAGGGTTACGTCCCTTCCCCAGCTTAATGTGTACCGCCGTGAAAATAACGGAAACGAGTTGGGCGGCACGCTCGAAGATACTGTCAATAATCCTGTACATTAACTCCCGATCCCTGTCATCCTGGCAGAGGTCTTGTAGGAGTCCCTCAGAGTAGGGGTCCTTGACAAAATGGTCCAAATCCGCAGAAGCCACTTCAGTTACCTTATTAAAGGCACTGGCAAAACCGTCTGAAAAAAGCCCTTCTTCTATAGCTTCTTCCATCATGTAATAGGCTACAAGGCCTTGATAGCGGCCGGACAACTGTTTTTCCAGAAGACTTATGCCGGGCTGGGCAGACCTTTGGTCAATCTTTCGAAAAACTTTGTTGGTCGATTCAATCAGGTAGTCTCCTGCCTCGGTGTTGATAATCATGTTATTGAGTAGGGGAATTTGGCCGCGGAGTTTCTTGATATTGATATTTTCTTCAACATAAGCCATGTTAAGCCCCGTTCCCATAACAAAGCCGGTGTAAGCCGAATGCTCTCTTGCATTGGACTCGGCAAAACCGCCCATCAGTGCTGCGACCGTATCGTTTAAAACCACAAACTGGATCTGATCGGCATCGGCCACACCTTTTTGGGCCAAAGTTTTCTTAAGCGATTCGCCCAGCAAAGTCCCTGCGGCATCTTCACAGCGGACTTCTTTGCTAAAGTAGAGGATACGTCCATCGTGGTTTGGCAAAATTTCCGTTCCGTAAGAAAAACAAAAGGCGACTTTTTTGGCATGGTCTAAATAAGGAAACATATAGTCTGCGATGGTGTTGTAAAAAGTTTCTTTATCCATCTCGCCTTGAGTCCCGGGCATGGGATAGCGTTGGAAGTCTTGTATAACAGCCTGAAGACGGTCGTCAAAATAAATCAGCGCAATACGAAAATGCGTACCTCCGGCATCCATAACAATAACCGGTTCATGAAGGGGAATCTTAGATCCCAGGCTGAGATAGGTCGGAATCATCAGAAGATTATCGTTACGATCAAAGGTCATTAGGCCTTGCTTCATATGGCTTAGAAAGCGTTCCAGCTCAAAATTCAAATCCAAACTGTCCCGGGTCATACCTAAAGCTTCAAAAAATTGATCTACACGTTCCGACATGATTCGCTCTTCCACCATATAAGCTCCTATCACAGGTCATTCATAAAATTATATCGCAGCTATTATAGCTTATAGAAGGTATTCTAATGCATAGGTAAGACTTACTCTAGTGCTAGCCCATAGAGACTGCGCACAGACTTCATAACCGTATGCCACGACAGGTCAGCAGCATAGGAGAACTTCTTCTGATAAGCCCGCCACAGCTTGTCCATATTGGGGTTTGCCTCGACTTCATCAAAGGTCGCAGGCGCGGCGGCAAGGTGTTTCTCCGTACCGCGTTTCTTGGATGTTGCAATGAGCGCCGCACGGAGATCAGAGGGGTTGACGTGCTGGCCGTGGAGCTGGCTCAGAATGTGAAGATCATAGAAATCTCTCATGCGGGTGTTGATGGTGGCGCGAGACACGACGGTTTCCAGCTTTTCGGCCAGAACGGTTTCCAGATTGTACGCCCAAATTTCGATGGAACGATCCTCCAGCATCAGTTTGAAGCTGTACCGCACTTCGCGGGGCGTAATGATGTCATTGGTGGAAATGTCAATCTTGAGAGGCGTTATTACACCGTCAAACGCCGTCTCCATACTGACGCGGATGCCCGGATACTCGGCCTCATCCATGATCTCGGAAATGCGCTTCAACCGGAACTCCACGCCATCATCCATCGGCACGGAGATGATGGAAGCAATCATATTTTCTACTTCCTCGATGCCGACCGTTGTGCCTTTTAAGGTTGCGTCAATGTCCATTGTGGAACGGGCGTCAAGGCCGACCATGGCAGCCACCAGCATCCCGCCCTTGAGGATGAACTTGTCCCGGTATTCCGAAAGAGAAATGCGCTCCAGAAAGCGCTCCATCATGTAATTGCGCATCAAAATCTGTGCATCTGCGGCTTTATCCTTGGAGAGATTGCGAATCAGATCTTTGAGCTGCCGCGCAGTCTTAATCATATGAGCACCTCCAAATACTGCCGAAGCAGTCTTTCAACACGGAACATCTGCGCATAGCGCATCAGCTTCCGTAAGTCCATGTCTTTTCGTTTTGCGTATTGTTTGAGCGCATCCTGAAAGGTCTGCATCTCGATCCCGCTGCGGCTTCGAATCAGATCGCAAATGGTGCGCTCCATATCATAAACGTGAACCGGGTTGCCAAAGGGCGTATTCATCGTGACGATCCCCACACCATGCAATTCTTTCTTGATGGTGTAGACCTTGATGCCATCCGCTTGTAGGTTGGCAGGATTGTAGCCAGTCTTAACCGTGATGGAATACGGACTCGGCTCCCGGTCGGTCAGGTCATGGAAAAACAATGCGCTCTCATGGGAAAATACAGCCTGCGCGCAGCGAAGGCGCAGCAGGTACATGGCGTCCGTCCATGCATCTGGCGAAACATAAACGCCATGTGCTGCCTGCTCCACACCGCGCTGCTTGGCGTAAGCGTAAAACGTGGACTTGGCAATACCGATTTCCAAGACCTGCGCGGTTTTGACGATCCCATTGTTTTGCTGAAAAAGTAGATCAAGCCGATCGTAGGTGGTCATGTTATAATTTCCTTTCTTGCTAATATTATATTCTATATTAGCAAGAAAGGAAGAAACGATTTCAGAAAAGCAAGCCGACTTGAATTGCAAAAATCCGGTTAATTGACATCGTAAATCCGCATTTGTCAAAGTAAAACCGCTAAAATAGATACAGGAAGCGTATTTTTACACTTCTTGTGTCTATTTTTATGCCTAAAGCTATGGAATCATGGTAATCTATGCCTAGGAAAGCTAAAAAACGGCATAGGAAAATTAAGGGTCCGCCCTAGTGACAATTTTTGCCATTGGAAACCCGCGCGTGTTTTTATGAATGCCTAGATTCCTACCGGTTCGTATGAATTTCTACATTACTTGGATGTGTAATGTTTCTTTTTTAGCTTCCCGTGAAGTAACTTTGGGGAAAGCATTACTTCATTTTGAGGGACGTAGTAGAGGCCTAAAGCTTCTGCTACGTCTTTCCCATAGAGGTCTATCACCAGTTGGTAAGCGGTTTTATTCGAGATAGACAAACGAATGTAGTTATTAATCTGGCTGTTGATAAGGTCTGAGTCCTCAGCGCCTAAGTCCTCTAGGTAATATCCTTTAGGCACAATGCGTCTAAGGAGGCTGTTTTGGTTTTCCACACTGCCTTTCTGGTAAGACGCCATAGGATTACAGTAGAAAACTTTGGTAGAGAGCTTCTCTAGACTCAAAGGGTCTGAAAACTCCGAACCGTTATCGGTTAGGAGTAAGGGGAAAAGCACAGAGAATTTATCCTGAAGTTTGTCTTTTAAGTCTTGCATCTTAGCGTTAACACAAGAAGCGGTCTGCTTCTCCAAGAGGTAAAATAAAGCCAATTTCAGATGCGGCCAGGTTAAACTTAAGAAGCATTTCTTGCCATCGATAGGCCCTACAACCGTATCCATCTCAACCGGGAAAATACCCGGATGTTTCTGAAGATAATCCAGGTAGTCTTCATAGGTGCGGCCTTTCCTGCACGCTTTATCTACCTTGAAGCTTTGTTTTCTTTTGGGCCTAAACTTACGTTGGACCGTTCGTGGTAAGTCTAAGGGACTAATGGCTAGGGCCCCTGTACGAATAAAGCGATAGATTTGCCTTTCGGAACAAAACATCTGATCCTTATTAGCTATGTAAATGTGATGAATGGCTTGCCCTTTAGAGATACCTTCTCGAAAGAGTTGCTCCATGTCTTTTAGTGCTTTCCTATTCAAAGTGCATCCTTCTCTGGCTTCTCGAATACGCTTGTCTGCCTTTTCTTGGGCTACGGAAGGAGAATAGGTGTAACGGCTGATGAGGCAAGTACTCTGCTTATGACAGCCGTTACAACAATAGGGACTTCTTTCGAGAGCAGAGCAGTGGGTTTCCATAAACTCAGAACAAGAGTGAATGCATTTTTGACAGTTGAAGCAGTAGCGATTCGGTGTAGGACAGGCGAGACATAGATTTTTCTTCCTACAGGTTTTATCTAAGGCTTTTTGGCAAAAGCACTTGTTTCTCCCGAAACTGCCTTTGAAAACAGGGATACGATTGCGCTTGATTTCCTCGGCAATGGAAGAGTGGTGGCGATGAAGTGTTTTGGCAATATGCGCTAACGGCTGATTTTCATTAAGCATCTTAAAAATAATTTCCCGTTCTAAAAGTGTGAGTTGTCCTGCCATATTAGACTCCTTTCAACGCGGCAGGCATCTAGGCTAGACGATTCTAAACTTTGTCATAGTAAAACCACAAGAGCTTTTGCCATTCGACTTCCACATGCCTTTGCGGATTTACGATGTCAATTAACTATTGCAAAAATCCTATTGACAAGCCTCTATTCTTCTACTAACATTCTTTTAAACCGTTGAGCTAGAGTAGTAGCGCCTCATAAGATTGTCGTACAGAGAATTGCCCGTATGCTGGAAGGGTGAGACGAGTCGGAGGAGTGAATGGACTAGTGAGGGCCGGGCTGAGAGGCAGCCATAAACTGCAAGGTAGGCCGGACGTAAATCCTGACGTTAAGGGGATGCCGTTTGTTGGAACGGACTAAGTGGATTAGAAGTTAGGCGGGAAGGCTTAGAGACAAACTTCTTCGTTTTCTTCGAATCAAGATGGGTGGCACCGCAGGAAGTTCTCTTGTCCCATTGGGGATAGGAGATTTTTTTATGTCTTTTATCTCCGGACCTTAAACCAACAAGAAGTATTTAAGTCGCTATAAGCGCAAGGGAGGAAAGACAAATGACAAGACTAAGGAGAACATTAAGAAGTATTTTGGCCCTGGGCCTGGTCGCCGGTTTAACCCTCATGGGAACCGCATGCAAGAATATGGATAGGAAAACACCTTCCCTTTCCGACCCAAGTGATGCCGCCAAACTCTCCGGCGAAGACCCATCTAAAAAGACTTATAAAATCGGTATTATCCAATTCGCCGAGCATCCGTCTTTAGAGAATTGCCAAAAAGGCTTTGTCCAAGGCCTGGAAGAAAGAGGTTATAAGGAAAATGAAGCCTATAGCATGGACTACCAAGTCGCTCAGGCGGATACGAACTTGGCCAATCAAATGGCCGAAAATTTCGCATCCAAAGGCTATGACCTCATCGTTGGCATCGCTACACCTGCCGCCCAAGCCGCCTATAATGCCGGACTCAAGGCCGGTATCCCGGTCATTTTCAATGCCGTGACCGATCCTGTCGCAGCCGGCTTCCAGAATGAAGACGGCTCTAATAAAAAAGGTGTTACAGGAACCAAGGATGTGCTTCCCATCAAAAACCAATTAGAAATGATCCGTGCTTTCCAACCGGATGCCAAAAAAATCGGTATTCTCTACAGCTTGTCCGAAGCCAATTCCAAGGCTTCTATCGAAACCTATGAAGCTTTGGCCGGTAATTATAATTTCGAAATTGTAAACCAAGCCATCAGCTCCGAGCAAGACATACCGGCCGCCGCTCAGAGCCTGGTCAGCAAAGTTGACTGCCTCACGAACCTCACCGACAATACCGTGGTACAGAACCTCCAGGTCGTTATGAGCAAGGCCAAGGCCGCACAAATTCCCTACTACGGATCCGAAGAAGAGCAAGTCAGTAACGGCTGCATCGCCGCCGAAGGTTTGGACTATATCGCTTTAGGTATCGTAACCGGCCACATGGCAGCCAATATTCTGGAAGGTACAGCACCAGAAGACGTGCCCATCGAGCAGGCTGAAGATTCCAGCCCCTTCATTAACAGTAAGGTTATGGAGCAATTGGGTATTGCCCTTCCCGAAGCCTATAAAGACGCCACCGATATGGCCAAGTAAAACAAGTGCGAGGATAAGGAGCAGCGCTTCATGGAATTTTTTATTGCCATTCTTTTAGACATCTTGGAACAGGGCCTCATCTACGGAATCATGGCCCTGGGTGTCTACTTAAGTTTTAAGATTTTAAACTTCCCGGATATCTCCGTGGACGGAACTTTCCCCCTTGGAGCGGCGGTTTCCGTCAGCTTAATCCTCCACGGTGTTAACCCTTGGCTGAGCCTCCTGGTAGCCTTTGCTGCCGGCCTGGTGGCGGGTTCACTTACCGGCTTTTTTCATGTCACCTGTAAGATTAACAAGCTCTTCTCCGGCATCATTGTCATGACCATCCTCTATTCTATAAATATTGTGGTGGCAGGTGCACCTAACCAGCATTTGTTCATGAATGACACCTTATTTGACACAGCTTTTATTAAGGCTATCCCTTCCTTTGGCCCCATGATTCAAATCGGGGTCGGTCTAACGGCTTTAGTCTTAGTCTTGATGGTAAAGTTCGCTCTCGATTATTTCTTAAAAACCCAAAAGGGTCTACTTCTTCGTGCGACCGGAGACAATGAGAAAATCGTGACCGCCATGAGCGTCAATCCCGGAAGACTCAAAATCCTGGGCCTTGCTTTGGCCAACGGCCTGGTCGCCTTGTCGGGCGCCATCTTGGCCCAGCAAAGCGGCGTTTTCAACGTTTCCATGGGAACCGGTACCATGACCATGGGCCTGGCCTCGGTCATTATGGGCCTTATCCTCTTCGGTAAAATCTTGAAGGTCCCCGAGACCTCCGCCGTCATCTTGGGGTCCATCCTCTATAAGGCCCTGGTCTCTATCGCTATTAACCTGGGTGCCCCGTCCCAACTCCTGAATCTGGTAAGAGGGCTTCTCTTCTTCCTCATTCTCTTAGGTGACCGCCTCTACGACAAGGGAGGCCGCTTCGGCAAGCACAAAGCTCGGAGCAAGGTCAAGGAGGCTATGTAAAATGCTTAAACTTCAAAACATCGATAAGAGTTTCTTTCTTAATACACCTGATGAAAACCAGATTTTCGAGAAATTCAACTTGGAAATTCCCACAGGTCAATTTGTCACCATCATCGGTTCCAACGGTTCGGGCAAGACGACACTTTTGAATCTTATCTCCGGAACCCTGATGCCCGAGAGCGGCCGAATCTTAAAAGACGGTAAAGACATCACGCACCAGAAAGAACACGTCAGGGCCCAATATATCGGCCGTGTTTTCCAAGACCCTTCTATGGGAACGGCCGGCAAGCTCACCGTCTTGGAAAATCTCAGCATTGCCTCTAATAAGGGGAAAAAATACGGCCTTAGGCCGGCTATTAAGAAAGACCGAGTCGATTATTATAAAGAGCTCTTAACGCCTCTGGGCATGGGATTGGAAAATCGCCTGTTCCAACCCTGTCGCACTTTGTCGGGCGGCCAGCGCCAGGCTTTGGCCCTGCTCATGTCCACCATGGTCAAGCCGGATATTCTTATCCTGGATGAACACACCGCCGCTTTAGATCCCAGGTCCGCCGACACGGTCATGCGACTGACCCGGGAAATCGTCGAAAAAGAGCACTTCTCTGTCGTCATGGTCACTCATAACCTGCGCTTCGCTCTGGAATACGGCGACCGCCTCCTCATGATGCACGAGGGGAAGATTATTTTGGACAAAGAAGGAGAGGCCAAAGAACAACTCGTCTTGGACGATGTCTTGGACCTCTTCTATAACATCTCGATTGAGGTAGGAAATACAGTTTAAAGCTAGATGTCTCCTTATCCCTCCTGGTACTGCAACTGATACAAGACTTTGAAGATACCGTTCTGGGCCAGGAGTTCTTCCTTGTTGCCTTGTTCGGCGACCTGGCCGTTATGCATGACGATAATGCGGTCGGCATCGGCAATGGTCGATATACGGTGGGCAACAGCAATCATGGACCGGCCTTGGGCCATCTTGCCGATAGCTTCCTGGATAAGAATTTCCGTTTCGGTATCAATGTTGGCAGTCGCTTCGTCCAGAACCAGCAAACTGGGTTTGGCCGCTACGGTACGGGCGAAAGACAGGAGCTGTCTTTGGCCGGATGAAAGGGTCGATCCTCTTTCGGTTATCTCCTCATCGAAGCCATGGGGGAGCTTATAAATAAACTCTTCGGCATTGACCAGTTTGGCCGCCCGGCGTGCGTCTTCATGTGAAACGCTTTCTCTGTTCAGGGTGATATTGTCCACGATGGAGCCTGAGTACAGGAAGATATTCTGCTGGACCACACCGATAGATCGACGCAAATCCGCCAAGCAATAATCCTGGATAGGCACGCCATCGATTAAAATCTCACCCTTATCGATATCGTAGAAACGGCACAAGAGATGCATGATGGTCGACTTACCGGCACCGGTAGCCCCTACGAAGGCTACGAACTCGCCCGGCTTGACCTCGAATGATACGTCTTTCAAAATCCACTCGCCTTCGTTATAGGCAAACCAGACATTTTTGAACTCGATATGGCCTTTAAGCCCTTCGGGACCGACCTTTACGGTTCCGCCTTGGTCCTCTTCCTCGACGTCCATGAGGTGGAAGATTCTTTCGGTAGAGGTCATGGCAGACTGAATGAGGTTATAGGTTTCAGCCAGTTGCAAGATAGGCTGGAAGAGACGGGTGATGTAATCGAAGAAGGCATAAAGGGTACCGAAACTGATTACACCGGCCAAAAAGCCCTTGCCGCCGAACCAGATAAGGGCAGCGATCCCTAAGCCCTGAACGACCTCTATAGCCGGACGATAAATGGCAAAGTACAAAACTTCGCGTCTGCCTTCATGAAGGTATTGGTCGTTGACCTCATTGAATTCCTCGTGGATTTGGTCCTGGCGGTTAAAAACCTGGATGGTCCGCATACCGGAAATATTTTCAGACAATTTGGTATTAATGATAGACAGGATTCTACGCTGGGCCGTGTAGACCTTGCGGATAGCCTTACGGAAGACTACTGATATGATGACAACGATAGGCAGAAGAGCCATGGTGTAAGTCGCCAGGCGGACGTCCATCTGATACATCATGATGATGATACCGATCAAGGCGAAGGTGTTTCTTAAAACACTAGACAGAACCGACGTGAACATCTCGTTCAAGGTCTCGGTATCGTTGGTCACTCGAGTCACCAGAGAGCCCAGAGGATAGTGGTCGAAGAAGGCCGTTGGGAGGCGCAGGACATGGTCATAGAGGTCCTGGCGAATCTTCATGAGGATTTTCTGGCCGGTCTTTTGCAGAACCATAATCTGGACATAGGCCGAAATAAAGGTTACCGCCACGGTTCCTAAGAAAATGAAGGACCAACGGACGGCCTGGGCCATGGCTTGGTCAACCTCTGCCGTACCGGCCTTACCGTCAATTAAGACCGGGAAGGGGCCGTCGATTAGGGTTCGGATGATACGGGGCTGTGACAAGGTCGCCAGGGTCGAAACCGCAATCAGAATAAAGACAATAATAAATTGACCTATATAGGGCAGAGCGTAAGAATAAAGGCGCAAGGCGGACTTACGACTGAATTTGAGGTCTTTTTCCTCAGCCTTGATAGTGTTGTAGTATGTTTTTTTGTTTTCCATGGCTAAGGTCCTCCTACTTTAATTCCAATTCTAAGAGCTGGCGCTGGTAGAGCTTGTGATAGAAGCCTTCGGTATCCTCCATCAAGGTCTGATGGTTGCCTCTCTGACTGATTTTACCGTCTTCAATGACCATAATCTGGTCGGCTCCCTTCACCGTTGAGACACGTTGCGAGACCATGATAAGCGAGTGCGAGAAGGTCTTCAGGTGGTCCAAGATACTCTTCTCCGTATTGGTATCCACTGCGGACAAGGAGTCATCCAGGATAAGAATTTCTGCCTGAGCGTAGTAAGCCCTGGCAATGGAAACTCTTTGCTTTTGGCCGCCGGACAAGGTAACGCCTCTTTCGCCGACCCAGGTGGTATAGCCTTCCGGCATCTGCTCGATATCGTCGTGGACCTGCGAAAACTTGGCCGCCGACTTGACCCGGTCTAGGTCATAGCTTTCTTCGCTGCTGAAGGCAATATTGCCTGCGATAGACCTCGAGAAGAGGAAGGATTCCTGCTCCACATAGGCCATGCGGCTGTAGAGGTCTTCCAGACACAAATCTTTGATGTTAACGCCATTTAGGAGAATCTCGCCTTGGGTCACATCGTAGCGTCTGAGCAAGAGATTGATAATAGTGGTCTTACCGGTTCCGGTCCTACCCAAGATGGCCAAAGACTTATGCGGCTCCAGTTCGAAAGACACGCCTTCCAGGACCCATGGGAGGTCGTCTGCATATCTAAACCAGACATCCTTAAACTCGATGGTGGTCTCCCCTTCGGTCGCCTGCATGGGAATCTGCGGCTCTTTGACTTTGGCCTTGGAATTCAGAATCTCGTTAATTCTGGACATGGCCGCAATACCTCTCTGGAAACTGGCCACCAGCATACCGATGGCAATGAGGGGCCAAATCATCATCATGATGTAGGTTTGGACGGCCAAAAAATCACCCAGGGTGAGCTGGCCGTGGACCATCTGGTTGATTGAATAAAAGAGGAAAATAATGAATGCCGCGCCGGATATAAGCGATACCATGGGTTCCATAATGGCCGCGATACGGACTAAAGCCATGTTGTCTTTGGCGTATTGCTTGTTGACCTTGGAGAAGGAGTCGGACCTATTCTCCTCAATAACAAAAGACTTGATACTGGAAATACCGGACAGATTTTCCTGGACCTCAATGGTCATGTCGGAGAAGGTATCCTGAACGGCACGCGAGCGGTTTTGCAAAGGTTTGGCGACAAAGGCCACCATAATCGACAAGAAGGGCAAGGCCAAAAGTCCTACCAAGGCGGTCTTAATCCCCACCGTGTAAATCATAAGGGCAATGGTGAAAACACTCATGAAAAGAGCGTCGACGGTCATGATGATACCGCCGCCCAAAGTGTTACGGACCATGAGGATATCGTTCGTCGCATGGGCCATGAGGTCACCGGTCCGATGCTGGGTAAAGAAATGGTCGTCCAGGCTTAAGTATTTATTAAAGAGTTCCGCCCTTAACCAATGCTCCAAGCGCCTGGCCGTACCGAAAATATTGGTTCGCCACAAGAAACGACCGACCGCGACTAAAGAGCCCAAAAGGATGACCGCCAAGGCGGTCCAGAGTACTTTGTCTTGATCCATGGTGCCGTCTTTGGCCCAGTTGGCAAAACGCTTAATCACTTGCGGCAAAAGGAGGTTGGCCAGGTCTACCACGATGAGCGCCAGGATACCCCAGATGTAATGCCACTTATGTTTCTTCATAAAAGGTAAAATCGTACGAAAGGTTTTCATAATCTCTTCCTCCGCCTAAATTTAAGCGTACTGACGTTGGTCTTGGCCCATGAAGGCCCGGTCAATGATAGCGCCGCCCAAGCAAATATCCCCGTCATAAAAAACGATAGACTGACCCGGGGTGACTGCCCTGGCCCAATCGGGGAACGTGACTTGGACCTTGTCCTCATCCAGCACTTCCACTTCACAAGGGATGTCCTTCTGGCGATAGCGAATTTTACAGGTACAACTAAAACGGTCCGGCAAAGCTTTTCTTGGCGGACGGATAAAATTACATTCTGAGGCCCAAAGGCGGTCCACCATAAGATAGGGATGGTTAAAACCTTGGCCAACATATAGGGTATTGGTCTTCTGATCTTTGCCTACGACAAACCAGGGCTCGGGATTCTTGCCCACACCGCCTATGCCTAGGCCGTGTCTTTGGCCGATGGTGTAGTACATAAGACCGTGGTGGCGTCCTATCTTCTGACCGTCCAAAGTCTCCATGTCACCCGGCTTAGCCGGTAAAAACTCAGAAAGGAATTGATTGAAGTCGCGTTCACCGATGAAGCAGATACCGGTGGAGTCTTTCTTTTTTGCATTGGGAAGTTTGAGGTCTAGAGCCTTTTGACGAACCTGAGCCTTTGTCAACTGTCCCACAGGAAAGAGCACCCGGTCCAGCTGCTTATGGCGAAGCTGATTCAAAAAATAGGTCTGGTCCTTATTAGAGTCCACGCCACGCAAAAGAATATTTTCCTGATCAGGTCGGCCAAAGTTTTTTTGCTCCAAACGGGCGTAATGGCCGGTCGCCACAAAGTCCGCTCCAAGCTCCAGCGCATAATCTAAGAAAGCTTTAAACTTAATCTCTTTATTACACATAACATCAGCATTGGGAGTTCGATTTCGTTTGTATTCCTCTAAGAAATAAGAAAAAACCCGGTCCTTATACTCGGCTTCAAAATTGACCGAATAATAAGGTATACCCAAAACATCGGATACCAAGGCCACATCCCGGTAATCTTCTTCCGCCGTGCAATGGCCCGAGTCGTCGGTATTGTCCCAATTTTTCATAAAGATAGCCAACACATCGTAGCCCTCTTCCATCAAGAGCGCTGCCGCCACGGCCGAATCTACCCCGCCACTCATTCCAACTACAACTTTTTTCTTCATCCGACTACTTTACCATAGTAGCTAAGGCCCGGACCAGCACATCTATCTCTTCTCTTGTCGTTTCCGGGCCAAAAGAGATACGCAGGCTTTTTTTGAGCCTATCTTTGGCCTCTGCCCTCTCTTGTCCGTACATAGCCGACAAGACCGGGCTAGGTTCTAAAGATCCGGCAGCACAGGCCGATCCGGCCGATACTTCTATGCCCTGAAGGTCCAACTTTATAAGGGCCCGGTCGGCCAAAATATCCGGGAAATACAGGTTCTGAATTCCCGGCCAAGACCTCTCGGGTTGGGAGGGGCCGCCGTTTCTTTCATAGCGAATACCTGCCAGGTCCAGAGCTTCATAAAGCTTTCTTTCTAAATCCATGTAATGACTGTAGAGAGCTTGGGAATCCATGGTCTCCAGTTCCAGGACCGCTTGGCCCAAGCCTACAATCCCCGGCACATTTTCGGTGCCGGCTCTCCTCGATCTTTCCTGGTGGCCGCCTCTAATGAGAGGATCCGTCTTGATGGCCGGATCCTGGTAGAAAAATCCCACACCCTTAGGGCCGAAAATCTTATGGGCCGATCCGGTTAGGGAATCTAAACCTATATGTTGAAAAAACTCGGGAGACAACTTACCTATGGCCTGGACCGCATCCGTATGAAAGAAAATTTTCCGGTCCAGCCCTTGCTCGGCCCGGTAAGTCTCTAAAATCTGTCCGATTCTAGCCAGGGGCATAATGGCTCCGGTTTCGTTATTCAGGGCCATAACGGAAAGCAAAACGGTTTGGGGTCTGAGGGCTTCTTCTAAGGCTTGGATTTCCACCACACCCTCGCAGTTGACCGGCAGATACGTGACTTCAAAACCTTCTTCTTCTAAAAGCTTAAAATTTTCTCTTACCGAAGGATGCTCGACAAGGCTTGTTATTAGATGATTACCCTTAGCTTCTTTTCTAAGGCGACGGGCATTGGTCAATAGAATTTGCGCATTGGCTTCGGTCGCCCCCGACGTAAAGGTAAAGCCGTTCATGTCTAAACCCAGATAAGACGCCAAAGACCGCCTGGCTTGGTCCACTAAAGACCTGGCCCGGCGGCCTCTTGTATACAAAGCGGAAGGATTACCGAAATCCAGGCGCATGGCTTCGGCCATGGCCTCGATGACCGACTCCTTAACGGGAGTCGTCGCGGCATAGTCTAGATAAATTCGCTCCATCGTCTACCTCCACCCGGAAGAGTTCTTCTCGTCTCGTTTCTCCTCCGAATAGATAATTATACTGCAAGACCTGGTACTGGCGTAAGCGTATGGGGTTGTTGTCGTAGAAGTGGACCGGCCCGATTTGACCTCTAAGATTCATATAGTAAGCACTGTTAATAGTCGGGTACTCTCTGTGGACATGGTCCAAGAAGTGGAACCAGGTAGAAGGTTTGGCCTGGGCCAAAGGCAGCGCTTCGGCCGCTATATAGGGCATGGCCGAAACCTGGTCAAAGACTTCATCGATATCGTAATTAGCCCAGATAAAATAAGGCACCTTACGTCTGTTCTCAACCGGGCAGTCACCGTCGTGGGTAAAGACTTGGGCAACTCTCTCGGCCGGCTGGTGGTCTCCGAAGAAGACCAGCAAGGTCGGTCTTTCGCGGTATTTCAGCTGGTTGACGAAATAAGCCAAGGCCCGGTCAGATTCGCGGATAAGGCCCAGATATTCCTCGGTCGATTCAATAAAACGCATTTTATTAGCCGGACTAAAACCCGCCAGAAGGCCGTCTTCCCGGTCCTCCAAGAAAGACTCCAGGAATTCGCCGGTCTTCTCATCACGAATCTTTTGGCCTCTCACTTCGTAAAGAAGCACACCGGGATCAAAATTATCTTCCGGATTTTGCACATAGTCGCCGTGGTTCTGGATGGAGACGGCAAAAATAAACTGATTATCTTTTCCGGTTCCCCGACCTAACTCCATCAATATCTCATCGTAGAGGGCCTTGTCCGAAATGAAATTACGGACCTTGTCTTGGTGGATAAAGTCTTCCTGGAACTTCATTCGGTCAAAACCCAGCTTCGGATAAATCGTTTTTCTGGACCAGGCATCATCCCAATAAGGGTGCATGGCCATGGTCTCGTAGCCTTGCTCACCTAGGACACGGGCCAAAGACGGCAGGTCTTCGGTGATGTATTCTTCATAGGGAATGGATCCGTCTTCCATAAAGCCCATGGACGCCCCGGTCAAGAACTCAAACTCCGAATTGGCCGTACCGCCGCCTACTACCGAAGAGTGGCTGGTGCCCAGCCTGATATCCGTGTCGAGCCTGGACGTAAAAGGTAGGATTTCCACATTGGTCTTGAAATCTCCCAAGATGGCCAAGTCCGAAAAGCTCTCATTCATAATGGCCACAATATCGGCTTTTTCGCCTTCTTTAAGAGCGGCTTTGGCCGAACCGTTCACATTGTAAAGGGCTTTACGCAGGTCTTCCATAGGCCAATTGCGCCCCACGGACAAAGACGGATTGGTCAGGTTCAAACTGGATTCGTCAGGTTCTTGGGCCAGAGGAACACCCTGGCCGGATAAGGTTTGGTTTCGATGAACAAAGTAAGGCGACTGATTAGCCTGATAAGACGGATCGAACTTATCCAAAGACTCATTCAAAATTCGGATGGCCGCCTCAATTTCGGTTTCACTGTATATGGGTTCTTCCGGGGCATAAAAAATCCTGGCACTGTGGAGAAAGTTCAGGACGAAGCCGTTCCGGCTGACATTCTCCCGGTTTTCCAAACGTGCCGTTGAAATCCCCAAGGTTTTCTCGGCCACACGGCTGGTGGAAAAAACACCACCCAAAACGAAAACCATAGCCGAAACCGCAGCAAGAGCCCGGCGGCTTGCCTTTTTCTTAGGAATCTCATATTTGGCCCAACCGGCTCCTATAAATAGAATAATAAAGGCTAAAGTGGCCCGCCAGACATTGGCATTTAAAATGAGCTTATAGGAACCCGATACCCCTACGGCCGTCTTAATGCTTAAGAGGTCGCCTGCGGTGATGGGGTGAGATGAGAAAAACAAGGCCTGGTAATTCAGACAGCCCAGACCGAATGAAATAACAAAAAGAAGCCTGGCTGCCCGTTCCAGTCGGCCGGTAAGGCCCAGCAGTAAAGCGCCCAAAGCGCCATAGATAAGGATATTCATAAACTGGATGGGCAGACGAATGTCCCAGGGCATTTGCAAGAAAAATTCCGTCAAATAAAAGGCCAAGATAGGACTAAAAACAAGTGTCATGATATTGACATGACTCTGTGCCTTCTCATCCAAACTATGCAAGGCTTGCCATTTTTGCCTCAGAGGCAAAGTCTTTTTCTTAAATGTTTCCCACATACCTGTCACCTAGCCAACAAACAATCCTTTCTTAACCCGCCGAGGGTGTATTTTCTCGGCCCCAATGCTGACGTCATTATAATCATCTGTATTAGTCCAGTCAATACAGTTGCAAGAGACCGATTTCGACCTTGAATTGAAAAGGTCATTGCACATAGGGTAGGTGCAATAACTTCGTAAAAAAGAATGTTGCATTGAGTTCTTCAAATTTTGTATGCTCTTTTTGTTTTGTAGGACATGAG
>JASBZA010000015.1 GCA_029983685.1 Oscillospiraceae bacterium | reverse complement strand
ATGCAAGGCCTTCAAATTTAAGGACAATCTCTTGCAATGACCTTTGCAATTAACCCATTTTATAAAAACGCAAATAATTTTTTTGAAACTTAGACTAATCGGTCTTATAAGGGCATCTTAAGCTGTACTTTGGCCTGACCTTGCCAAGCGGGCGGCTTTTCCTTGCTATTAAAATATAAGGAAACTTCGACATTGACTATGCCGTGTTCGGGGCAGTGCAGCTTGCGGTAAAAATAGGTTTCTTTGCGGGTCTTCCACAAAGCGTGGCCTGCCAGCTCTTTGCCGCAGGCGGGACATGTCCAAGTCATCTTCTTAATAGACCTTTTGGCCGCTTTAATATTCTTAAAGGCCGGGAGCTTAATTTTTGCCCTAGTGGTCAGGGTCGGGTCGATGGATAAGGACTTCATCACCTTATAGCATTCAGCCTTATCCTGAGGCAGTTTGGCCCTTGATTTGAGGTCCGAAACCAAGCACTGCAGAATTTCGGCTGTGTAGTAGGCATCGTTGATAGCCTTATGAAAATCACGGTCGGCCGGGATATTAAAGTACTCCAAAGCAAAGCAGACACTCTTTTGTTCTTTTAGATTTTCGATGTGGTGGCCAAAGAGCCGCTGGACGTCCAAGACTTTGGTCTTGACCTTATGCGCCAGCCTATAGTGGGCCATGTTGGACAGCCAGGGATCGATATCGGCCTTGGACCAGGTGCAAAAGATATAGTCTTGTACCTCATTCTCCTCCAGCCAGCTGTAAAAGGCTTGCAGGGCTTGGGGAAAGGGCAAACCTTGCCTTAAGCTCTCCTCGTCTCTTCCGGTCACTTCCTCTACGTGTTTATCCAGGAAGGTAAAGTACTTGGTCTTTACGTCTGTGGAAAAAGCGGATTGGATAGTAAAGTCCGAATCCAATAGGACGGCACCGATTTCCATAATTTCTGCGGAAAAAGGGAGCTTGTCTTTTAGCTTTCGCCTGGTTTTCCAATTTGCTGTATTCCATTCTAAGTCTATAACAATATAGGCCAAGTCGATTCCCCTTGCTTCTAAAAGAAACCGACCCTGGCGGGCCGGTTCCTAAAGCTTATAATGTGTGGCTTTTTATTCTGACTGATGCTCTTCGAAGATTTCGAGCTTCTCTTCCAAGAGTTCTCTGTTTTCCTCAATGACGGGGACAGGCGTCACATTTCTGTAATGGACCAAGCCTGTTCCAGCCGGGATGAGGGTACCGATAATGACGTTCTCCTTTAAGCCGCGGAGCTGGTCAACCTTGCTCTTAACCGCTGCATCGGTAAGGACACGAGTGGTTTCCTGGAAAGATGCGGCAGACAGCCAGGAGTCGGTTGCCAAGGAGGCCTTGGTAATACCGAGGAGGATTCTGTTACCAATTGCGGTTTCTAATTCTTCAGCCTCGGCCTTGCGGTTGGCTGCTTCGAAAGTGAAGCGGTCTACGGTACCACCGGTTGGCAAATCGGTATCGCCTGCATCGTCCACTTTAACCTTACGCATCATCTGACGGCAGATGATTTCAACGTGTTTGTCGTTGATGTCAACACCGTTGTTGTTATAGACCTTGACGACTTCGGAGATGATATAGCGCTCTACGCTGGGGATACCGCTTATCTTCATGATGTCGTGGGGGTTTACGGAACCGTCGGTCAGAAGGTCACCGGCCTCGACATGGTCGCCGTTTTGAACCACCAAAGAAGCACCGTAATTGACCTGATAGGTCTTGGCTTCGCCTTCTTCATTGGTAACGGTGATGTCACGTTTACGCTTGGCGCCGTCCTTAATCGAGACAACACCGGCTACTTCGGTCATGAGGGCCTGACCCTTAGGTCTACGAGCCTCGAAAAGTTCCTCAACACGGGGCAAACCTTGTGTGATATCTTCACCTGCCGTTGCAATACCACCGGTATGGAAGGTACGCATGGTGAGCTGTGTACCGGGCTCACCGATAGATTGGGCGGCCATAATACCGACTGCTTCACCGACCACCGCTTCTTTACCGGTAGCCAGGTTCAAGCCGTAGCACTTGGCACAGACGCCATAAGGGGATTCACAGGTCAAGACGGAACGGATAGGCACTCTCTCCAGACCGGATGCCTCGATTTTCTCAGCCAAATCCTGCGTAATGAGGTCACCTTTGGCCACGATGACTTCGTCGGTCGTAGGATCAACGATATCTCTGCCGGCATAGCGGCCGCTGATACGCTCGGACAAGGTCTTAATCACACGCTTACTCATAGCAGAGCCGGAGGTGAGGGCCTTAATCTCAATGACTTCATCCGTACCGCAATCGGCTTCGGAAATGATGATGTCTTGTGCAACGTCTACCAATCTTCTGGTCAGGTAACCGGAGTCGGCCGTCTTCAGAGCTGTATCGGACAGGGCCTTACGGGCACCGTGGGAAGAAATGAAGAACTCCAACACGTTCATACCTTCACGGAGGTTAGACTTAATAGGGATTTCAATCGTATTACCGGATGTATTGGACACGTTACCACGCATACCGGCCAGCTGTTTAATCTGGGAGATAGAACCACGGGCTCCGGACTGGGACATCATGGCAATGGTGTTGTACTTGTCCATAGATTCTTTCAAGGCTTCGGTAATGTCGTCCGTGGTCTTGTTCCAAATTCGGATAGCCGCAAGCGATCTGCCTTCTTCGTTCAACAAACCGCGTTGGTGCTGTTTGTTAATGTATTCAATTTGACGGTCGGCCTTATCCAAGAACTCCTGTTTAACGCCGGGCACAATCATGTCGAAAACACTGATGGAAATACCGGACTTGGTCGACATGTGGTAACCCATGGCCTTGATGTCATCTAAGACTTTGGCCGTATTGGAAATACCGTTTATACGGATACAACGCTCGACGATTTCGCCTAACTTCTTCTTGCTGACCAGGAAGTCAACTTCCAGATCCAACTCGTGGCCTTCCACTGTTCTGTCCACATAACCTAAGTTCTGAGGCAGGATGGAGTTGAACATGAAGCGACCCAGGGTGGATTTGACCAGGCGCTTGATGACCTTGCCGTCTACTTCCTTCTCCATCATGATAGAGATTTCGGCGTGGGTACCGAGCTGGTCTTGGTCGTGGGCCATGATGGCTTCGGCGTAGCTGGAGAAGACCTTGCCTTCACCGATTTCGCCGGGCTTGTCGATAGTCAGATAGTAAAGACCTAAAACCATGTCCTGCGTAGGAACAGTAACGGGCTTACCATCCTGGGGTTTCAAGAGGTTATTGGCATGGAGCATGAGGAAACGTGCTTCTGCCTGAGCCTCGGCCGACAAGGGTACGTGCACAGCCATCTGGTCGCCGTCGAAGTCGGCATTAAAGGCGGTACAGGCCAAAGGATGAAGCTGGATAGCTCTGCCCTGGACCAGGACAGGCTCGAAGGCCTGGATACCCAAACGGTGCAAGGTAGGTGCACGGTTCAGCATAACCGGGTGGTCGACAATAACTTCGGCCAGGATATCCCAAACGATATCGTCGCCTCTTTCGACCAGGTTCTTAGCGGTCTTAATATTGTGAGAGTAGTTCTCCTCTACCAAACGCTTCATAACAAAAGGCTTGAACAACTCGATAGCCATCTCAGTTGGTAATCCGCATTGGTGCATTTTCAACTCGGGACCAACAACGATAACGGAACGGCCGGAGTAGTCTACACGTTTACCTAAGAGGTTCTGGCGGAAACGGCCTTGCTTACCTTTAAGTAAGTCGGACAAAGACTTGAGGGCTCTGTTACCGGCTCCCGTAACGGCACGGCCTCTACGACCGTTGTCAATCAGGGAGTCAACGGCTTCTTGCAACATGCGTTTCTCGTTACGAACGATGATGTCGGGCGCACCCAGTTGCAAAAGCTTGTTCAAACGGTTGTTACGGTTAATAACTCTTCTATATAAGTCGTTGAGGTCGGAAGTCGCAAAACGTCCACCGTCCAACTGAACCATAGGACGCAAGTCGGGAGGAAGGACCGGTAAAACATCCAGGACCATCCACTCAGGCTTGTTGTCGGACTTCTCAAAAGCTTCAACCACTTCCAAACGCTTGATTAAACGGACACGCTTTTGGCCCTTGGCCTCACGGACTTCTTCTTTCAGCTGAACGGTGAGCTCCTTGGTATCAATCTGCTGTAAGAGTTCTTTTACCGCTTCGGCACCCATGCCGACACGGAAAGCATCTCTGCCGTACTCTTTTAAAGCGTCACGGTATTCGCCCTCTTCCAGAATCTGGTGGTTGGCTAGGTTGGTATCGCCTTTGTCTAAAACAATGTAGTTGGCAAAGTAAAGGACACGCTCCAGTTGTCTGGGCGAGATATCTAGAATCAGACCCATACGGCTGGGGATACCTCTGAAATACCAAATGTGGGAAACGGGAGCGGCCAGCTTAATGTGACCCATACGCTCACGACGTACCTTGGACTTGGTTACTTCAACACCGCACTTGTCACAGACGATGCCTCTGTAACGAATTTTCTTATACTTACCGCAATGGCACTCCCAGTCTTTGGAAGGACCGAAGATTCTTTCGCAGAAAAGACCGTCCTTCTCGGGTTTTAATGTACGGTAGTTAATGGTCTCGGGCTTTTTAACCTCACCGTGCGACCATTCCAAGATTTTTTCCGGAGAAGCCAGACGAATGCTAATCGCTTCGAAGTCTAAATCCTTTTTGTTATATTTATTGGGTTTATTACCCGATGTTAAGCGCAAATCAGCCATGATTTATCTTGTCCTTTCTTACTCTTCTTCCCCGGTTGCAATGGAGAAACCGGATTTCTCAAATACCGAATCGTCCTCTTCTTCTTCATCGATGGAACCGATCAACTGGCGCAAGCGGTTAACACGCTTGGTCGAAGCTTCGTACTCTTCATCATCCATATCTTCCAAATCGACTTCTTCGTCCTGATACAAAATTCTGACATCAAGGCAGAGACTTTGCATTTCTTTAATAAGGACCTTGAAAGATTCAGGTGTGCCGGATTCAGGGATGTTTTCACCCTTCACAATAGCTTCGTAGGTCTTGGTTCTACCGGCTACGTCGTCGGATTTGACCGTTAGAATCTCACGCAATGTGTAGGCCGCACCGTAAGCTTGGAGGGCCCAAACTTCCATCTCACCGAATCTTTGGCCGCCGAACTGAGCCTTACCGCCCAGAGGCTGCTGTGTAACTAAGGAGTAAGGACCGATAGATCTGGCATGAATCTTGTCGTCTACCAAGTGGTGGAGCTTCAGATAGTACATAATACCTACAGTGACACGGTTCTCGAAGGGTTCGCCGGTTCTGCCGTCGTAGACGACTGCCTTACCGTCTTCGTCGAAACCGCAATCTCTGAACATTTCCTGAATGTCGTGCTCATCCGCACCGTCGAAGACAGGCGTGGCCATCTTCCAACCCTTGTGGAGGGCACAACGACCTAAGTGAACTTCCAGGAGCTGTCCGATATTCATACGAGAAGGAACGCCCAAGGGATTTAAGACGATGTCCAAAGGTGTACCATCTTCTAAGTACGGCATATCTTCCGAAGGAAGAATTCTGGAAATAACACCCTTGTTACCGTGACGTCCGGCCATCTTGTCACCAACCGACAGTTTACGTTTCTGGGCTACATAGACGCGGACCAACTTGTTGACACCGTGTCTTAACTCATCGCCGTTTTCACGGTCAAAGGTCTTAATATCTACAACAATACCGGCCTCACCGTGAGGAACTCTGACTGAGGTATCACGGACTTCTTTGACCTTCTCACCGAAGATGGCGCGGTACAGTCTTTCTTCTGCCGTCAGCTCGGTTTCACCCTTAGGTGTAATCTTACCGACCAGGATATCTCCGGCTCTGACTTCGGCACCGATACGGATAATACCGTGCTCGTCCAAGTCACGCAGGATATCGTCGGAAACCTGAGGAATTTCACGTGTAATTTCCTCGGCACCCAACTTGGTATCTCTGGCTTCACACTCATATTCTTCAATATGAATCGAGGTGTAAACATCGTCACGTACTAAACGCTCGTTAATCAAAACAGCGTCTTCGTAGTTATAACCTTCCCAAGACATGAAGCCGATGAGGGCGTTACGTCCTAAGGCCAACTCACCGTTGTCGGTGGCCGGACCGTCGGCAATAATGTCGCCTGCTTCAACCTTCTCACCAACTCTTACCAATGGTCTTTGGTTGACACAGGTCGAGTGGTTGGATCTTCTGTATTTAATCAGGTTGTACTCATCCACCGAAGCGGCTGAGGTTCTGATTTCAATGTGGTCTGCCGTTACTCTTTCAACGACACCGCTGTTTTCGGCAATGACACAAACGCCGGAGTCTTTGGCCGCTTTGTACTCCATACCGGTACCGATAATAGGTGAATCCGTCTGAATCAAAGGAACGGCCTGACGCTGCATGTTGGAACCCATCAAGGCACGGTTGGCGTCGTCGTTACCAAGGAAGGGAATCAACGAGGTGGCAACCGAGACAATCTGCTTGGGTGAAACGTCCATCAAGTCAATCTTGTCGGGCGATACCTCCATAAATTTATCCAACCAACGAGCAGTAACCTTCTTAGAAATGAAATGGCCTTCCTCGTCCAAAGGCTCGTTGGCCATGGCGATAAAGAAGTTGTCTTCTTCGTCGGCAGTCATGTAGCGTACTTCTTTGGTAACGATGCCCTTCTCCTTATCATAAATACGATAAGGGGTTTCAATAAAGCCGTATTCGTTGACCTTGGCGTAAGTGGCCAAAGAGTTAATCAAACCAATGTTGGGGCCTTCAGGTGTCTCAATCGGACACATACGACCGTAGTGCGAGGTGTGAACGTCACGGACTTCGAAGTTGGCCCGGTCTCTGCTAAGACCGCCCGGACCTAAAGCCGACAGACGTCTCTTATGAGTCAATTCAGCCAAGGGGTTATGTTGGTCCATGAACTGAGACAGCTGTGAAGATCCGAAGAACTCTTTAATAATAGCACTGACAGGTCTGGAGTTAATCAGCTGTTTGGCGGTAACGGTTTCAGGGTCGTTTAAAGAACGCATTCTCTCTCTTACGATACGCTCTGTACGAGAGAAACCGATACGGATCTGATTTTGCAACAGCTCACCAACAGAACGGACACGGCGGTTACCTAAGTGGTCAATGTCGTCCAGTCTGCCGATATCATGATAAAGACCTAAAAGGTAGCTGACCGAAGCGATGATATCGTCTACGGTAATGTGCTTGGGGCAAAGCTTATTACTGTGCTTCTTCAAGAGACGGTTGATTTCTTCAGCCTCGTCACCTTCTCCGTTTTGGACTTCGGCAACAATGCTGCGCAGTTCGTTGACACGAACCATCTCGGTAATGCCGGCAGCTTCGGGCTTGACCTTATCTAAAACTTCGGGACTGAAGAAATGTGATAAGAAAAGCTTAGTGTCTACACGGCCGTTACCAATAACTCTAACCGTACCGACGCCTTCGGTTAAAACATCACCAACCAGAACCATCGGGGTAACGACGACTTCGTTAACACCGGCGTTTTGAATTTCCCAGGCGGCATCTTCGGAGATGATTTGGCCTTCTTCAGCCAAAATCTCACCGTCGGGAGAAAGAATATTTTCGGTTGCCTTATGGCCCATAATTCTGGCCGCAATAGCAAATTTACGGTTGGTTGTGTAAATACCGACTTTGGCCAGGTCATAGCGTCTATCGTCGAAGAACATGGAGTTGATGTGCGCTTCGGCACCCTCGGGCGAAACCAACTCACCCGGACGCAATTTATCGTAAAGCTGGAGTAAAGCGTCATCGCGGTTGGTGGTGTTGTCTTTGGCAAGCGTTGCCAATATACGTTCATCGTCACCGAACTTGGCAATAATCTCATCGTTGGTTCCGAAACCTAAAGTTCTCAAGAACATGGAGAGGGGAAATTTACGGGTACGGTCAATACGGATGTAAATAACATCGTTCTTGTCGGTCTCCATCTCAATCCAAGCACCGCGGTTAGGAATAATCTGTAAACTGTAAAGATCTTTACCGGTTTTATTATTCTTAACAGGTGTGAAATAAGCACCGGGAGAACGAACCAACTGAGAAATGACGACACGCTCGGCACCGTTAATAATAAAGGTACCGGTAGGGGTCATAATAGGGAAATCGCCCAGGAACACTTCTTGTTCCTTGACGTTGTTGGTCCTGCGGTTGACCAGGCGGACCTTCATTTCCAGGGGAGCTTCGTAGTTGGCATCTCTGTTTCTACACTCATCCATGGAATATTTGGGCTGGTCCATCTTAAAATTCGTACTTAAAAGATGGAGTTCTAATTCACCTACTCCGTCATCTACAATCGGAGAAATGGAATCCAAAACTTCCTGTAAACCCTCTTCAATAAACCACTCGTAGGATTTCTTCTGGATATCCACCAAATTAGGCATGTCAATTACTTCTTCGAGTTTCGAGTATGACATCCTTTCTGCTCGCCCATACTTAACCGGATGCACCATTATGCTTTCACCTCACAAAATTCTAATGGCCTAAAGACCATTTGCTACCAAATAAAGGTAGGCTGATAAAAGTAGCCCTAAAAAGAATTAGGGCTACACTAGTCCACCAATAGTAGCATTGAGAAAATCAATTAGCAAGAATCTAAGATTTTGTC
Organism: Oscillospiraceae bacterium; assembly: GCA_029983685.1. Lineage (GTDB taxonomy): Bacteria > Bacillota > Clostridia > Saccharofermentanales > Fastidiosipilaceae > JASBZA01. The sequence goes on along the minus strand of JASBZA010000015.1, from coordinate 28,209 downwards.
AAGTGCTTTTCTATGATTTGGAGAAAATCGACACTATGAGAGAATTAATTCTCTATTTTGCACAAGTGTTGTTTAAATTTGCGACTTATCCCACCAGGAGGAAACCCGGATAGGACTTGGACACCTCATTATTTGCGGGATCGACCTTTTCGGCATGTTGATCCTGATAAGTCTGCATCTGTACCTTTTCTTCAGCCTGGACATACCAGCTGGCTTTGTCCTTGTTGGTCAAAACCGTCACTACGTAAACCGCCTGATTCGTATCAATCAATTCGGCCTGACCGGCTTTGGCTTTGTCCGATAAGGCAAAGTCCAAAATCTCGGGAGGCAGAGAAGTTGCTTTCACGGGCGTAATCGACTCAATTTTCACGGCCTTTTGTGCTTTAGGTACACCGGCCTGGGCTTCGGTCTCATCATAGGTATTAACCGCTTCTTCAGAAGTAAATTGCTTGACCATTGCCTTAGCCGCCTTCATGATTTTCTCATTGTCTTCTTCTCTTTGCTCTTCGCCTTCTTTCATTTCGGGCGTTTTGACAAAGGTAGAAATCATGACATCCGTAACCTGTCTTTCATCCTTAGCTCTGGACTCAAAGCGGACAATCTCGAAATCATTTCCGTTCTTGAAGTAAGCGGCATCTCCGGCTTTTCTTTCAGCGTCATAAAGCCAGGTTTTAACTTCCTTGTTGCTGATTTGGCTGTCGACACGGTTTTCCTGAAGCGTTTGGTCTCCGTCTTTTGCGTAGAAATCTTTAATCTTCTGATCTTTATTGTGCTCTTGTGCCAAAGCATCCATATTATCATCGGCCTTTAACTTCTCTACGATGTCTTTGGCCAAAGTCTCTGTTTCATCGACACGCTTTGCCTTCTCCTCATCTACCAAGGCGTCCTCGCCTTCCTTAACTGTCAAAGGCGTCTTCAAGGTAAAACTGTGGTAGGTCACCATATCCAGCGTATCCTTGTTTTCGTCATAGTACTTATTAATTTCATCCTCGGAGATTTCAATAGTATCCGGAACTGACGCGGCATAATGCATGGCCATATATTGGCGAGCCATTAGGTCCTTATAAGCCTTAACGTTCATGGATTTCCCGTACATACCCTGGAGGTAAAGTTCAAAATCCAAGGGCTTACCGACTTGTTGCTGCATGGACTCGACCATGATGTCGACATTCTTACGATCTTCATCGGTAATGGTCTTGCCTTTTTCCAGCGCTTCCTGGTAGGTCACTACATCGTTAACCAAATTCTTAACGGCTTCACGGTGGAAGAATTCTCCCCAGCTTAAGTCTTCTCCGGTGACAGCCTTGGAACTATCTTTCTTATTTAAGACCCCGCCACCTTGGCCTAGCATCTGGTTGTATTGGTTGGCAATAAGGTTGTAATAAAAGTCATATTCATTAACCGTGACCTTCTGGCCGTTAACTTCCATGGCTTTCATATTTCTCTGTGGAATACCCATTAACCATAAGATATAAAAGATTAGGACCAGGGCAACTAGAACACCAACTACGGTACCTATAATCTTCTTCTTTTTACGCTTGCTTTGAGGGGGCTTCATTGCCTGGCCTCCTCTTTTTCGAATCTCGGCCATGCGAGCTTCGCGCTCTTGGCGGTTTTGCTCTGCTTTGGTCAGATTATTATCTTCATGTTCTTTTTTTCCGCGTGCCATAAAACACCTCTCCTATTTACGCATGGCAAAAATTATATAGTTTAATGGACCTTCTGACAATAAATATCCCCGGGTAGACATTTTAGGTCAATCCTGTTTAGATGCTTTTTCCTTGCGATTTTCTTTTTCGTCAGACGGATTCTCTTTCTTGCTTTCTTCAAGTTTCGATTCCGCCTCTTCTTCCATAAGTTGTCTTTGTCTTTCTTCAAAAGAGGCCAAAGTCTCGGTAATATGGAGTTGCAAACGATCAATACGTTTGTCATCCATTGACAACACTTTAAACTCCATGTTTCTATACGCACATTCGGCTTGTTCATCGTCATCGGGAATGCGTCCCAGAAGACTTATGATAAGGCCTGCTATAGTATCGTAGTCGGCCTCTTCATCCTCGGGGAAATACGCGTCAGGCAAGACTCTGGTAATATCTTCCGGATCTAAGAGCCCACTCATTTCATAAGTGTTTTCAGCTACTTGTTTAATGTCGTAATCTTCCTCGTCGTATTCGTCTTGGATGTTGCCAACGATTTCTTCCAGGATATCCTCAATACTGACAATACCAGCCGTTCCGCCGTATTCGTCAATGACAACGGCCATGGAAACGTGCTCTCTTTGCATTTCACGGAAAAGCTCATCCACATTTTTGCTTTCGGGTACCCAGTAAGGTTCTCGGATTAGCGTACGCAGATTAAACTTTTCACGATTGGAATCCGAAGCGGCATAATATAAAAGGTCTTTAATATTTAATATACCTATAATATTGTCGATATCCTCTTCATAAACAGGAATACGACTGTACTTTTCGTGGACTGCAATTTCCATAGCCTCTTGGTAATCGGAATCAATATCCAAGGCAATGACGTTGGTACGGTGGGTCATAATCTCCGAAACTTCTTTGTCATTGAATTCAAAGACGTTGACAATCATTTGGCTTTCTTCCGAATGGATACTGCCTGATTTACTGCCTTGTTCCAAGAGCATACGTATCTCTTCTTCTGTTGCTACCTGTTGGTAATCGTCGGGATTTATCCGCAACAAGCGTAAAATAAGGCCGGCCGAATGCGAAATCAACCAGGTAAGGGGTCTGAAGATATAGTCAAAGAAAACCAATAGACCACCTACTGCCTTGGCAAAGCCGTCGGGGTTGGCCAGAGCAATCTGCTTGGGAACCAATTCACCAATAACAATAGATATATAAGAAATAATAAGTGTAACCAGAATTAAACTGACATTTAAAACCAATTCCGAAGGATTATCGTTAATCAGATACGCCATTCGATAAGCAAAAGTTTTACCTGCAAAAGAAGATGACAGAAAACCGGCAAAGGTAACACCGACCTGGATAGTGGCCAGAAATTTTCCGGGGTTGTCCATAAAGCGTAAAAGTCTTTTGGCTTTCTTGGATCCTTCATCGGCTTCTTTTTTTATTGCATTGTCATTTAAAGAAACAACTGCCATTTCGGTGGCAGCAAAAAAGGCGTTAAATAGGATAAGGATTAGAATAACCAAAACTTCTAAAAAGATACTTCTTCCTGTTCCCATCGATTCGGTAGCCTGTAAAGCAGTAGGTATGGGTAAAAACCTACATAACCAGCCATCGTCCACTAAAGTAGTCCTCCACCGAGTCCAAGGTTGCGGACCGCCTGCCAAAGCTCCCTCTAATCGAGAACATTTGGCCTAAAAACGCCGGTACCCTGAAACCCACGATACTCATTGATAAATTTTGTGAGAGCATCGATTTATTTATTCCAATTATAAGGCTAAATCAGGCCTCAATTGTAAGAATTAGAATAAACTTTTTTCAAAATAGCACAGAATATAGGATATAGCAAATTGTATCACGTTGGTTCTTCGTTTATAATAATTGGTAATTTTTGAAATGAAGGAGCTAACAGCATGAACGATGATTACACCATCTTAGAAGTTGCAAACTTGTTGGAAATTACGACTCAGGCAGTTTATAAGCGTTTGCAACAAGATAGTGAGGTCCTGGATGGCTTTATCTGCAGTAAGGGCGGAAAAAAAGCCTTGAAAAAAGAAGGCGTGATTGAGCTTTCTAAACTGATGGGCTTAGAGAATCCTTTTGAAGAGGAAGAACCGACACCGACTATTGTAGAAGAAACGGAAATCAATCCCGGATATGAAGAACTTCTCAATTACCTTCGAAATGATAATGAAAAGTTACAAAAGGAAATTGAAGAATTAAAGCTGGAACTCACCCGGACCCGAAATTTATGGGAGAACGATTTAAAAAACAGAGACGAAGAAAGAAGGCAGCATGAAGAAGCCCGTATGCGCTCTGATGCCTTGCTGATGAAGGCCATGATGAATCAGGAAAAGCCTCGCCTTTTAGATCGTATCTTCAAAAAAGATAAGAAGAAAAATAAAGATAAGGCAGAGAATCCGGATTTATTCAACCAATAGGTCCAGATTCAACAAATCGGCCAAGCGTTCTAAATCTTCTAAGTTATAATAGTCCACTTTAAGACTGCCGCCTTTATCCTTGTCGTAGGTTAAGCTTACCTTCGTTGAAAGTTGTTGACTCAAGGATGTTTCCAGTTTGGCCAGATATTCTTCTACATACGATTGGTTATCCGATGAAGACTCCTCTGTTTTACGTTTAAGGGAGTCTTCTCTTTTATTTCTGATAAAGTCATCAATAGCCCGGTCTGCTTCTTTAACCGACCAGGCATTTTTTACGATCTGAGCCGACATATAAACAATGTCTTCTTCTTTTCTGAGTCGCATAAGGACCTTAGCATGTCCGTTGCTAAGCTTACCATCCGTTAATAAATCTTTGGTAAAAGTTGGCAATGTCAACAAACGTAGGCTGTTACTAACCGCCGAACGGCTTTTGCCCACTGCTTTAGCTACGTCTTGATGCGATAAATCAAAATTATCAATAATGAACTGGTAGGCCTGGGCCTCTTCGATAGGATTGAGGTCTTCTCTTTGTACATTTTCTATGAGTGACTGGATAGTCTTATCATAGAAGTCCAGGTCCCTTATGATAGCCGGAATAGATGTCTTATTAGCCAGCATGGAGGCACGCCAACGCCTTTCACCGGCAATAATCTCATATTGGTCAGGACCAATAGGCGTTACCAATATGGGAGAAATTACACCGTTTTCCCGGATGGAGTCTGCCAACTCGCGTAATTCTTCATCTTTAAAGTTTTTTCTGGCTTGGTCCGAATTAGGTGTCACTTGAAAGATGGGTAAGTTAACGATTTCTTCTGCCATAAAACCTCTACATTACAGGAAGATTACAAAGTTACACATGGAACATTCGAGTATTAGGTATCAATCTCGGCATACTGGGCGTTCTCTTGGATGAAGTTACGTCTGGGTTCAACTTCGTCACCCATCAGAAGGGCAATGGTCTCATCCGCATCCTGGAAGCTCTCAGCTGTAACCTGGAGTAATTTACGTCTGGACGGATCCATGGTGGTCTCCCACAGCTGATCGGGGTCCATTTCACCCAAACCTTTATAGCGCTGCATTTTGGGATTGGTCCAACCGGTCTCTGCCTTAATTTTCTCCACGTCCTTTTCATCATAGGCATAGAAGGTCTCATTACCCTGATAAACCTTATACAAAGGCGGGCAAGCAATGTAAATATTACTGTTGTCAACCAAGGGTCTCATATATCTGTAAAAGAAGGTTAACAACAAGGTTCGAATATGGGCGCCGTCAACGTCCGCATCGGCCATAATAATGACTTTATGATAGCGAAGCTTGGTAATATCAAAATCTTCGCCTATACCTGTTCCCAATGCTAAGACAACGGGTTGCAACTTCTCGTTGTTATAAACCTTATCGATTCTGGCCCTCTCGACATTAAGCATTTTTCCCCATAAGGGCAAAATCGCCTGATATTTAGACTCACGGCCTTGCTTGGCTGTACCACCGGCCGAGTCACCCTCAACGATGAAGATTTCACTTAGGGCGGGATCTTGGCTGGTACAGTCAACTAATTTGCCGGGCAAAGAGTTTGATTCAAAAACACTCTTTCTTCTGGTTATTTCCCTGGCTTTCTTAGCCGCCAAACGGGCTTGGGATGCCGCAATACACTTGTTGCAAATGGCCCTGCCTATTTGAGGATTCTCTTCTAAGAAGATAGCCATTTTTTCGTTCATTACGGATTCTACAATACCGCGAATCTCACTGTTACCTAGGCGGCCCTTGGTTTGACCTTCAAACTGGGGTTCGGGGAGCTTAACACTGATAATAGCCGTTAAACCTTCTCTTACGTCATCACCGGAGAAGTTGCTGTCCGAATCCTTTAAAATACCGTTCTTCCTGGCATAATCGTTGATAACCTTAGTAAGTGCCGATCTGAAACCTGTTAAGTGCGAACCACCTTCAATGGTTGCAATGTTGTTGGCATAAGAATAAACATTTTCAACGTAAGTATCATTATATTGCAAAGCCATTTCAACAAAATTATTGTCTTCTCGACTGGCAATATAGATGGGCGGTTCATGGAGCACTTGTTTTTTGCGATTCATGTACTCCACAAAGGAAATAATACCACCGGCATAATGAAGATGTACTTCTTGAGGCTCATCCAATCTGTTGTCAACCAGATTAATCGTTACCTCCTTGTTTAAAAAGGCAACCTCTCTGTAACGACTGATCATGGCCTGAAAATCAAAATGAATATCCGGGAAGATTTCATTGTCAGGATAAAAGGTCGTGGTTGTACCCGTATCCTTCTCGTCTGTTGTCCCGACAACCTGTAAGGGTTCTACGGTCTTGCCTCTTGAGAATTTAATACGGTATATTTTACCGCCTCTACGAACTTCTACTGCCATCCATTCGGATAAAGCGTTGACAACAGAGGCACCAACGCCATGCAAACCACCTGAAATAGAGTAGGCACCACCGCCGAACTTACCGCCGGCATGGAGCATGGTGTGAACAACTTCAACGGTCGGTATGCCCTTTTGCGGATGGATGGCAACAGGGATACCCGATCCGTCATCCACAACGGTAACAGAGCCATCTTTGTTTAAAATAACATTAATAAGGTCGCAACGTCCTGCCAATGCTTCGTCAACAGAGTTGGCAACAATTTCATACAAAAGATGGTGGAGACCTCTTGGGGTTACATCTCCGATATACATACCGGGTCTCTTACGGACAGCTTCCAGTCCTTCTAAGACTTTAATATCACCCGCATCATAGTGGCTCTCATTAGATGTATCGAACTGGTCCTGACCTGTGGTATCCACATATACTTCCTCAAAACCATCATCCAAATCTGCCAAGGCATGAATATTTTCTGCCTCATTTTGCAAAACTAAATCATCATCCATGTTCTCAAATGTATCTTTAGTATCCTTCATATCTTTCATAAAACCTCAAAACAAATTATGATCTAGACTTGATTCCAGGGTTCACCTATACGCTCCACCAAGGTACTTACATTAATAGGAGACAGGTAATATTTAGTCTCCGTTATAATAAGCGACCTGGGAAGGTCTTCGGAAACCGTCTCAAGCATTAGGTCTTCTTCCTTCTGACTTAATAATTCCAGGTTATAATCACCGGAACCTTCTGTAATCTTATCGAAATCAAATAGACCGATAATGGTTCTAACGGGTATCTGATATTCTCCTCCGATGTTGAGGTACATTATAACATAGCCCCCCTCTTATTTCTCTTTTTGGAACTCGACATGAGCTTGGTTCACCTTGAAATAATAAATCTCTTCAGAGCCCAGAGACTTAAGCCAATCCTTGTCTAATTGGTCCGGATCGGTACAGGTAATAAAGATTTGTATATTCTCTAAACTAGTTACCAATTGTTTTCTACGCTTACCATCCAATTCACTCATAACGTCATCCAACAACAAGACGGGTGCCTGGCGGGTAATCTCTTCAATAACCTTCAGTTCGGCCATTTTAAGCGCTAACACAAAGGTTCTTTGCTGACCTTGTGAGCCGTATATTTTGAGTGGTAAATCATTTAAACTAATGTCCAAATCATCCCGGTGAGGTCCCAACGAAGTATAACCTCTGAAAATATCTTGCTCACGGTTGGCATTTAACTTCCGTAAAATAACTTCCTGAATGGCCTCTTGATCTAAGCTTTCATCAATGCCGCTAACTGTTTTATATCGAATCTCAGATCTTTCCAAACCATCTGAAATGTTCTGATGAATTTGGCAACTGATGGCACTTAATTTTTCAACAAGTTGCAGACGTTCAATAATAATAAAGGCCGCCTTAGCTGCGTAAACTTCATCCCATATATCTAATTGCGCTGTTTCCAGAGAGCTAAGTTTTCTGCCTTTTTCCTTATAGGTCTTGAGAAGTGCGTTACGTTGTCTTAAAATCTTTCCGAATTCTTGTAAAGCTTGAAAATACACAGGTTTTACTTGCGACAATAGCAAGTCCATAAAACGTCTTCTTTCACCCGGACCGCCCTTAACGATTTGCAAGTCTTCAGGCGCAAAAATAACGGCATTAAATATGCCGACAAAGTCCATAACCCTGTCTAAAGCCAGATTATCCCGATAAAGTGTGCGTTGTTTTTGTTTAGAATTATTGGTAACTGATGGCAATATTTGGTACTTCATACCAACCTGCTCGTCTATATCTTTTTTTTCCGTATAATCCAAAGAAATATAATAATAATTCTCACCGTGCTTAATAAGTTCTTCATCTTTGGCCGTACGGTGACTCCTGGCACAGGCACACATATAAATAGCCTCGATGATATTGGTTTTACCTTGGCCGTTGTTGCCAAAGAAAACATTTACACCGGGGCTAAAAGACAGTTGCAATGAACTATAGTTTCTAAAATTTTCTAATTCTAGAACCTTAGCACGCATGCTCAATAATACCTACAAGCAAAATCTTCCCTAAATACGCTATTTACGCAAGGGCAAGACCAGGTAGTTAAACTTATCTCCCTCTAAAGGACGTATCACACAGGGGCCGATAGGGCCGTTTAAGCACAAGTTGATTTGCTCATCTTCTATTACTTTCAGGCATTCCACAAAATAGCGTGGGTTAAAGTTAATATCAATGTCTTCGCCGGTAAGCTTAACGGGAATCTCGTCATGCAGATTACCAATCTCGGTATTGGCCTGAATAATCATGGTTTTGGCATCATTAAAAGTAATGTTCATAGGAAAACGTCTGTCTTCGGTAGGAACAATCAAGGTCGCCCTATCCACGGCCTGGTGGAAAAGTTTGGTATTCACAACAACTTCCGTTGTGGACGTCTTGGGGAGGATGGACTCGTAGTTCATAAAGTCCTGCTGAATCAGTCTGGACACTAATTTTACATCGCCCATATCAAATTCAATGTGATTCTTGGTCGTGTAAATAGCCACATTGCCGGTCTCGGATAATATCGGTTGAATCTCGTTCAAAGCCTTTCCCGGAATAAGGAAGGTTTCTTCCGGCAATTCTTCTTCTAATTCCTGCCGTCTCAAAGCCAATCTGAAACCGTCCACAGCCACTAACTCCAGCTGGTGGCCGTTACTCTTAAATAAAATACCGTTAAAAGCCGGGCGGGATTCATCAGACGAAACCGAGAATATGGTCTGAGCAATCATACTCTTAAGAACCTTCTGAGGAACGCTGACTTTCTCGCTGGCATCCACTTCGGGAAGCTTGGGATAAGCCTGGCTGTCCATACCCTTAATCTTAAATTGGCTGTTACCGGAGCTGATTGTAGAAATGAAATGATCATCTGTTTCAATTGTCACCACATCATCGACCAGCTTCTTCACAATGCTGTCGAACATTCTGGCATTCAGAACGATACTGCCTTCTTCCAACACATCTCCCGGTAAATAGGCTTCAATACCGGTTTCCATGTCAAAACCGGTTAACTTAATCGAATCACTCTTCGCTTCGAATAAAATACCGTCCAGTAAGGCATTGGTAGACCTTACAGAAGTAGCTCTCTGTGTAAATGATACAGAGCTAACCAACTGATCCCTAGAACATAATATCTTCATAAACCTCTCCTTGCCGGTTGATAATAATTACGTATTAATAAAGTTATTTTAACACTCTTATTATTATAGTTGGTGGACAATCGGGAAAACCTCGTAAATCCCTGATATATCCGATGTGTAGACACTTTTTTGCCGTGCATAACTTCGGGATAGAATTGTGGATAAAAATAGGCTTTTGTGGATAGTTTTCAAAGCTCTTATTTTTCCACATTCATCCACAATGAATCCTCCACACTTTCAGCAAAATTATGGATAACTAGAGCGAAATCCTTTTTCTGATGTTGGCCAAATCTTCCAGGATGTCGGACTGTTTGTCCTTACTCTTTTTCTCGATTTTTGAACAAGCATGCATGACCGTGGAGTGATCCTTATCGAAAATTTCTCCGATTTTAGCATAGGGAAGATTCAGGATATCCCGCATGAAATACATGGCGATTTGCCTGGGCTCGGCAATGCTCTTAGACCTCTTATTAGAGAGAATGTCGCTCTTACTGATATTAAAATAAGACGCCACCATTTCGATAATCATGTCGGGCGTGACCTGCTTAATAGCTTGAGGCTCAATGATGTCTCTCAGAGCTTCCTTAGCCGTATCCAGGTCCATAGTTCCGGCCAGAAGGGAATAGGCCATTACCGTATTATAGGCACCTTCCAGCTCACGAATATTGCTGGTGATATTCTCGGCAATATAGTTAATGATGCTTTCGTCCAAAGTCGTCTTATTAATCTTAGCCTTGTGACGTAAAATCGCGATTCGGGTCTCATAGTCGGGCGGCTGGATATCCACAATAAGACCGGAAGAAAAACGCGTTCTAAGCCGCTCTTCCAGTGTCAAAAGGCTTTGCGGCGGTTTATCGCAGGTAATAACGATGTTACTGCCCGCCTGATGGAGCGCATTAAAGGTGTGGAAGAACTCCTCTTGCATTTGCTCCTTACCAGCAATAAATTGGATATCGTCAATAAGCAGCAAGTCACAGTTTCTATACTTATTACGGAAAGTGTCATAATTATTTTCCTGAATAGTATAAATAAACTCATTAACAAACTGCTCGGACTGCACATAGAGAATATTTTTTTCCGGATAATGGCTGCTGACATAGTTACCAATAGCATGCATGAGGTGGGTTTTACCCAATCCCGAACCGCCGTAGAGAAAAATAGGATTAAACGTATTGGAATTAGGATTCTGGGCCAAAGCCACACTGGCAGCCTGGGCAAAGCGGTTACCGTTACCGACAATAAAGTTCTCAAAAGTGAAATTGGCATTGAATTTGCCTCGATTGGTAACGTTACTACCACTATTTGCAACAGTGTCGGTGGGAATCAGGGGCTCACCGGAATAATCTCTGGCACTTAGTTCGTTCTCAGCTTCTTCCTTACTCAGCACATAGTGAATGGTATATTTCTGGTTGGTAACTTTGGCCAAAGTATTTGCCAACAAAGGCTTGTACCACTCACAATACTCGATATGCCAGTTGTTAGGCGCGATGAGATAAAAATTATCATCATAAATTAAGCAAGCTTGTAAGGGCTCTAAAAAGGTTTTATAGGTGATGTCAGAGACTTCATTTTTTAGGAGAGCGGAAGCTCGCTCCCAAATTTTTTCTACAGTCATATTAAACTCCACTTGGATTTATAGGCTGTCTTCCATTGTAGCAGAAAGCCGAGGATATTTTATAGCATAGACCTAAAATGTAAAAATTAAGGGTTTGTGTAAAAATATTTTAAGAGCAATTCGTTTAAAATTACTAAAAATTCTTAATATAATTTGTATATTATCGTAAGATAAGAAAAATAAAGGGAGTTTATGAAAATATAATTATTTTTTAATACAGGGCTGCTATAATGACCATGTTTTAGGCCAAAGGTTGACCACAAAATTATATAGATAAAAGATAAGGAGATAGGTAGATTAGATGAATTTAGAGTCTCATGTCTTTGTGTCAAAGGTGGTTCACGATCAGATTAGTAAAGTATTTCCGGTAGTAGTCAGTAGAAAATTATTCAGAGCAGGTAACGTTTTATCCGATTATAGCTTATTGGTATGGACCAAGCCCCATTACTATTTGGTTTCCTGGGAATTTATCGAAGAATACATAGACAATGTGTGCAGTTTGAATACGGACGAGGATGCAACCAATCCGGACTTGCTTTTGTCCTTCCAACTCGGCATTATTTGTCACTACATTACGGACTTTTTCTGTCGTGCCCACATTGGGACCGGTATCGGACCCAAGAGGGAACACCTACAATACGAAGATTTTTTGGATAATTACAGGTATTCCATTCAAGATCAATTAGAGAATTACGATTGGTTAGAAGGAGTGGAAGCAGATGTATCGCCCAGAATGGTTAAAGAAAATTTGAAGCGCAACATTGAACTTTACAGACAAAGTCCTGCTTCACCCGAGAGAGACATCACCATGGCCATTGCCAACTGTGTGCAAGTGATGTTGTCAATCATTGCCATCCGTTTAAGACAGACTGCAACAAGAGATATTTTCTCTATTCTGCATTCTCCTGTCTTGAGCATCAATTGGCCTGACGTCACCATGACCGAGCTTTACCAAATGGTTATGGAAAAGAAGTACAGCAAGGTTCTGGCTTATATCCAGCCTTAGCCAAGCAGCAGTAAGAAGAATTTAAAATTAAAAAAATTAGACAAAGGCCTACTTGAGCTTCAATGACCGGTAGGCCATATTTATGGCCGCAACTTGTTCGTCTAAAATATCCTGGGCCACATCGGTACCCTTCTTTAAAAGCTCCACACTTACTCGCCCTTCTTCAACAGCAGCCGAGAATTGCTCGTAAGACTCGGTTTCATATTCTTCCGCATCCATAGTATTTAAAAACATATCTGCGTGATATAAAAACTCAAAAGATTTCATCATCCGATGTTCACGCATGAGTTCTTCATAGTGATCAATGAGTCGCCAACCGAGGTTACTAGGGGTGAGAGAGGCTTTTAAATCAAAATTGTCGTCGCCCAGAAGAGCAGATGTTTCTTTTAAAAATGCGGGTATATCTTGGTGAGGGAAACCTGCAAAATATAAGATTGACTCTTCGGGTTGTTCACCGGTGTAGTCTCCCGAAACCTCTAAGACAAGCTTTCCTCCCGGTCCTTCTTTAGAAAGAGGGGTGCCCAGGCCTACGGCTTGTCCCAAAGTCCTATTAAAATCTTTAGGATGTAGGACGACCAGTTTGGCATCGTGCCTAGCGGCTAAGTCTTCAACTTTGGCCAAATTATCGGAAGATAAGTCAGGAGCGTATACTAAAATCTGCTTTTCTAAATTCTGCCAAGTCGTCATAAAAATTCTCCATCCTAATTTACAGTCAAGTAAGAAATAATATTAGTCGTGCTTCTTATTAATCATGTTGTACCAAAGTACACCCAGAGATTCGGCTATATTTTCGTTTTGAACCACAATCTCATCAGGCACATGCAAAGTCGTCGGTGCAAAGTTCCAGATGGCTTTAATACCGGCGTTGACAATGGTTTCGGCAGCCCGGTCAGCCTCGGAAGCCGGCGTACAGATAATAGCCAAATCGATGACGTTTTCGGCCACAAAGGCTTCCAACTCGTTGAGTGTCAAAACCTTGTCCTTCAGTGTGCTGTCGTGGGTGGGTTTAACATCGAAACCAGCCAAAATATGTAGCCCGTTTTCTCTGAAACCTTCGTAATTCATCAGAGCCCGGCCCAAATGCCCGACACCCAGGAGAACGGCATTCTTTTCTTCGTTAAAGCCCAGCGTATCGCGGATATCGTCCTCTAATTTATAAATATCAAAGCCTGTTCTGGGCTTACCGGCATTACTCACACTGGCCAAATCCTTACGGACCTGGACGCTGCCATAACCCAATTCCTTGCCGATCTCAGCGGAAGAAAGCCTGGTCTTACCGGCGTTTTTTGCTCTGTGAATAACATCCAGATAAGAGGGAAGGCGCAACAAGGTGGGCGTTGAAATATTTTGGGGTAAATTCGTAGTCATACAATATCCTTTCATCAGACTGTAGTAACTTGTTAAGAAATATTATAATAGAAATATAGCATAAGTAAGGAAGCAATAGAACATATTTATCGATTAAAACTACTCAATTAAATTGAGAGACAAATTGAAGGGAAGAACTCTATGCTCCGACAAGCTCCGGACGCCGGAAAAACCAGGGCCTCAGGATCATGCCTCAATTGGGACGATCTTTTGTCAACCCAGAGGATGCGGCCCAGCCATGGCCATAAGAACCAATACGATGGGCGAAACGCCTTTGAAAAGGATTACCATCGTATTATTTTAAGTGCTTCATTTAGACGTTTGCAGGATAAAACACAAGTCTTTCCTCTAGACCAAAGCGATTTTGTCCGAACCAGGCTGACCCATTCTTTGGAGGTGTCATCCTTGGCCAAATCTTTAGGCGAGCAAACCAGTGAACTTCTAAGACAACGGGGTATAGAAGGGGCCCCTAATTCGGGCCAACAAAAAGAATTAAGCGATCTTTTACTTTGTGCCGGGCTCATTCACGATTTAGGCAATCCGCCTTTTGGTCACTATGGAGAAACAACGATTCGCAACTGGTATAAGACGCATCTCAGAAGCTTGGAATTTAGAGGAAAGCCTTTATGGACCTGGCTTAAGCCGCAGATGCAGGCCGATTTGGAAAACTTTGAAGGTAACGCCCAGGCTCTTAGGTTGGTAAGCAAATTGCATTTCATGGTGGACGAACACGGGATGAACCTGACCTCTGCCTTACTCAATACACTCATAAAGTATCCGGTTAACTCGTTGGCAATTGATGCCAATACCGAGGATGTCCGTTACCACAAGATGGGTTATTTTTATCAGGAGAGAGACCTGTTTGAAACAATTTGCAACGCGACCGGCACTATGTTGGTTGAAGAAAGGCCGGAGGCTTATATAGCTGAGAATACCGGAGAAGATGCCGGCCAGATGAGTTTTGGTCCGGATAATGGCTTAAGGCGTGCCTGCCGCCACCCTTTAACTTATCTTTTGGAAGCGGCCGATGATATTTCCTATCGGACGGCTGATTTGGAAGATGCCTCCAGAAAAGGCAAGATCACCTTCGGACAATTACAAGATAGCCTGGAACACAGCGAGCGTTTGGCAGATATAGGAGATGAGAAACTACTGGAACAATACCGTGCTGTGGTAAGAGAACTTTCGCACCGCCTCAGCATAGCGCGCGAGAAAAAAATACAAAATCCTGAACTTTATGCCATTCAGAATTGGATTATTTTTGTTCAGACCCAGCTGATTCAGTCGGTTATAGAATCCTATGCCGAACACTATCCCAAGATTATGAGAGGCCAATACAACTACGATCTTTTCCACGAAAACTTCGCAGGCCTTCTATTGGATGTCTTGGGCGATATAGCCTACGATTACGTATTTTCCTCTCAGGCCATCGTCCAGCTGGAAGTTGCTTCCGATGCCATCATAGGAGGACTTTTGGATAAGTTCGTCCCGGCCTGTATAAACTTTGATACGGAATTAGAACAAAAACCGGTTGACAAGCGTTTAATGGATTTGGTATCTGACAATTACAGGGCGAACTACTACAGAGAGGCTGCCGGCCGCGACGAAGGCTACAGGCTCTACTTGCGTCTCTTATTAGTCAACGACTACATCTGCGGCATGACCGACAGCTTTGCCAAAAATCTTTACTACAAATTTAACGGTATCTACTAAGAAGGCTATTCTTAAGGAATCAGAATTCTCTTGATGAGGTAGTCCTTACGGCTCATTGTTTTAATCAAGTGTTCTTCTTTTAAGTCAAAGGCCTGACGAAGCCTGTCTAGACCGTCCTCACTGATGTCGTCTCGGCTGTATCTGGCACGGATGATTTTTTCTTTAAGTGTAAGCCAATCGACCAAATCAGGATCCAGATTATGCCAATCCGTCAGGATGTCAGATTCATTTTTCCAGACTTCCGCTTGGTAAGCGTTACCAATCTTATAGAGTTTAAGTAAGTGATTCCAATAGAAATTCAAGCGGTCTTGCGGGTCCGGATATTTTTCTTCGACCCAATTCAGGTCATGGAGCTTAGAAATAAGTTTACGCCTATAGCGTATATAGAGATAAAGCGCTAAGACTAAGAGCAAGAGAATCAACAAGATTAGACCGATGATTTGTAAGGCACGGCCCAATGCGCTCAGAGGATTTTTATCTGGATCGGTAGGCGGAGTAGGGCTAACTTCAGGTGTAAGAGTCGGTGTGGGTGTGGGGCTAGGAGTCGGACTGGGTGTAGGACTAAGATCATCGACCTGGCCGGACGGCATTGGTGTGGGGCTGGGGCTAGGGCTAGGGCTGGGCGTAGGAGAAGGGGTCACGTGCTTATCCGGACCTCCCACACCGCCGGGAGTAGGGTCCACATCAATCCAGCCCAAGCCGGGTAAAAAGACCTGGGTCCAAGCATGGGCATTTTTAGAATTTAAACGAATTTCTTTACCGCGATTAAGTTCCGTGATGTCTCCTGCTTCTAGGCCGTAACCCTCGACATAGCGGGCCGGTATGCCGTTTAAGCGAGCCAGGAGGGTCATAGCGGATGCATAGTAGGTGCAATAGCCTTCCTTAGTATCCAAAAAGTGCGCCACGAAATCCTCTCCGTCTTCCAAAGGAGGGAGGTCCAGCCGGTAGGTAAAGTCCGGATTATTGGTGAAATAAACGAAAAGTTTGGATGTCTTGGTATAAGGACCGTCCTTTGCGTCCACCAGTTTCAGGCCTAAATCATAGACATTGCCGCCCGGCTTATAGAGGTCCTTATCGGGGACTTGTAAATAATTTGCATAGGCCAATGCTGCATTGGCCTGTTCCAAGCCCTTGTCTCGATAGGTTGCTGCGGCCCGGTCCAAAGAGACCAATAAATCAGGGTTTGCGGTAAGAGGCGTAAAATCAATCACATGACTTTGGACCATATAAGAATGGTCCAGGTCAAAATTTTCCCGAGCATAAAGGGTTCCGGCCTGATTAAAATAGAATAATAAGGCCTCTTCACGGCTGGATTGAACCTTCTCCGGCCGGCCCGAAACAAAGAGCAGTTGGCTGCCGGTTTGCAAAGGTTGAAGACTATATTGGTAATTTTTATAAACAGAAGACCAATCTATTTCAGGAATCAGTGAAGTAAAATTGGGGTCTTCAGGCCCGTTAAAGACACGGCTTTCGGCTTCTTTATTGAAAGGAGAGTTGAAACGGTAATTGGGATTGTTTAATAGGCGTTGCCAGCTGTTACCGGTGTAGCGGTCAGAGGATTGGACTGCCAGGAGGGAAGGACTTTGGCCGCGCATTAAGGCAAGCTCTCGATCTTTAAGGTCGGGTTCGCCGCCTAACTTACCGTCGTTGGGATATAAGCCTTCATCGCCCAGGCTAAAAGCACTGATGGTCAATTCTTGCTGGAAGGAGGGCGGAAGCCGGGTGGTCATATCGTCCAAGATACCCTGCCAGTAAGGAGAGTAGATGTCTTTATAACGTATAAAACGGACTCCTACCAAGCCCAAAACAAGGGCTAAAAGGCAGGTCGGAATCAACTGGCCCCAGGCTTGGAAGATATGCTTTAGACCGGATTTTTTCTGCAAAATAGCCGTCATATCGCCTGAGCCCAGCAGAAGGATTAAAACCGCCACGATAAACATGGGAATCAACCAGAGCATGGCCCAGGGATGGCCGGTTTTGGCCGAAAGAGGGATAAGAATCAAACCGGTCAAGAATAAAACCCAATAAAATCTGGCTTTTTGGACAAAGAGGAAGGTCAATACGCTTAAGCCAAGTAAGAACATGGAAGCAAAAAAGGCATAGGCCTCTTTTTGAGGTCCCACTAAAGTTTTTCTGAAGAAGGCATAACCTTGGTCCATCAGGTCTTGGCCCAGGACTTCTTTTAAGACAGGACCGTGTGTAGAAAACTTTCGACCCAGCTGACCTATGAATTTTGCGTCCGTACTTTGGCCCAGAACCAGGACCAGAGCCAGAACGAGGGCTATGGCCAAACTTACGATACTTGTTCGGATGTCAAAAAAGGCCAGGCTTAAAATCAGGAGAACGACAAAGCTTTGGATCAGGATTTTCCCGTAAGAGAGAGGGAAGTTAAATATCTCGGTCAAGGCAAAGGACAAGGCAACTTGAAAAATAAAAGCCAGGACAAACAAGAGAGCTTCAAACTTCACTTTACCTATAAGGCAGGAGCGATTTGCAGACGATTTAAGCATTATTTGCCCCTCCTTTGGTCTCATCCTCCAAGGCTTTCAGCGAAGGTAAACGGACAGGGAGGACCTGAATTTTAGAATGGGCCATGGCCGATAAATAAGACCGAACTTTTTCGTCCGTCTCATTGTGGAGAAAGAAAAAAAGAACTTGGCTGCCGGACTTCTGAATCTTATGAAGTTCCGAGGTCAGCTTGGGGTAAATACGACCGCCCACCAAGACCACAGCCCGGTAGCTCTGCTTAGAGGCTTCTCTTTGTAGAACATCGGCCAAATTAAGCGGGAAGGGCCCTTGCTTAGCTTGCCAGGCACTCAGAGCCCGATAAAAATGCACCGGCTCGACGCCTTCACCCGGCTGGTCATAATAGTTATCTTCGAGCAGCAAGGTTAAAGGGCCTTCTTTTTTGGCCAGTTTATGCATGACTGTTGCCATGAGCTCGGCTGCCTGGTCGAAATACGCGACCGGGTCGGCGATAGAGTTGGGGAATTTGGGGTCCATAACGAAGAGGATGCCGCCCTGTTTGGGGTCTTCGAATTCTCGGGCCAAAAACTCGCCCAGGCGGGCACTGAGTTTCCAGTGAATTTGCTTGATACGGTCACCGGGCATGTAGTCGCGGACTTTGGCCAAAGTATCCACCTCGTTACTGACCTTAATATTTTCTTTACTGATAAGCGTTTCTTCGGCGGCAGCCAAATCGCGGTTAGGCGGGGCCTGGGCCAGTTCGGGATTGGGCAAAATTTGTAAGTTCAGCACGGTATGAGACGCTGCCTGACCCTTTTGGGACCGGCTCTGTCGGGGGAGAGGCAGGCGGAAAAAACCGAAGATATCTTGTAGGTAAATCTGGTCGGAGCCCAAGATCAGACTACCCTTATGACAGGCTCTGACGGAAATTTCGCGACGGTTGTGGCTATGGCGAGGCAAGACCATATTGAGGCGGCGCCTATCCTGAAGTGAGCGATTTTCACCGGCAATTTCGATGCAAGTCGAATCTTTGGGGTAATTCAAATCAATACGGACTCTAGGAAAATAAAAGGGCCCCCGGTTTTCAATCTCCACCGTGATCCTAAAATCTTCCAAGCGATAATATTCGCTTCGGTCGGTCAAAAAACGGGCCCTCACGAAATAGCGGCCGATAAAAAGCATGAGGAAAGAGGCTATGGGCAAAATAGCCAGGAAAATGAGGAGGAATAGCAGTTGCGGCAGGGCGTAAAAGCTGTAAAAGGCATAGCAGAGTCCCAGAAGTAAGAGATAAAAAACAAATCTGAGACGCATGGACCAAACCCCTTCCTATTGCTTGGGAGCGGGGGTAGATTTGATAATCTCGTTTAAGACATCCAGGCTGGTCCGACCGGCCAACTCGTTGTCACTGTTAAGAAGCATACGGTGGGCTAAAACATAAGGAGCCAGGAATAAAATATCGTCGGGCAGGCAATAGTCTCGGCCCATCAGGAGAGCACGTCCCTTGGCCGCTTGCACCAGCATGAGCGCACCTCTGGGACTAACGCCCAGGCTCACTGCAGGATTCTCTCGGGTTTTAGATACTAGACGGGCCACATAATCATATAAGGAGGGAGCCAAATAGACATCGATAGCTTCCTTTTGCAGTTGCAAGACCTGGTCCAAGCTGATCTGAGCTTCCAAACTCTCTAGAGGCGAAATACCGGCATGGCGTTGATAAATCTCTACTTCTTCCGAGGCACTGGGATAGCGTAAATGGGTTTTAATCATGAAACGGTCCAATTGGGCTTCGGGCAGGGGATAGGTACCAATTTGTTCCACAGCATTTTGGGTCGCCACCACCATAAATGGATTAGGTAAAGGATAAGAAACACCGTCTACCGTAACCTGTCGGTCCTGCATGGCTTCCAAAAGGCTGGACTGGGTTTTCGGAGAAGACCGGTTAATCTCGTCGGCCAAAATCAGGTTGGCCATAATGGCGCCCTCATGGAACTGAAACTCACTTGCCTTGGGGTTATACATACTAAATCCGGTAATGTCGGACGGCATGACGTCGGGGGTAAACTGGATACGGTTAAAAGACAAATCCAGCGTCTTCGCCAGGGCGGAGGCCAAAGTGGTTTTTCCGATACCCGGAACGTCTTCTAAAAGAACATGGCCGCGGCTGACTAAACCAATCAGAAGCAGGTCAATGGCCTTATCCTGGCCAATCACAACGCTCTGGATATTGGTGCGAATACGGTTCAGCATCGTTTGTATTGTGTTGGTATCCATTGGCAATACCTCCCGTTAATTTTTTTATTCTATCATGGAGGCCATAAATAGGCCATATTTATTACGTATACGGAGAATCTGCTTGGACAAGAGAGGCAGAAGAGGAATGAGGAAAGCGACTGTCGAGGCTGCATGGACCAGATTAAAGGGAAGTCCCATTAGATATATGGTCAAAACGGCCACCTTTTTCTGGTATTGATACATGAATAAAACACTACCTGTATCGACCCAAAAACCATATAAAATCAAGACAGCCAAAAAAGAGCCCAGATAAATCTGCCAATATTTTAATGTCTTATGTTTAAAAGCTTTCTGTCCGAAACCGGCTATAAAACCCACTGTCCCCATGCCCAGCATCTGAAAAGGTGTATTAATAGATTGAGAAAAGAAAAAGTTTGATAAAAACATGGCCAAAAGCCCCACCATGAAGCCCGGTCCCTTACCGAGGCAAAGGCCGGTTACAATGACCAGAGCAGCCACGGGTTTAACTTGGGGTATAGCCATAAATAAGACCCTGCCTAACACGGCCAAGGTTGCCAGAGCAGCAATCGTAGCCAGTTCCTTAGCCGATAGGCGGAGGCGATCTAAATAGGACATGGAATAGAAGAGGACTTCGATGATGATTAGGACTGATACGACAAAATAATGCTTAGGGAAGAAAAAATACCATAGTAAAACCGTAATAAGAATGGTTAAGATTAAAATCAAATCCTGAATATATGTACGTTTATCTTTAGAAACAGTCATGGTCAGGGCTCTCCAGTCTCTTCAGTCTTTTCAGCAAAGCAGCGTTGGTAACGGGTTGTTTCGGTCTGATTCCCAAGTAAGCAGCTATGCGGCTTGCTTCTGTTGTATAGAAGTAATTTTGAGAAAAGAAATCTTCAGGGGGAAAGACACCGCTGATTTCTCCCTGAAATAAAAGTGCCACATGTGAGGCATTTTCAGCACAAAAATCCAGGTCATGGCTCACGGCAAAAATCGTGCCCCCGGTCTTCTGATAGGCCAGAAGGTCTGACGCTAAATGGTTTCTCCCCTGGGGCGAGAGGTTATTAGAAGGCTCATCGAGTAAGAGAAGGTCCGGTTCTCCTAAAAGGAGTAAACTAAGCGCCAAACTTTGGGCCTGACCGCCACTTAAGTCCAGAGGATGTAAGTCTTTAAGGTCATAAAGATCTAAGGCAGCTAAGCTGGAGAGTGCCCGGTCTTCCACTAAACCTCGGCTCTTGAATTCTTCTAAGACCGTATCCTCTCGGAAAAGGAGGTAGGCATTTTGCGGTAGATAAGCCAAACGGACATTATCCTTAGAAGCCTTGCCACTATAGAGTATTTTCCCTCTGAACTTCAAAGCGCCGAGTATACATTTTAAGAGCGTGGACTTACCGGAACCGTTACTGCCCAAAAGAAAAAAGAAAGCACCTTCATCTAAAGTCAGATTTAAACGGTTTAAAACAAGAGGTCGGTCCTTTTGGTAACGAAAAGACAAGTCTTTAATTTGCAACAAAGCTTTATCTTTAGTCCTATTTGCATTAATATTTTTAGCATTTGGTCGATTCATCCTAGCCTTTATTGGTAAATTTTTGTCAACTGTTGCAGAATCTCGTTGAAAAGTTTTAAACCGATCTAACTGCGGCCTTATATCGGCAAAGGTCATGGGGAGGGCTTTCGGATGAGGCATTTTAGTCCGTGAATCTAAAATAAAAGAGACTTGAGACGGGATGGGAAGAGCCTCTCCCAGAGGAGACTTCTTTTCTAAAAGATAAGAAGCAAAGGTCCTAGGTGAAGTAAAACTTTTTATCGTCTTGTCTTCTAAATATAAAACCTGATCCACCAAAGGCAGGACCTTAGACCAGTTATGAGAACACATTAAGACGGTAAGGCCCAGAACGTCATTGAGCCGCTTAATAGTGTCCCAAAATTGCTCACGCATTAAAGGGTCCAAATGTGCGTCCGCTTCGTCCAGAATAAGGAGGTCGGGCTGTAAAACCAGGGCGGAGGCCAGGTTTAAGATTTGTTTTTGGCCGCCGGATAATTCGGAGGTTTTCTGCCAGAACCAGCCCTGTATGCCGAAAAAATTGCAGACGTCGGCGATCCGAAGCCGCATGGTGTAGGGATCCATGCCCAGGTTTTCCGGTGCAAAGGCTAATTCTTGCCAGACTAATTCACTTACCATTTGCCGGTCAGGGTTAGGTCCGACATAGGCGATAGATTGTATGAGGTCTTTTCCTTCCCACATTTTTAAATCTTTCCCGTGAAAAAAAATCTGTCCGGACTTTTTTCCGTGGGGAGCTAATTTGTAAACCATGTGGCTCAAGAGCGTAGACTTGCCGGAACCGTTGGGGCCTGCCAGCAAGGTCACAGAGCCCGGTTCCAATGAAAAATTCAAATTTTCCCAGAGGCTATCGGATTGGGGAAAGCTGAAACTTAGGTCTTTAACATCCAATACAGCCATCTTAATAGGTCCTCAAATCGATCATGCCCGGAAGAAAGTAGAGCAGAGCCGGTAAGGCCAAAGTCGCAAAACGAAGAGGTGTTAGGGGAGCCAGGTATAAATACGGTTGGTAATGAACAAGTTCGGTCCCTAAACGAAGGGTCGGAATATAGATAAATAATAGCGAAAGAAGGATAAAAAGGAGCAGGGTCTCCTTTTTGGTCCAACGATAGAGCTTGTAGGACGTAGGCTTAATATCTAAGCCGTAAGCTCTTTGTTGCATCAGTTTAGCAGATGCGATGCTATCTTCTAGGGCCCAGCCACTAAGCGTAGATAAAAAAATCGATATTTCTCGGGCCTGAACTTTTAAAGAAGCTTTCTCAAGATCTAGTTGCAGAGGGTTAGCAGCCTGTACCAGGCGAAGTTCCCGGGCTTCATGCTTAAAGCGGGGAAGAAACTTAAAAACCAGACTTAGCAAGAGGGCAAAACCGGGGAAGAATGGCTTCAGGAGATAGAGAAGACCGTTCATGTTAAGGACTCGGGACAGGTGTGAAAAGATCATCAGCGACAGGCCCAGGCGAAAAGCTCCGATAAAACCTTCCAGGAAGGCGTCTATGGTCCAGGTCCTGCCCGAAGAAAAACGAAGTATAGGATAGATGCCATAGTCTCTCAAAAGCATATTTAAAAATCCCATGATAAGACTCAGTATAAAAGGCATGGCGTAGAGGCGTAAGCTTTGGCCGAAATCCTGCTCCTTATTAAAGCACCTGTGGATTTCTAAAGACCAAACTAGACCCAGCCAGACAAGTCCCAAGCTTAAGGGATGGTCGGTAAAAAAGACCAGGCCCAGCACAAGACTATAGTAAATCAAGTGCCAGGCCGGATGTAAGTTCGAAAAATTACTTAGCAATTACTTGCGACGCCTCACGATAAGCGATACAGCGACCAGAATAGCGGCCAAAGCCAAGAGGACAATAGCGATGATTCCACCTAAGTTGCTTTCACCGGTAGGCACTAAATTGACCACAGGGGGCGTGGGCTCCGGAGCAGCTTGCAAGGCGAAAATGGTACCCGAGTCATTCTTGTAATAAATGGTCCCGTCCGGTCCCATGATAGGCGTGGATAAGGAGTAGTTTTGTGCTTCCTTGGGAGGTGTGAAAAGAGTCTCCAAATCGGAGAGGCCTGAGGTATTGGAGGCCAAAACCGGAGCAAAACCGATAGCTAGGGAGGTTTGCTGTTTAGCATCCGAATCTTTCAAGCTGTAAAGGGCTCCTTTGGCTTCATTCAGAACAAAATAAATCAAACGGCGACCGCTTTCCTCTAAGACTAGGGGGCTGCCCTGGCCGTATGCGGGAAGGTCTTCTTGATCCAAGATGGATAGGTCTTGGGCATCCAGGACAAAGAACTTTTTCAATGCCGGTAAGTAAAGGCGGCCGGAAGCGATAGAGGGCGTCGCTGTGACGGGTGTTCCCAGGGCCCTAGACCCCTTTACGTGTAAAGCACCCTTGTCATCGACCCCAAATTTATAAAGCGTGCCACTATTATCGACAACGTAGTAAGCGTCACCGGAACGGACCACGGAGGAACGAACCTTGTCAGAGCTGACAAAGGAGCCTAATTTCTCGCCGGTTTTAAGATCATAAGAGACAATCTCAGCGGCTTCCGATCCCACAATATAGGCTGAACCTGAGATAAGGCCGCCGGCATTATAATAGCCTGCTTCAGACGCCTTAGACCAAAGGGCCCGGCCGGTGCTAACATCAATAGCGACCAGGTTAGCTTGGCCACTAGGATTATAGAAAGATGCCATAAGGATGCCATCTTGATAGGACAGAGGGTTTTGCCCCTGGCCACCCAAGGGGTCAACATAAGTCCACAAGATTTCCCAATTGCTGGCCCTTAAAGCCACAACCGTTCCTTGATCTAAACTTACGAATAGCATACCGTCAGCATACAAAGGCGCCGTAGAAGCATAGCCTTGTCCTTCGGGGAGGCTGACCGATTTCAAGGTGTCGCCGCTTTTTAGATCCAGAGCGGTAAGATTTTTACCTTCAACAAAGACCAAGCTATTGTTGACGATAATGAGTTGGCTTGGCAGATTTGAGAAATTCGGCTGGGCGAATTTCCGAGACCACATGAGTTTGGTCTTATCCGCCGTAATCGGATAGGAAGTCGATTCTAAATCTCCCTTTTTAAGGGCGCCATGGCTTCTAAATGCCGGCCAAAAAGCCGGAACCTCTTCTAAAGGAAGAGACAGAGAAGGAGATGCTTCGGGTGTCGGAGTGGGCGCGTCTTCCCAGGTAATCATAAATTCAACACTAATTTTGTCACCGGGTTTAACGAGGGTATCACCCATGCCCTTTTCGGGGAACTCACCGTTAACCGTAAAGCCCCAGCCCGGCCATTTGGCCCCCTTCACAACTAAATCGGAGCCTAAACCATTAATAGAACTCAGATAATCACCGTAGGAGCTAGGTGTAATTTCATATTTTAAATGATTGGCATCGGCAAATTGCTTAAAGAAATCTAAAACCGTTATATCTTTCCAGCCCGGTTTAGAAAAATAATACGCATTAGTGAAGTCGGCAGGTTTAATTTGGCCTTCCCATGCTGCACCTTGGGTCTTCGTTACGACATCATTTTTTACCTCAATTGTGGCAGACGGGTAGCCTATACTAAAGTAAAACTTGAGTTGGTCACCTGCTTTAACCTTTTGCTGGTCCACTCCGACCGGGATATTTTCACCGTTTAAGGCGACCATCCAAGAGGCCCATTGTGCATCTTGGGGAATGGTAGAATCTCCTAGCTTGTTAATAGACTTAATGAAGCTGCCCCAAGTACCATTTTCAACGACTAGATCCAGGTTATTGGCCTTAGAGGCAGCCTCTAAGACATCCAGAGCCGTCATGTCCTCCGCGAAGTCAATGGTTTGGGTCTCCTCTTCTAAGAGTTGTCCGTCCCAGAGAGCACCGTCCGCTTGTTTATAGACTTCGTTTTCAATGGTGACATAGACCTTGCCCTGGTCGATGGGCGATGCCGGAGCATTTTCGTCCGCTGCATTATCAACAGGCGCTTCTTCTGCTGCCTGAGTTTCGGAAGCAATACTGGTTTCCGATGTGGTAGTGCTTAACTCGGTTGCCCATACATTCACGGGCAAAAGCCATTGCCAGGTCAGTAGCAAGGTCAATAAGAGCACACTAAAAGATTTTCTTTGGCTAGATTTCGATTTCATCTCATACCCTCCGTATCATTCTTCTTCAGGCAGGTCTCCTGACTCCAAGCGCATCCGCATACCCTTCCCCCCGGCCAAAGCACGGTCCAAGAGTGGCTCTCTATGCGGATTCAAGTCTTGTTACAGTAGCGGGGGCTGTTACAGAATCTCACTGTATTCCCTATTCTCCCTATTTATATAGGGCACCTGAAGACTTAATTGAAATTGTAAAGCATTCGGACTTATTTCTGCAAGTCAAAATAAGACTTGGGGATGTGGCAATAGCCGCCCGGATTTTTATCTGAATTTATGCGTAATAGCTACAGAACAGCAGGCTTATAAACGTTTAGTTGGAAGAGCGCTTACGAATGGTTTATAATGCTCATAAATAAGCATAACTATATAGCATTTATAGCACTCTAAAAGGAGGTGCAAATATGAAGAAGTTTCTAGTCCTTTTATCCCTTGCCCTACTAATCGCTTTTAATCCACTTAACAAACACTCAAACGAGTTTGATCTTACGCATCCAAGTCCGGTATTAACGCTGGAAAGTAACTCTAAAGAAAATCAGAATACTTTTGATTTTTATATAAATGACCAGACGACTGTTTCAATTTATCTAGATGTTAGAAATGGAAAAATTTATGGCGTAAATTACGTTGAACTTATTGACGGAGAGGACAAAACCAATATTCCTTATAAAGACCAAAAAGAATTCGAGTTAGAAGCGAACAGCAAAGCCTACGATTTCTATACCTTATCTAAACCCTCCATTGCCTTAGACACGTACCGGTATTCAGTGGATTCTTATATGTATATAATAGAAGACGCCGGGGAGAAAATAACTATCCGTCTTATCACGCATCTAGAGGATGCCAAAGGACAAGTTTATTTTAATGAGAAACATTTAGACTTTAGTATTGTGTTCTAATCACATTTTTAAGTCTAGATAAAATATCTATCTATGAAAGTTAAAGTTAGCATTCATAAAGGGTTGCAAAGATTACTGTTTAGCTATAAATCGTTGATTTTTATAGTGGTCATTTGTATTTTTGCAACTCTTAGTTTTTATTTTACTTATCAGGACAAACTTGAATGGGTTAAAGTTCTTACGACTTCAAACGAAGATATAAATACTATAAGTGTTCAGGAAAATATCGATAATTATGTTGGGATTCGATTCCTTAGCGATTATTACTTTGGTGATTTTTCGCAAATGTCTAATACGTTCATTTTAATTTTTATTGGCATTTTTATATCACCCGTTTTGGCTAAATTTTTAAATACTGGATTTGGCAATTTTATTTTAGCGAGAGAATCGTATTCCTATTTATTAAAAGCTGAATTACTCGCAAATGTTTTTTATATAAATATTTTATATATCGTTTCGAACTTTATTGTTTTACTTATCGGTTTTGGACTAGGCGGTCTTAACGAGCATTACGAATATGGTGTTTTTTCCTTAAATAGAGTCCAGCAGATATTAGTTTTAGTATTGAACATATTACTAATGAGTATACTTATATCATTAATTACAGCAATTTCAATGTCGATGAATCTATACTCGAATAATGAATTCATATTGGCAATGATTCCATTAAGCTTATATCTGATTTTACCATTAATAATTAGTTCAACGTTAGGAAATATTTTCAAACCTATATCACATGCTATAAGCCCTTTTATAATTGGGGATTTCCAAAACGTTATCCATCGTCAGTTAACAGTAACTGTGATTGATGGTAACTCTTTACAAAAAAACATATTACCGAATATAGCAATGTTGGCTTTGAGTCTTTTTGTAGCTATTGTATTAATTCATAAAAACATAAGAAAATACAAAGAACTATACTATGAGTAGAGCCATAAGACTTTTATTTTTCAATATGCTTACATTTCTCCTATATGCTTATTTTGGACATGAGTAGATAGAGTCAACGAATGTTCGCAACTTTGAAAAAAGAATCATAGGTTTCATTATACTAGAAGTGCAAAAACCTAGAAACGGAGAAAACCTATGGCTCAAAACAAAGATAACACATCGATGGAAGATTTGCTGTGGCAATGTATGGGTATGGAAGATCCTATGCTGGCCATGTTGGACTGGCTCTGCAGTCAGCTTATGGAAATTGAAGTGTCCGCACAAATCGGAGCACAAAAGCACACCCAAAGCAAGGAGCGTCAAAGCTCCAGAAGCGGCTATCGGCCTCGACGTTTAGATACAAGAGCCGGTACGCTTTACCTCTTAGTGCCCAAAGTACGAAAGGGTGGCTACATTCCTTTCTTTGTAACCGAAAGAAAACGTAGTGAAGCGGCCTTAATTCAGGTCATTCAAGAGGCCTATATCAACGGTGTATCCACCCGAAAAATTGAAAAATTAGCTCAAGCTCTGGGCATAGAAAACATGTCTAGAAGCCAAGTCAGTGCACTCAATAAAAGCCTCAACGAACATAGCAGAAGCTTTTCGTAACCGCCCCCTGGAAGAC
>JASBZA010000014.1 GCA_029983685.1 Oscillospiraceae bacterium | reverse complement strand
TAGAAGGTTACACAAGCCAGATTACCGGTAGTGTAGAAGAAGGCTTTACGGTAACGAATACGAATATAGAAAAGCTGACCATCCCTGTAAGCAAGAAGTGGATCGGACCTGCGGCTGAAGAAGCGGTCATAAAATTAAAGGCAGACGGAGAAGTCGTAGCGGAACTGACCTTAAATACCGAGAACCAGTGGACAGGAAGCTTCGCAGACTTGTTGAAGTATGATGCAAAAGACGGTCATGCTATTGAGTACACCCTTGAGGAAGTAGCCATAGAAGGTTACACAAGCCAGATTACCGGTAGTGTAGAAGAAGGCTTTACGGTAACCAATACAGCAAAACCTAAAGAGCATGGCAATATATCATCAACCGGTATGTACAGTTACGCTAAAGAGAGGCCTTTGTGGTCCTTCTGATAGGTGCTTTTGTACTAGGTGTATCTGCATACGTGAGAAGAAGAGATAGAGAAATATAGGATAAACAAACGCTAACACTATAATAGCAATTTATGTTAAAAAAGCAGGGCTCGTCTTGTAAGACAGAGTCCTGTTTTTGTATGTAGTAGAGAAGGAGCAAAGTTAATAAGATAATAAAGTATTTTTACCGGAGTACTATTTTCTCATCCTCAAATAATAAAACTGAAATTTACAAGGACCGAAATAATAATGAACTTAGTATCTCTTATGCCGGACGTTTTGAGAGAAAAATAGATGTTAATTTTCACCAAGATTTCGGTTATAAGATTCGTTACAGGCTAGATAAAGCTATTACAGAGACCTATGCCTATGGGGACAAAGATGAGAAAAACGAATGGAGGCGTTTAGGTTATTATCTTCTCTCAAAAGACTCCTCAGGAAACTTATATATTCACTACTGGTTCCCGCTTATAGTCATAATCTTACTTTTTTATTTAGGAAATAAACTTATAGAGAAATTTAATAAAACGTCTAACCAAGCTCTGACTATAATCTGCAATGTGACCTTGCTTATCTTGTCTGTTCTGATCTCTCTCCGCTTAGTCTGGTAGTATTCATTTTAATTTAGAAAATCAATGACCTTTTCAATTCAAGATCTCTGTAGCTTTGCCTCAAACGGTTGACCTTAGCGTCGAACTTTGCTATTTTAATTCGGTAAGTTTTAATTTCCGCTCAGATAGGCAGGATGGAAGGCTTATAAATATTATAGAAAGGGGACACAATTGATGATTATCGCAAGACTAAGAATCCGCATGTTCGGTATGTTGAGATAATCCTATTGATGTAATTACCCCTTTACTCTTAGGCGTAAGACTCATCAATAGGTAGAGTAGAACCCGTCAAGGGTCCACTGTTGTTATTGAGGAGTGTTATGTTTGAATCCTATCGGTTTGTTTGGCCGTTTCTAAAAACCCAGAAGAAGCGTTATCTTATCGGTGTCCTATGTTCTTTCATCGATAATATGCTGAGTGCTTTGCCGATTTATTTGGTCGGTATCGTGGTCGATCTTTTAGCCCAGGGCAATTTGACGCTTAAACGTGTCGGCTTTTACATGGGTGTCGTGACCTTGGCGTCTGTCCTCATTTATATTTCCGGCTTTATTTGGACCGTAGCCCTCTACGGCTCCTATAACGTTGCCCAGAAGTTCTATCAAGACCACTTCATTGCTGTTTTTCTGAAACGCAGGCAGATTTTCTACGAAAAATTTAATACAGGTGACCTTATGAGCCGGGCGACCCTGGATGTGGAGTACATTGCCGACTTAATCAGCTGGGGTGTCCAGTTGCTTTTTTCTACCGGTTTTAACATTGTCCTTTACCTGGTACTCATGATCCAAAAGGGTGGCCTGACCTTTTCTATGATTACCATTATTCCGTATCTTATTTTGATGGTCCTAAGTCATTACCGTGACAAAGAAGTAGACAAGCGCTGGCAGGAACGTCAGGAAGCCTTTTCACACATGAACGACCGGGTTTTGGAAGGTGTTGAGGGGGTCCGCCACATTCGAGCTTTTGCCCAGGAGGAGGCTTTCCGTCAGCGTTTTCACCGGCAGACCCGTGCATTTTCGGATTTGGCCAACCGGACATCGGTTATATCCAATACCTACTCTCTAACCACATCCATTGCTGCGACCCTGGTTTTCCTGATCACGATGAGTGTGGGTTCTTACAGGGTCGTCAACGGCCAAATGACGATTGGAGACCTTATCAGCTTTCAGATTTTCGTGACCTACCTGGCTAATCCTTTGGCCAACTTTGCCATGAATATCAACGTTATAAAGAATGCCAATATTTCCAGCAAACGGATTAAGGAAGTATGGAATTTTGATGACCGGATGGAGCAGGGCGATGTGACTATCCGAAGCTTCGCAAACATGAAGTTAAAAGACTATTCTTTCGCCTACCCTGCCGGAGAGCAGATGAACTTGGACCATATTTCTCTGGAGCTTCATAAGGGACAAATCTTGGGCGTTTGCGGCAAGACCGGGTCGGGCAAGTCCTGCTTCCTCCAACAATTTTTGAGAGAGTATCCGGCAGGTGAGGGGACCTTCCAGCTGAACGGTGTGGCTTTGGCTGACATCAAGCCGGGCGGCCTGTCCCCCATTATGTCCTACGTGACCCAAGACCACTACTTTTTCTCCGGAACCATAAGAGAAAACGTTTTATTTTCCGTCGGTGAGGCCTCCGATGAAGCCATTATGAAAGCGCTGGAGTTGGCGCACTTTGATATCGGTGACGAAGTTATTCGAGACGGCTTGGACACCTTAATTGGAGAAAGAGGCATCAGCCTGTCGGGCGGCCAAAGGCAGCGCCTTTCTTTGGCCAGGGCACTTCTCAAAAATCCCGACCTCCTGATCCTGGATGATTCCTTGTCGGCGGTAGACCAGCTGACCGAACAGGCTATTATCCGAAACCTCCGCTACATTCGCCGAGGCAAGACCACTATTATTTCCTCCCACCGTCTGTCCGCCTTGACGCATGCCGACCAAATTGTGGTCTTCGACCAGGGCAAGATTACAGAAAAAGGCACCCACCAAGACCTCATGGCCTTAGGAGGCTGGTACCATGACCAGTTCCTCCATCAGGAAGAGAGCTAATATTTTATGAAAACGATTAAGCGTTTATTT
The DNA here is from genome assembly GCA_029983685.1 of Oscillospiraceae bacterium. Lineage (GTDB taxonomy): Bacteria > Bacillota > Clostridia > Saccharofermentanales > Fastidiosipilaceae > JASBZA01. The sequence continues at coordinate 43,316 of JASBZA010000014.1, read as the reverse complement.
TCTTATATTAAGTACCATTGGCAAGTTTTCGTCATGGGAAACATTTTACTTATCCTATCCGTAGTGCTGAGTCTCATTATGCCCAGGATCGGCAAATATATTATCGATGAGATTATCCGAAAATATGCCGGCGTCGACCTTTTCCCTTGGCAAGAGCTTATGTCTGTCCTGGCGCTTTATGCACTGGTCGGTATTGGGGCAGCCGTCCTGGACTTCGTTGCCAAAATCTTGTTGGTAAAAAGTTCCAACCAGTTTACCGAAACCATGCGTAATCAGATCTATGACCATATTCATAAGATGCCGATTTCTTATTTCGACCAGGTTCCGGCAGGCACCATTGTTTCTCGTATTACCAACGATACGGAAACCATACGGCAGAGTTTTTATGTCCAGGTCTTCTCGACGCTTCTGGTTTCTTTGGCCAAAATTGTAGGCGTCTACGTGGCCATTTTCTTTCTGCGTTGGGAAGTGGCTTTATTCTTGTTGCTCTTAATCCCCGGTGTCTATCTCTTCCAGAAAGTCTACAGGAAGAGGGCAACCGAGATGCAGGCGGAGATTCGGGAAATCAACGGTAAGATTAATGGGACCTTAAATGAAAACATTAAAAATGTGCAGCTCACGCAGTCTTACGGGCGCGAAGAAAAAGTCTACGAAGACTTCAGGACACTGACAGCGAGACAACTGGAAGTCAATGAACGTTTCAGTCGTTTTGATTGGGGCATGTTTAATATTACGTATGCCTTGTCGAGCTTGGTCATGTTCATGGCGGTGAGTTGGCTTCTTTACGGTCACCTCAACCTGGATATGCCGGTTACGGTCGGTTTTGTTTACCTCATTGTGAACTATGTCTCTCAACTTTTTAATCCTATTACCGGTATCCTGGATGTCTTGGCCACGATTGTGAAGTCTATTGTTTCAGCCGAGCGGGTTTTTCACGTTCTGGACCAGCCCATAGAAGACGACGGAACCGGAGCATTAGATTCCGTCACAGGCGCTATGGCCGCTTCTCAGATTCACTTCTCTTATATCGAAGGCCAGGAAGTTTTAAAGGGCATTGATTTTAAGGCCGAACCGGGTGAAATGATTGCCATTGTAGGGCCTACGGGGTCCGGTAAGAGTTCGCTTTTGAATTTGCTCTATCGCTTCTACGATCCTCAAGAAGGGCAAGTCCTCATGGACCAAACGGACATTCGGGCATTGGAGCGAAACGGCCTGAGATCTCATATGGGTATTGTGCTTCAGGACCCCTTCCTTATTGAGGGGACCATTTATGACAATATTTCTTTGGGCAACCCCGCTATAAGCAAAGAAGTGGCCAAAGAAGCTTTGTTTAAGGTGGGTGGAAGACCTCTTCTGGAACAATACGAAAAAGGCATTGACGAACCCATTAGCGAACGCGGCAAAAACCTATCCAAGGGCCAAAGGCAGCTCATCTCTTTTGCCAGGGCTTTGGCCTACAACCCTAAGGTCTTAATCTTAGATGAGGCGACGGCTTCTATTGATACGGAAACCGAACAGATTATTCAAAGGGCCATGGAAGTCGTTCAGGAAGGCCGGACGACTATTGTTATCGCCCACCGCCTATCGACCATACGAGACGCCGACTGTATTTATGTCCTGGTGGACGGGAAGATAGTCGAACAGGGGACCCATGACGAATTGGTGGCCCGAAAAGGTTTCTACGAAAACCTGCTCCACCACCAGTTAAGCCGTGTCGGGCAGCAGGGGGCTTAAGTCTATGAGCGAGACAATTCCGGCTTTTTTAGCTCCCATGGCAGGTTATTCGGACTTGCCTTTTCGCATCCTCTGCCATGAGGAAGGGGCCTCGGGCCAAACAACGGAACTGGTTTCGGCAACGGGGATCCGCCATAGCGGCTTGGACAAATCCTGGCGCTATGTGGCGGTAGACCCTAAGCTGGAGGGGTTGGTCTATGTCCAGCTTTTCGGTTCTGAGCCGGACGATTTTCTCTATGCTGCGGATAAAATTCTAGAAGATAAGAGGCTTACAGGTATCGAGGGTATCGATATTAATATGGGCTGTCCGGTCCCCAAGGTGGTCAAGACCGGGGCCGGTTCGGCCCTTATGGACCGGCCGGATGTGGCGGTTCGGATTGTTTCCGGCCTGGCGAAAAAATTAGAAGGTACAGGCTATAAGCTCTCTTGTAAAATTCGCCTGGGCTTTGTGGGGGAAGAAGAGACTGCACCTGCCTTGGCCCCCCGTTTAGTGGAAGCCGGGGCCCGAATGCTTACCGTACACGGCCGTTTCAGAGACCAATACTATGCGGGCCAAGCCGACTGGGAAGCTATAGGAAGGGTCAGCCGAAGTCTTACGGAGACCGGCTTAAGAGACCAGGTTTTCCTGGTGGGTAACGGCGACATCGAAAATCCCGACGAGGCAAGGCATTTAGCAAAAGAGGCCGGAGTAGACGGCGTGGCCATCGGCAGGGCCGCTATGGGGAATCCTTGGGTTTTTCGTCCCTTTAGCAGTCCTTCGACTAGGACAGGAGCGACTGATGAGGAAAAAAAGAAGACCATTTACCGCCATGCCGCCATGTTGTGCAACTTTTTAGGAGAAGAGAGAGCCATGTTGGAATTTCGTAAGACTTTGGCCCGTTACAGCCAAAATCGGCCCAATGCCAAGGCGCTTCGTCAGGCTTCTAACCAAATCCTCAAACTGGCGGATATAGAGACCTGGCTGACACTTTTCTAGGAAATCTCAGGAAGATGCACAAGACACTTTTAGATAACTTATACAATAAGCCCATAGGAATGGGTAAAGGAAGGCCTTTCGCTTGTCTAAAGTGTCTAGTATAATGTGGGACAGCACATTCAGGAGGTGACGGAATGAAAGCATATTCCGCGAAGAATATCCGCAACGTCGCTATTTTCGGCCACAGCGGATCAGGTAAGACGAGTTTCGCAGAAGCCATCCTTTACAAGGCCGGTGCCATTAAGAGGGCCGGCAAACGTGAGGATAAGAATACGGTCATGGACTTTGATGACGAAGAGAAACGCCGTCAGATAAGTATCGGGACCAGTGTGGCCAGTTGTGAGTGGGAAGGCGTTAAGCTCAACCTCATCGACACACCGGGAGATTTTGATTTCTTGGGTGAAGTGGTCCAGGCTCTTCGTGTCGCCGACTGCGGTATTGTTGTTATTGAGGCAAAAGACGGCGTTACGGTCGGTGCCGAGAAGGCCGTTCGTTTCTTACAGAAGCGTGATATCCCCTTTGCTATTTTTATTAATAAATTGGAAGACCCCAGTGCAGATTTCCAGAAGACCATGGTGGATATAAGAAACCACTTCGGCCGGGACTGCACGGTTATGATGCTGCCTTATAAGGAAGGCAATTCTTATGCCGGCTATGTTGATATTTTGAATCGTAAGTCTTTTGCATACGATAAAGACGGTGTCCGTCACGAAGTGGAGACACCGGATAATATGAAGGCTGAAGCCGAGCGTCAATATGCTAATCTCATGGAGCAAGTCGCCGAATCCGATGACGAGCTCATGTTGAAATATTTCGAAGAAGAGCCTTTCACCGAAGAGGAAATTCGCCAGGGCTTGAAGAACCGTATGAGTGGCGGTTACATGATTCCGGTCTGGACCGGGTCTTCTTTGAATCGCAAGGGCATCCGTTTCATGATGAACCGCTTGCTGGATAATATGCCTTCTGCCGAAGAGCATGCACCCATTAGTGCCGTTAAGCCCGATGGTTCGACCGAAGAGATTAAGGCCGATTCGAACGGACCTTTGGCCGCATTTGTCTTTAAGACCATTGCCGACCCCTTTGTCGGCAAGATTTCCTTATTGCGAGTCTATTCGGGTACCTTGAAGCCTAATATGACCTTGTGGAATGCTAATAAAGAGACAGAAGAAAGAGGATCTGCCCTGTCTGTCATGCTGGGCAAAAATCAGATTAATGTCGACAAGCTCGAAGCCGGTGATATCGGTGCTTTGACGAAACTAAACGTCACCTTGACCGGAGATACCCTGTGCGAGAAATCCCATCCTCTGGTCCTCCCCAGAATCGTCTACCCCGATGCACCTTTGAAGATGGCTATTTACCCTGTTAATAAGGGTGATGAAGATAAAATTGCCCAGGGTTTGACCAAGCTGGAAGAAGAAGACCCGACCGTATCTTACTTCTTAGATCCCGAGACCAAGGAAATGGTTGTTCAAGGTTTAGGTGAGCTTCAATTAGATGTTATCTGTTCTAAGCTTAAGTCTAAGTACAATGTAGAAGCCAAGCTAGAAGAACCGAAGGTTCCTTTCCGTGAGACCATCCGTAAGAAGGTCAAGGTCCAGGGTAAGCATAAGAAGCAATCCGGCGGCCACGGCCAGTACGGTGATGTTTGGGTCGAATTTGAGCCGGCCGATACCGACGGTATGATTTTCGAAGAGAAGGTCTTCGGCGGTGCCGTACCCAAGAACTTCTTCCCGGCTGTTGAGAAGGGCTTAGAAGAAGCTCGTCAGGAAGGTCCTCTGGAAGGCTATCCTGTAGTAGGCTTTAAGGCTACTTTAGTAGACGGTTCTTACCACGATGTCGACTCTTCTGAATTAGCTTTTAAGATTGCGGCGTCTTTGGCCTTCAAGAATGCCATGGAAGAAGCCCAGCCGGTCTTACTGGAGCCTATTTACAAGGTAGAAGTCCATATTCCGGAAGAACTTATGGGCGATATCATGGGTGACCTTAATAAACGCAGAGGCCGCATCTTAGGTATCGATTCTAAGTCCGGTATGAGTGTGGTAACGGCCGAAGTTCCGCTGGTCGAGATGCTCCGTTACGCCACAGACCTTAGGGCCATGACCCAGGGTCAAGGCTGGTATAACATGGAATTTGCCACCTACCAGGAGAAATACGAATAGGTCCTGAGGCACTTTATGAAGACCAATCACTCTAATATTTGGAATTCAGATTTAGAAACCATTGACCGGGAAGAAGCCCATGAAGCCAATGCCCGGTCCTTGGCTTTTATGTGGGACTTAGTATGGAAGGGCAAAACAGACCTCCATACCCATACCAATACCTCGGACGGCAAGTCTTCGCCGGCCCAACTGGTCCAGGAAGTCATGGCCAATGATTTGAAGAGCTTTGCTTTGACCGACCATGATACGATTCAGGGTAACGAAATCATTTCTACGGTTTATGACAAGCTATCGCAGCTTCGTATGGATTTGCCGATTTGCGTGCCCGGCGTAGAAATCAGCTGTGACTATAAGGGACAAGAAGTCCACCTGTTGGCCTATTACCCGGATGGTAATGTCCGCCGGATTGACGATTTTTTGGCCCAGAGGCGTCGAGACAGAGACGAACGTAACCGCCTTATCTGTCAGAAGCTACAAGACTTGGGTATCCCTGTTAGTTACGAGGATTTAAGTAACGAGGGAGGCTATGTGGTGGGTCGTATCCACCTGGCCCAGCTTCTAATCCGCAAGGGTATTGTGACCAGTGTAGACGAAGCTTTTGATACCTATCTTAGTGAGGGCAAGGCGGCTTATGTGCCCCGGAAGCGCCCGCCTGCCAAAGAGGCGATTCAGGCAATCCGAGAAACAGGCGGGGTGCCTGTTTTAGCCCATCCGGCTCTTTATAAAAACTGGCTTCACGGAGATGAGGCGATGACTCCGGCAGAATTTGCCGAAACGTTGGAGACTTTTAAGACTTTCGGGCTCCAAGGCGTAGAAGTTATACACGGTGAAACCAGCGAAGAAGATTCGGACCGGGTTTGCACCGCGGCAGCCGCTTTAGATCTTCTGCCTACGGTAGGGTCGGATTATCACGGATCGCACAAGCCTTGGATTTGCCTGCGTCACGGATCGGACGATTACAGACCTTTCTTGGAGTCGCATTATGGTGCAAGAGCCTAGGCTCCGTTTGGCCTTCATAACCGGAGCGTCCTCCGGTTTGGGCCTTGCCTTTTGCTTAGAACTGGACAGGCGAGACGATTTCGATATGTTCTATCTGGTCTCTCGGAGGAGGGACCTACTGGAAGAATTAGCAAACAACCTCCGCCATCCGGTTCGACTTTTTCCCGGTGATGTCACGGACCCTGTTTGGCAGGCCGAACTCGCTGACGATTTGGCCGACAGTTCTACACGCCCCCTTATTAAGTATCTGGTCCAATCTGCCGGTATGGGCCGGTCAGGTCTTGCGGCAGACCTGGGTCAAGCCAATCAGGATACGGTCCGTCTGAACTGCTTAGCCCTAACCCAGATGATTCAACTGACCCTTCCTTATATGGATAAGGGTTCTCATATTTTAAATATCGCATCCGTAGCGGCCTTTATGCCGCAGCACGGTTTTGCGTCTTATGCGGCCTCCAAGGCCTATGTCTTAAGTTATTCCAGGGCCCTTCATTCTGAACTTAAGGCCAAGGGGATTTCCTGTATGGCCGTTTGCCCCAACCCCATGGAAACCGAATTTTTGACCAAGTCCGGCCAAAGTGCCCAGGTCAAGGGATTCAAACGCCTGGGCGTAGAAAGCCCGGAAAATGTCTGCCGTAAGGCCCTCCGAAAGTTGGACCGGGGTAAGGATGTGTCGCTTTCGAACGGAGCGGCCCGCCTGGTTTTGGCCCTATCCAAACTTCTGCCACACCGCCTTGTCTTGTGGTTTGAGCGAAAATTCTCTTAAGGTGAGCCTAAGCCTAATTTGTCCCAAGGTCGTAAACGGCCAGATTGTCTTGATCGGGGAAGAAAGCCACGCGCGGGAATAAGCGACTTAGGCCTTCTTCTTCTATGGCATAGTCGGAATTTTGCCGGAAGCTATCATCTATCATCAGGTAACATAAATTATGCTCTTCGGCATAGGCCCGAAGTTGCTGGTCGTCTAAGCGCATGGCCAGAAAATTCTTTATTTCTCCGTAGCGGTCTGCCGTATCGTAGCCGGCAGAAGCCGCATAGTAGGCGTGACCGTAGAAACTTTGCCGGCCGGTCAGAAAATAGCTGTGCATGGCCCAGGGAGGCGTCAGGGATACGGCATCTTGCGGCATGTTTTTTAGGGCCCAACGCGAGAAATCATCGTCCGTATCTATAATGACATTATGGGCCAGCTGGTTTTGGTAGGCCCAGGTGTCGGTCAGGCCGGTGAAGGTGAGGATAGGGATGACAAGACAAGCCAGGAGTACGGCCAAAGCCCTTCTAGGCCAAAATGCTTCGCCTGTATCAGGGCGCCACAAAAAGTCCCATAATTTTAATAGGACCCAAACAACCAAAGGCAGGTATAAGAAAAGGCTGATCATAAAATACTTATGGTTGACCGTGACATCGGGGGTTAGCGAAATGGTGAGGCCAAAGAGGACGGGCAGGGCAAAAGACAGGTAGACCGGGCGGAGGTTCCGGTCTTTATGAAGCCAGGGGAAGATTAAAATAAAAATCAGACCGGGTCCTGCGAGGATTGCTAAAAATTTGAGAATACCGCCCAGTGACTTGTCGTCCAGAATATAGGCCCAATGGAAAATTGATTGGCCTAAACCGGCTTGGCCTTGGAAAATGTTTTGCAAGACAAAGGCTGACCCTACTGTAGACAAACCCAAAATAAGATATGACATTTTTTCACGGGCAAAGAGGGCCCAAAAGCCCAAAACCAAAAGCAGCACAATGGCACAAGACCCGTGCCAATAAGGGAGGGGCAGGGCCAAAAGCAGGGCAAAGAGAAGCGGGCCAACTCGGCGGATAGGCCAAAGGTCCTTATGGAAGAAATCGCTGATAGACGGCTTATCTCTTTCGCTTAAAGCGGGGTAAAAAAGCATGAAGATAAATAGAACCAGGCTCATGCCCCAGAGAAGGTGTCTTTGGTTGGCAAAAACATTTAAATTATATAGGCCCCAATCGTCATGGAGAAGGGGACCGGCAAAAGAAGGGGCGGACCTAAGTCTTACAAGTGCTTCAGTCAAACTTAAGCCGTCTCGGAGATAGCTATTCAGAAGGGCAAAGCCCGATCCGGATGAGCGGAAGAAAAACAGCAGCAAGGTCAAGGGAAGGGCCGCCTTTTTTTGAGTCAATGACACCGCAATATTCCCCAACAAGCTTAAGAAGGTCCAAATGCCTAAGAAGGAGGGCAGGTTCAAGGCCCAGTCCAAGGGCAAACCCAGCCGGTGTAAGGCACCGCACATAAAATAAAAGAAAAAGTGGTAGCGCATGCCGGCACCGGAGAAATAGGGGTATTGGGCCGGAATGTTGCCACCCTGGCCGAAGGAGGCAACGAAGGCCGTGTGAGGCGACAGGTCTGAAAAGACCGTAACACCGGCGTAAACCGAGTCGCCTATGGTGTAAAAAGCGGAGAAGGTTAATAAAGAGGCCCAAGAGAAGATGGCCAAAGTCGACAGAAATTCTATCGTGCTTAAAACCCTGTCATCGAAGCCGGACCAACTTGGGCCTAGCTCAGAGCGTGCGACAGGACCTCGTTGGCCTTGCCTACGATAGGTCAGCAAAAGAGCTAAAAATACCAGGCCTATCCAAGGCCAAAACAGATAAGGATACCAGCTAAGATCTGTCAGGCTTTGCCAGGCCCAGGCCAAAAAATATAAAAGGGTAGAAAGAAGAGTCAGGCCGGTCAGAAAATCCAAGGGGACCGAAACGAAGGTCCGTAGTTCTGCTTTGGCCAGAAAAAGCCGCAAAGCCCGGCCCAGGAGAAAGGCCGCTAGAATAAAAACAAAAGCCGGTAAGAAGCTCATATAGCTTACCGGAGCTTATCGAAAGGACGGGGATTTAATTCGGTCATCTTGAGATACCGCGGGCGTCCTTTGACTTCGTCGTAAATTTTGGAGATATAGGTCCCGATAAGCCCCAGACTCATCATGATGGCTCCGCCTATGATAAGGAGCAGGAGAATCACAGTGGTAAAACCTTCTACGGCGGTACCGGAGAAGAAACGTACTAGGGTGATGATGCCGATAATCAGGGCCAGGAAGAAAAAGAGCAGGCCGCCCCAGGTGATAAAGACCAGGGGGACGCTGGAAAAGGAGGTTATGGCGTTTACCGATAGCCGCCACAAACCGGTTAGAGACCACTTGCTTTTGCCGTGGGTTCGGGGCGCTACCTCGAATTCAATAGTTGTTTTCTTAAAACCTAGCCAGGCTGCGAGGCCGCGAAAAAAGGTGTTCTTCTCGTCCAAAGCTTTCCACGCGTCGATTACTTTCCTATCTAAAAGTTTAAAATCCGATGCATTGGCCATATCCACGCCGCTGAGTTTGGTAAAAATTTTATAAAAAGACGTGGCCATAAAGTGGTAAAAGGGCTTTTCTTTGCCTCTGGACTTCTTGACGCCTTCGACGATGTCGTAGCCCTCTTCCCAGAGTCGGACCATTTGGGGAATATATTGAGGCGGGTGCTGGAGGTCGCCGTCCATTAAGATGGCCAGATCGCCACCGACATGGTCCAAACCGGCGCAGATAGCGGCCTCCTTACCGAAGTTTCTGGAGAAGCGGATGGCGTGAATATTGGGGTTATCTTGAGCCCTGTTGCTCAAGATAAACCAGGTCCGGTCTTTGGACCCATCATCTACGGCAATGATTTCATAGAAGGGCGTGACCGATTCCAAGATGGGGATGACTATGTCCAACGTATTGTCTACTTGGTCTTCCTCATTGAAAAAAGGAATAATGAGGGAAATATTCATAGCTTTAGGCTCGCTTTCCGATGATTGTTCATAATCATACCAAAATAAATCCTAAATTTTTAGAGGCAAGCAGCAATTTGTTAAAAAAATGAAAATATGAAGATTCTTAACATACTTTAATCAGGCTTTAACTTGATTTTAACAATGAAGTTCTAGAATCAAAAATGAATTGCGGACCGGTGGAACGGAACAAACAACCACTGCCGCAAAGCGTAAAGGAAAATTAGGAATCAAAGCGAAAGCAAAAAAATCTTAAGGAGAATTTGTAATGAAAAAATTCAGCAAAGCATTAAGTGTAGGCGTAGCTGCCGTATTAGTAAGCAGCACCTTAGCAGCTTGCGGCGGAGACAAGGAAAAGACCGGTAATTCCTCCAAGGGCACCGAATCCGAGAAAACAACCGTAGCTTCTACTGACAAAGTGACCGAGAAAAAAACCGAAAAGCCGACCGAATCCCAATCCGAGGCTATGGGTCAATTGACCACCATTAACGTTTACTCTCGTGACGAAGCTTCCGGTACCAGAGGTGCTTTTGAAGAGTTGATTGATTTCAAGGGTCAGCTCCTGGATACTGCCGCTATCGTTGAGAGTAACGGCGACATGGCTACCAAAGTAGGGCAAGACACCGGTGCTATCGGTTATGTTTCTTTGACCACCGATTTCGAGAAGAACAACCTCAAGCCCATTTCATATGAAGGTGTTGTACCTTCTGCCGCAGACGTTATTAACGGTTCTTATACCCTGAAGCGTCCTTTCTCTTATGTAACTCGTGCCAAAGGCGACTTCCCCTCCGAAGAAGTTGAACAGTTAGTGGATGCTTTCATCGACTTCATCAACAACTCCACCGAAGGTCTGGAAGCTGTCCACATGGAAGGTGGTATCGTTGACGTAGACGCCGGTAAGCCCTGGGCAGAGCTCAAGGCCAACCACCCCATCGTTGACCAAGACAACAGCGCTATCCAGATTCGTACCGCCGGTTCTACCTCCGTTATTAAGACCTTGGATGCCGCTATCAATGCTTTCAAGCCTTTGGCCGGTAATGTTGACTTTGTTTCCGACCACAACGGTTCCGGTGACGGTTTCAAACGTACCTTAGGCGAAGAGAAAGACGGTGCAAACGGTGCTGATATCGGTTTCGCTTCTCGTGAATTCAAAGACGACGAAACCGTTTCTCAAGGCGCTTACACTGGCCAATACGCTCAGGACGCCGTGGTTGTAGTGGTTCAGAAGGACAACAAGATTGAGAACTTAACCAAGCAACAAGTCTTCGACATCTTCACCGGTGCCGTAACCGACTGGTCCGACCTGAAGTAGTAATGTAAACCTATGAGAAGATCCGGGGCTTTCGGAGCCCTCGGGTCTTTTCTTTAATCCTTGCATAGAGTAGGAGCATACAAGGCTTAGTCATTCCATGATTTAGAAGGCTAGGCCTTTTATTCTGAAAAATTATAGAAATTTAACATTTCTCTTCTTTCACTCACTCAGGAAAGGAGTCGTACATGCCGGAACAAGAGAAAAACTTCAATGTGCGGGATAAGATAGACATGTCCCGGATTAAGCGGCGAGAGAGAACCGATAAGATTTTTAAAACCATCTTCCTTATTGCGGGTATACTCTCCGCTCTTATGATTATCCTTATCTTTATCTTTGTAGGCGGTAAAGGCATCAAGCCTTTCTTACCGGGTTATGAATTCGGTCAACAGAATTTGGGAAAATTCTTAACCGGTATGACCTGGCGGTCTGACCAAAATCCTCCGGTTTACGGAGCGGCCTTTATTGTGGTAAACACCTTAATCTCGGCCTTTTTGGCGTCTGTGGTCTCTTTCCCGATTTCCGTTTTGACCGCACTTTTTATCGTCAAAATCGCACCGAAAAAATTAAGAGGCTTTTTTACAACTGTTGTTGAACTCCTGGCGGCTATCCCTTCCGTCGTCTACGGTGTTTTTGCAGCCGGTAAAATTACGAAAATGGTCAATAGCATGGCTCAGCATTTTGGCCTAACGACCCACGGAGGCCTATCACAGCTGACCGTTTCGATACTTTTGGCCATCATGATTTTCCCCACGATTACATCAATGGCCATCAACGCCATCGCCGCTGTGGACAAAAACCTGGAATTAGGTTCTTTGGCCCTGGGGGCTTCTAAAACGCAAACCAACTTTAAAGTTGTCTTAAGTGCGGCCAAATCCGGTATCTTTGCCGGCTTAATCTTGGGCCTGGGTCGTGCTTTCGGTGAAGCGACGGCCGTTTCCATGGTCGCCGGTAACTCCATGACCGGTCCTACCTGGAACCTCTTCGACATCACCCGTACCCTGACCTCCACCATGTTGTCCGGCCTGAAAGAAACCTCAGGTCTGGATTACGACATCCGTTTCTCGGTCGGTATTGTCCTCATGATCATTGTTCTTATTACGAACTTCTCCATTCAGCTGATCAAACGTAGTATAGGAGGAGTAAGCCATGAGTAAGCATGAAGCTTTTCAGGAACGTATTTCTAAAAATCGCGGCATGACGGCCAAAAGACGGTCCATCGACGGAGTCAGAAACTTCTTTACCTACCTTTCCGCTGCTTTAGCCGTTTTCGTTCTAGGATCTATCTTCGTCTTTGTTTTCCAGAGAGGGGCTAAGACTTTGAGTTGGGACCTTATCACGGAGGATTTCCATACGGTAAAGTACATGGTAAATTTCACGGAACAAGAGGCCGGTGATTTTGCCGTACCTGATGATCTCAAAGAGGGCGAATATTTCTCGACCAAATACGGCTTCGGTGTGATGGAAGGAACAGATGCGGCCAAAGACACCGTCATCTTGCTAACCCGAAAGGCGGAAGATTCCCCTCTTCATTCCGGTGTCAACGCCGTAGCCGGTGACACCAAGGATAAGCCGCAGGATGTGCCCACCCATGTTAATGTGGTGAAAATCGCTTATAAGAATCAAGAAGGGGAGACCAAGTCGGCCGGCCAGGTCCGCCACCATACGCCTCAAGAATTTGTCGAGACCTTAGATCAAGAATCGACCGGTATTGTTTCCATGAATTACCAGTCTTTGGGCGGCGGTATAAGAGGTTCTATTCGAGCGACCCTGATGCTGATTGGTTTGACGCTTTTGATTTCGCTTCCCATCGGTATTTTTGCGGCCATCTACCTCCATGAAATTGCACCCAAGAACGGCTTTACCAACTTTATCCGGACGTCTATTGAGATGTTGAACGGCGTTCCGTCTATCGTTTTCGGCCTTATGGGTATGGCCATCTTTTTCCCTATCACGGCCGCCTTCGGAGCCACCACGCCTAATATCTTATTAGGTGCTATCACCATGGCCGTTGTGCTTTTGCCGGTTACCATCCGACAGACCGAAGAAGCCCTCATCACCGTACCCGATAAGCTCCGAATGGGATCCTTGTCCCTGGGTGCCACGCAGACGCAGACCATTTTCAAGGTCGTCTTGCCCAACGCCCTCCCCGGTATTCTGACCTCCATTCTCTTGTCGGTGTCAAGAATCATCGGTGAATCGGCGGCCCTCATCTATACCATGGGAACCTTCGTGGTCGACAACCCCCATATCACCGGCAGGGCGACGACTTTGGCCGTCCAGATCTGGTCGGTCATGAGCGGCGAGCAGCCCAACTTCGAGCTGGCAACCGCCATCTCTATCCTGGTACTTATCATCGTTTTGGTGCTTAATGTCAGTATCAAACTCATCACAAGACAGCTCAACAAGAAATGGAAGGAATAAACATGGAACAGACAAAACAAGAGATTAAAAGTCAGGGCAGAGTCCCTTTGGCAGCCGACGGCGTCATGTTCGATATCCGGGACCTCAATCTCTACTATGGCGACTTTCATGCCTTAAAAGATATCAGTATGGAGATCTTGTCCCAGAAAGTAACCGCCTTCATAGGTCCTTCGGGCTGCGGTAAGTCCACGCTCCTCCGCTGCCTGAACCGTATGAACGACCTGGTAGAAAACTGCCGTATCGAAGGCAATATCAAACTGGGCAAAAAAGATATATATGACGACAAGGCCATTGACGTTGTCCACCTCAGAACCGAAGTGGGTATGGTTTTCCAAAACCCCAACCCCTTCCCCATGAGTATCTACGATAACGTTGTCTACGGCTTGAGATGCCAGGGTATTAAAGACAAAGCACTTCTGGACCACGTGGTGGAAACCTCGCTGAAACAGGCCGCCTTATGGGATGAAGTCAAAGACGATTTGGCCAAAAACGGTACCAAGCTCTCCGGCGGTCAGCAGCAAAGACTTTGTATAGCCAGAGCCATCGCCCTCCAGCCTTCGGTCATCCTCATGGACGAGCCGACGTCCGCCCTGGACCCGATTGCCACAGGTAAAATCGAAGAGTTGATGGAGTCTCTCAAAGAGAACTACACCATTATTATCGTCACCCACTCCATGAACCAGGCCGCCCGTATCTCGGACAATACCGCATTCTTCTATCTGGGTGAACTTATTGAGTATAATGAGACTGGCAAGGTCTTCAGTAACCCCGATAACCCCAGAACTGAAGCTTATATTACGGGCCGTTTCGGCTGATACATAAGGAGGATACAAAAGATGAGATCGGTATTTGATCGCGAACTGCAAGATTTGGCCAATGATGTCAACGACATGGGCATCAAGGTTGACAGCGTCTTAGTGAGCACGATAAAAACATTGAAGGACCATGACTTCGTTTTGGCCAAAACCATCTACGAAAATGACCATTACATCAATGCCATGGAAAACAACATCGAGAGACAATGTTTCAGCCTTATTGCCCTCCAACAGCCTATTGCTACGGACCTTCGCATCATCACGGCTTCGATGAAAATCGTTACCGACATCGAGCGTATTGGTGACCAGTGCGCCGATATCTGCGAAATCATGCTGACCAACCCCAATTTCCACGCCATGAAAACGCCGTCCTTAATCATCCGCATGCTGGAGAAAGCTAGAGAAATGTACGTGGGCGCTTTGGATGCTTTCATTCAGGAAGACGCCGAGCTGGCCAAACGTGTAGCCGGTATGGACGACCAGGTAGATGAAATGTTCAGCCGCCAGGTCTTGGAAATCATCGCGCTTTTGCAAGAAGAACATACCAGAACGGCGGAAGCCACAGACTATCTTTTCATTGCCAAATATATTGAACGTATAGCCGACCACGCCACTAATATTGCGGAGTGGGCTGCCTACCAGGTAAGCGGCGAGCACAAAAATATGAACCACGCGGCAGAAGAAGATTAGGTCGAAATCAGAGAAGGGTAGAGACATGCCACTTGTATATGTTGTAGACGATGAATCCAATATCAGACGTCTGGCCCGTCTGGCCTTGACCGATAACGGTATGCAGGTTCAGACTTTTTCCGACGGTGAAGAATTCCTCCAGGCCCTCCAATACACCCAGCCCGATTGTGTGCTTTTAGACTGGATGATGCCTCAGTTAGACGGCTTGCAGATCCTTCGTATGCTTAGGCAAAACCCTAAGACCCAGTCTATCCCTGTCATTATGTTGACGGCCAAATCCGACGAAATGGATAAGGTCATCGGCCTGGAAATAGGAGCGGACGACTACATCACCAAGCCTTTCGGCGTCAAAGAGCTGCCTGCCCGGGTAAGGGCCATCTTAAGGCGCAAATCCAGGGTGGAACAGCCGGAAGAAATCGAAGTCATAGAAAATGGTGACCTTATCATCGACCAGAAGCGCCGTAAGGTCACCAAGCGCGGTGAAGAGATTGAGTTGACCACCCGGGAATTCGATCTTTTGTTCATGCTCATGCAGCATCCCGGCCAAGTTTTCTCCCGTGATACACTCTTGGACAGAGTGTGGAAAACGAATTATTATGGAGATACCAGAACAGTCGATGTCCACATCCGCTACATTCGTCAGAAGATAGAAGATGATTCGTCCAATCCTGTCTATATCGAGACGGTCAGAGGCGTGGGTTACGCTTTCCGTGATGATAAGGGAGCGACAACGGCTTAGAAGGCAGGTAGAAGAGAAGCCGGATGCGAATGTCTTTAAGAAGAAATATCTTTTGGATAGCCTTAAGTGCCAACTTGGGAACCTTGGGCCTGGTAGGTTTAGCCTATAACTGGCCATGGATTCTCAACGTAGGCCTTTTTCTTTCATGCGGACTTTTCTTTACCCTGGGCCTGGTCCGTATTAAGGAATACCGACAAGGTATATTTTATGCCAAAGCCTGGCTTATCGAAATCTATAAGGCTAATCTGGATTCGGACTACTGCTTAGATCGGGAAATGCTCCTCAAACAGGCGGAAGAAATCAGCCAGATTTACTATGCTGTCCGAGGTGTTCAGGATAGTTTTCAACAAAAAATCGAAGAAGAAAAATCGCTCAGAGCCTTACAGAATTCTATTCTGGAAGGACTCAATGAAGGCGTCATTTTTGCAGATTATCAAGGCCAAATTATTATTGAAACCGGCCTGGTTAAACAGCTTTTGCGCCGCTACTCGGCCCAAAGGCCGGACCATCCCGACGATGGTGTACCGATGGTGCCTGATGAAGCTCTGGACAGTTATATTTTTCTAAGAGGCGTTAATTACAACCATGTATGGTCCCTGATGCTGAGGGCCATGCACGAAGAGAACGCCTTTATACAAGAAATCAGCCTGGCCGGCCCGGGCGAGCCCAGGATATTGGAAGTTTACGTAAAACCTTTGAGCTACGGTAGTACGCAAGGTGCTTTGGCCGTTTTACGAGACGTCAGTCACGTCAAGCAATTGGAGAAGATTAGAGAAGATTTTGTTGCTAATGTAACCCACGAACTTAAAACGCCTCTGACTTCTATTAAGGGCTATATTGATCTTCTTAGGTCCAAAAGAAGAGAGCCGGAAGAAGCCGATCAATTCTATGAAATTATTGACATCGAAGCGGACAGGCTTCAAGACTTAATATCCGACCTCCTGGAGTTATCGGCCATCCAGGCCGGAGACAAGCATTCTCCACGTCGAGAAAAGGTCTATCTTTATCCTCTTGTGGACGAAATTTTTATGAACTTGTGTCCTTTGGCGCAGAAATCCGATATCCATTTTCATCTGGACGTAGATCCGGATTTTTATCTAATGGCAACAGAAGGCCGCATGAATCAGCTGATGACGAACCTCATCAGCAATGCCGTGAAATACAATAAACCCGGCGGAGATGTCCGGGTCGAGACGAAAAGAGCGCGAAATCGCTCTATTATTGTGGTTCAGGACAACGGCATCGGCATACCTGAGGAAGATAAGGCCAGGATTTTCGAACGTTTCTATCGGGTGTCCAAGTCCAGGTCCAGAGAGCTGGGCGGAACGGGCTTAGGTCTTGCTATCGTGAAGCATATTGCATCCCTTTACGGCGGAACGGTTCGGGTACGGTCGGAATTAGGTAAGGGAAGTAGCTTTTATGTTATTTTTCCGGAAGAGACGGAGTAGGAAACTAGAGTTAGAGACAAAATGAGAGTGTTGTGCATGATCTGGGCAGCGTGAAATACGCCTATGTTAGAATGCACAAGAGGTTGTCTTGTGGGGAAACGTGTTCTAGGAATTTACTTTCAAGATGTCGGTCAAAGTGTCGGTCAAAATGTCGGTCAAAAATTAAATCCTGATGACAGACGTAAACAGATTATTTAAAAAATAGAAGATAATAGAGAATGACACATAAGCTAGGCCTTGCGGCCTAAAAAATTAGTCCAACTTTTCGTCCGCACCCCCACAAGAAGAGCATACAAAATTTGAAGAACTCAATGCAACACTCTATTTTACGAAGTTATTGCACCTACCCTATGTGCAATGACCTTTTCAATTCAAGTCAAACTCCCGATGTACGTCGATTTGTTTATTAAATTTGGAATATTGTATAAAATATGAATGAAAAATTAAAAGGAAGGAGGATTTAATAGTCTATAAATGGATTTTATTTGATAGTAAGAAGTCTATTTGTATTGGTTCCTATTTTAGAAAAAGAATTTAGAGTTGGCCATTATTAGTAATAGTTATTAGAGATTATCTTGTAGCAGGATACATTTTGAGTTTGTGTAAATTCCATAAATCACGAAGGAGGACAAAATGAAAAAAATATTTGTGTTTTCTATTATTGTACTAGCTAGCTTTTTTGTACTTAGTCAGTTGAAGGCGGGAGAACACTCAGACCCTACAAGCAATGTACAGGTGTTCACGAGAGAACTTTCTGATGATGAGCTTTTTGAAGCTTGGGGGATTGAGAAGACCGCTGAAAGCAGAATTGATTCTGTAGTTTTAAGTTATTCTTTCAAATAAAGATTTAAATTTGATAGAGTAACTGTTACTGAAATGATAAATGAAGGAATTCGTATCTGGCAATACAATATGGATGAGTTTGGTATATGGAAATGGGGAGATATATATTTTGCATTTAAGCTCTTGCAAGTTAACTGAAAGGTAACTGTTCTATGCTTAAACAGAAAATAAAGATAAGAGTACTGGTCATAACTCTTTTAATTCTGATAGGTGCTACTATTGGCATCCTTTTTGCTCCTCCATATATAGCAAATTTAAAGATCCGTAATCGATACGGAAATATGAAATCCTGGACGGACTATCTGAAAAAAGAGGAAGCCTATTTTTGGGCAGATACCTATTGGAATGGTGAGTTAAGCAAGTTTAGATATTCTCCGAGGGATGAAGATGTTACTTATATAAGCAATAAAGTCTACAAAGTTCATGACGGGCTGTATTTGGTCGGTGCAAGGGGGTAAGCAACTGGAAGATAATATTATCTTTCTACAGTGCAGAGAACAACTTTATTAATGAAAATGCTTTAACCGAGGATACCGTTTATAAATACCGCGTGGATATCCCCCATTCAGAAGACAGCAGCTTTGATTCGGATTATGATAACTTGGTTTTTATAGGTTCGGCTTTTAGAGGTTATGCGGGTGATAGCATTTATCCGGGACCTACTGAAATAAAGGATAATCATTTAGAGATTAAAATTAAATATGCCGAAGATGGCAAGAATTTTACTTGGAAAAAGACACTTACAGTTGACGTAGAGACTTATCCTATAGGAAAAGATTTCGACAATTGAAGAAGCGTGAATAAATCGGTGTAAAAGTGATTTGGCTCATAAGTAGCGCCTCCTTTTTGCAAAACAGTAACATTAGAAAGCCTTTAAGAGCGGTCTTAAGCTTATAATGCTTCTGATATCAGTTAAAGATGAGGTGCATTTTAGTTATGGTTAGACCTTTTTTAGACATTAAAGACCTCCATGTCCGTGTAGAGGACAAAGAGATCTTGCGCGGAGTAGATTTAGAAATCAAAGGTGGAGAAATCCATGTCATCATGGGTCCAAACGGGACAGGTAAGTCTACTTTAGCATCGGCTCTTATGGGCCATCCTCGTTACACAGTGACCGAGGGACAAGTACTATTGAACGGTGAATCCGTTTTAGATATGGAAGTAGATGAGAGAGCTCGCCACGGGATCTTTTTGTCCATGCAATATCCGGCCGAAGTCTCCGGCGTAACGAATTCGAATTTTCTTCGGGCTGCTGTGAATGCCGGAAGAGACAAACCTATGGGCCTATTCCCTTTCCGCAAAAAGTTAGACCGGGCCGTAGAAGAGCTTGAGATGAATCCTTCTTTACCCGACCGATACCTCAATGAGGGCTTTTCGGGCGGTGAGAAGAAGCGTAACGAAATCTTGCAGATGAAGATGCTAGAGCCCTCCATTGCTATCTTAGACGAGATTGACTCGGGACTTGATATCGATGCCCTTCGTATTGTCGGTGAAAACATTACCAAGATGGCCGAAGACCGGGGCGAGGGCATGGGGCTTTTGCTGATCACGCACTATCAGAGACTATTGAATTATGTTGAGCCCGACTTTATCCATGTTTTAATGGGCGGCCGTATCGTGAAATCCGGTGACCGGAGCTTAGCCTTACGTCTGGAAGAAGAAGGCTATGAATGGCTTCGCAAAGAACTGGGTATTGAAGCCGAAGAAGGGGACATAGATAAGGTGGTCCAATGAGAGAACACATGAATGAAGATTTTTCCTTGTTAGGTCGTAATGCTTTCGAAGATTATCCTTGCTTTACGCCCATGACGTCTTCTACCTGGTTGATTCGTGATCAAGACCCCATCCCTTTGACCGTACAGATTGATAAGGATGCTTTGGTTGAAGACAGTTGGGATAAGTTTTCGTCTGTTTTGCATCAGGTGGAGACCAAAAGAAGACAAGAGACTTTTCTGAAAGATTTGGCCAAGCCTGAGTTTACCTGGTTTTTAGACCTCTACCCGAATTCGGATGTGACGGAAGATGAGGATAAAGGCCTGGTTTTACCTATTTTGTTTAGAAGCTTACAAGTCGGCCAGGCTGTGAATTTAGAAGTAAAACTACCTCCTTATAAAAAAGCACAATTAATTATTGTGGAGGAAAATAAAGGCCGTCAGCCAGCAGATCAGGGGGAGGGCCTTCCTAACTTTACCTTGAAGGCCCATGTCGGTGAAGGCGGTCACTTGGATGTTTTATATATACATCCTTTAGAAGAGGAAGGGGCTGTTGAAGACAAGGTCTGTCTCTATCTGGCTGATGTGGAAGCATACGGCACTTTCCGCTGGACCTCCATTAACTTAGGCGGTTCTATGTTGGAGCGTGGCCATGTCCACCTGATAGGCAGAGAGGCCCGGGCTGACCTGGGCGGAGCATCTTATGTTAAAGAAGGTGTCCGACAATCGGTGGTGAGCCACGTTTTTGCCCATGAGCCCCAGGGACACATTCACATACGAAACTACGGTGTGGTGGAAGCAGAAGGTTTCGGACACTTTGCTTCTATCGCGGATATCGATAAGGGAGCCCATCGGACCAAGGCCAGAGAAGAGAACCGTTTTATGACTTTGAGGCCTACGGCACAGGCTTATGCCGACCCGACACTTTTAATTGACGAGTACGATGTAGAAGCCAGCCACCAGGCCACTGTAGGCCAGGTCAATCCGGACCAGCTATTTTATTTACAAAGTAGAGGTCTGGACGAGAAGTCTGCAACCCGCCTCATGACGGCCGCTTTCCTTACCCCTATGCTGGACAGGGTCCGAATGCCGGCATTACGAGATATCCTGGTCCACCGTTTTTACGAAAAGATGGATGTGGAGGACCTTCTTTTAGGAGAGGAGGGCCAACGATGAAAAAACATACAAAACAAGATAGGCCTTCTTCGGTCTTAGTGGCCAAAGACGGTCGCACGGTAGAGGAGATTCGCAAGGATTTTCCTATGACACAAGCCTTGGAACACGGCCACCCTTTAATTTACTTTAATAGTGGTGCCACCTCCCTTAAGCCTGTCCAAGTCTTAGATAAGATGGATCGATATTATAAAGAGTACGGGGTTAATGTGGCTCGGGGAGTCGACAAAATCGGCTATGATGCGACGAAAGCCTACGAAGATGTCAGAGCGCAAACGGCACGTTTCATCGGAGCTGCCCGGCCCGAAGAAATTATCTTTACCAGGAACACTACGGAAGCTTTAAACCTTATTGCCTATGCCTACGGCGGTTCTCATATCGCTGAAGGGGACGAAATTATTGTTTCGGTAAACGAGCACCATGCCAACTATGTGCCCTGGCAGGAATTGGCCAAAAGACAAGGGGCCAAGCTGGTTTTAGTAAAGCCTGACAAGACAGGGCAAGTGACACCGGAGCTTTTGGAAGAAAAGATGACCACAAGGACTCGCCTGGTTGCCCTTTTCCATGTGTCCAATGTTATGGGTGCCAGTAATGATTTGGAAGCTTTGGCCGAAGTTTCTCACCGCCAAGGAGCTGTTTTGGTGGTAGACGGAGCCCAGGGGATTGTCCACCATCCTGTAGATGTCATGAAGAGTGATGTGGACTTCTACTGCTTTTCCGGCCATAAACTTTTGGGGCCTACAGGAATCGGCGTCCTCTACGGTAAGGCGGATTTACTCCGGGCTATGCCGCCCTGGCAGTTCGGCGGGGAGATGATTGACGTTGTTGGTGACTACGAGACGACCTTTGCCGACATACCGGCCAGGTTTGAGGCAGGTACTATGCCTATTGCAGAGGTCTTGGGCTTAGGTGAAGCTTTGGCCTATGTCGATCGAATCGGCTACGACTTCATCCAGGCACAGATCGCCCTCTTAGGTCAACGCATGGTAGAAGGCTTAGAGGCCTTGCCCAATATGGAGATTTATAACGCCTCGAATTATAGGAACGGTGTTTTGGCCTACAATGCCAAAGGTATTCACCCGCACGATGTGGCCGGTGTTTACGATAGAGAAGGTATTTCGATAAGGGCGGGCCACCATTGTAATCAGCCTACGATGCGCTTCCTGGATGTCCAATCAACATTGAGAGCCAGTGTGAATTTCTATAACACGCTGGATGAAGTAGAGCACTTTATTGAAGTAAGTAAGAAAGCAGGTGACTTCTTAGATGTCCTCTTCTGATAACAGTAACCTATACCGTGCCATTATTATGGACCATTACCAAAACTCCAGAAACAAGGGTTTGGTAGAAAATCCCCGGGGCTATATGACCGTTCGTCTGAAAAACCCTTCTTGTGGTGACGACCTGACGGTGCAACTGAAGGTGGAAGGAACCATGGTAAAAGAAGTCCACCAGCTGGGAGCCGGCTGTTCTATTTGCTGTGCCTCTGCGTCCATGATGGCGGAGAGCCTGGAAGGCCAGACCTTGGAAGAAGCCTTGAGGCGTATTGATAACTTTAACAAGATGGTCCAAGGTGAAGCCTACGACGAAGACTTGGTGGGAGAAGCCGTGAGCCTAGAAGGCGTGTCCCATCTGCCCCAGAGAGTCAAATGTGCGACTTTGGCCTGGCAGGCATCGAAAAGAGGCCTGGAAAAAATCGAAGACGAAAGAGCCCGGGGCCTGGCCGACCATGAAGCCAACGAAGGTTCCATCGAAGACGATGTGAGCCCTGAAGACTAGGAGGAAAGGCTTGTGCAGGAAAATATAGATTTGAATAAAGCTAAAGTAGAGGGCAAGGACAGTCGCTATGACAAAGTCCAAGCCCGCGATATTGTAAGAAGCTCTTTTGAGCATGAAATCTACGATAACGAAGTATCTCTGGAACGTTTTACACCGGGCCTGGATGCCGAAAAAGTCCGCAAAATTTCGCAAATTAAGGGTGAGCCTGAGTGGATGACTGAGAAAAGGCTTAAGGCTTTTGAGATTTTTGAAAAGTCGGCCATGCCTCATTATGGTCCCGACTTATCTGCCTTGAACTTAGAGGAATTGACTTATTATAACCGGGTGACAGAGGGGCCTTCGGATAACTGGGACCAAGTGCCGGACAATATTAAAAATACCTTTGAGGCTCTGGGTATTCCTCAGGCCGAGCGTGAATTTTTAGCCGGTGTTTCGACCCAGTATGAGTCGGAAGTGGTCTACCATAAGGCGCAAGAAGAGTTGGAACGCCAAGGCGTTATTTTCTCCGACACGGATACAGGATTAAGAGAGCACCCCGAAATCTTCGAACGCTTTTTCGGTAAACTGGTGCCCCCCGGTGACAACAAATTTGCGGCTTTGAACACAGCGGTTTGGTCCGGCGGATCTTTTATCTATGTGCCTAAGGGTGTTAAGCTGGAAATGCCGGTGCAGTCTTATTTCAGAATTAATGCTGAAGCCATGGGACAGTTTGAAAGGTCTCTTATTATCGTCGATGACGATGCAGACTTACACTATATCGAAGGCTGTACGGCCCCTGCCTATACCAGTGCTTCGCTTCATGCTGCGGTTGTGGAGATCTTTGTCGGCAAGAATGCCAAGTGCCGTTATTCAACCGTCCAGAATTGGTCTAATAACGTCTATAACCTGGTCACCAAACGCTCTTCTTGTGATGAGGGCGGTGTCATGGAATGGGTAGACGGCAATATCGGGTCCGGTGTCACCATGCTGTATCCTTCTTGCTATCTTAAAGGTGCCGGTGCCCAGGGCTATATGATTTCCGTATCGGTGGCTGACGAAGGCCAGGTCCAAGATATCGGGTCGAGAATGATTCATATGGCTCCTAACACGTCTTCTAAAATTATCTCCAAGTCTATCGCCAGAAACGGTGGTAACGCAATTTATAGGGGTACGGTCCACCACAGTAAGCAGGCCCAAGGGGCTTACGCATTCGTAGAGTGTGACACGCTTATACTGGATGAGAAGTCTGAGTCGGATACGATTCCGACTTACAGAATTCAAGAAGGCCAGTCTACTGTGGAGCATGAGGGAACGGTATCTAAGGTCAGTGAAGATCAGCTCTTCTACCTTAAGAGCCGCGGCCTGACCGAAGCAGAAGCAACCGAGATGATTATTATGGGCTTTATCGAACCCTTTACACGAGAGCTCCCCATGGAGTATGCCGTTGAATTAAACCAACTTATGAAACTGGATGTAAGCGAAAGTGTAGGCTAAGTTCTCATGGGACTTGTTCACATTTATCACGGAACCGGCAAGGGCAAAACCACCGCAGCGGTGGGCCTTGCCGTTCGTTCTATCGGGGCCGGTTATAAAGTGCTTTTTCAACAATATCTGAAAGACGGAACCTCATCTGAACTAAAAGTATTGGAAAGTTTAGGTATTGAGGTTGAATCCGGTATGCCCGAAGAGGCTTCGGATTTTCTGTGGAATCTGACCAACGCACAAAAAGACATTCTGAAAGATTTTCAAAACCATCGAGCACAAAAGGCTTTGGCCTGGATCCGGGAAATGAGGGATGTGCCAGGCGGCCTCTTGGTTATGGATGAGACTTTGGCCTCATTAGACTTTAAGGTTCTGGATTTTTCTTTCTTAGAAGAGATTATTAAAGAAGTGCACACTCAGGCGAAGGGACCGGATTTAGTTTTAACCGGCCGCAACCCGTCAGATGTACTTTTGGCCTATGCCGATTACATTACGGATATGGCTATGGAACGCCATCCTTTTGAACAGGGGCAAGAAGCTCGCTTGGGGATAGAGTTTTAGGAAAATAAATCAGTATGTGTACCGGTGCGGACGAGGAAGAGAAGTAAATCATCAAGCATCTAATGTATCCTTTAAAATTTCATCAAAAGAGCTATATCGCTTATAGTCTTCCGGGTGCTCTTTTATTTGATAGTATTCGTCCAAAGCTGCTTGAGTAATGGTATTAGGAACTTGTCTTTCTATACGAAAAGGTATTGCCTGTTCTCTTACAGTTTGGCGCAAAAAAATAGTGACTGCGGTGGAAAGATCTAATCCTAAATCTTTTAAGAGTGTTTGTGCTTCTTTTTTCAAATCAGCATCTAAACTTATATTGGTACTTACCTTAGCCATAAGACACCTCCTTTGTTAAGAGTATATCAGCATTTAGATTATAAATCTAACATTATCTGCTAATTATGTGCGAATTATACGCATAATAAGCATTTAAATACATTAGATAATTTGGCTTTTTTGGAATCTTTTTAATTATAGCAATTAAGCGCATCCAGCCTAAATCCACGCATAATTCTCGAAATATGCTACAATTGCCGGTATCTATCTCTTTTGGGTAGGCCCATCCGAGTTTTAGGAAAAGGCTCGGTGGTGCAGAAAGGATTTGCATATGGTCATTATTTTAGAGGATAAGATTCCGGAAGCTAAGATCCAAGCGATTATGAACGTCTTGGACGCTCGTCATTTGCGTCCTCACTTGTCTGTGGGAGAAGAGAGGACCATCATAGGTGTCTTAGGCAATACCAGTCAGGTCGATACGTTCAGCCTGGAGGCCCTGGAAGGGGTCGAACGTGTGGTGCGTATTACCGATCCTTATAAGTTGGCCAGCAAGACTTTCCGCTCCGAACCGGATGTGTTTGATTTAGGTAAGGGTGTCCTTATTGGCGGAGGCCATTTCGTCAACATGGCCGGTCCTTGTGCCATTGAATCTTATGAACAACTCGATTCCACTGCTCAGGCAGTCAGCCAAGCGGGGGCTAAAGTTTTACGCGGTGGCGCTTATAAGCCCAGAACTTCCCCCTATTCTTTCCAGGGAGAAGGTGTCGTAGGCCTCAAGTGGATGCGTGAAATAGCCGACCGCTATGATATGTTGGTCGTGTCCGAGGTTATGTCAGAAGTCGATATTGAAGGCATGATGCCCTATGTCGATATTTTCCAAATCGGGACCCGTAATGCCCAGAACTTCCGCCTCCTGAAGGCCGTAGGTCAGACCAACAAAGCCGTTTTACTCAAGCGCGGTATGGCTATGACCGTTGATGAATGGCTATCTTCTGCTGAATACGTCTTAAGCGAAGGGAATGACCGGGTGATTTTGTGTGAGAGAGGCATTCGAACTTTCGAGCGTGCTTACCGAGCAACTTTGGATATTGCAGCGGTTCCGGTAGTTAGGGCCAAAACCCACCTCCCCATTATTATCGACCCTTCGCACGCCGCAGGTGAAGAAAAATATGTACCGGCTTTGGCTTTGGCCGCGACAGCGATTGCAGCGGACGGGCTTATTATCGAGGTGCATCCGGATCCGCCTTCAGCGGTGTCAGATGCAGCCCAGCAACTTACCTTCGACCAATATGAAGACTTGATGAAGAAAGTGCACACCCTGGAGGAGGTCGTCGGCCTAGAAGACGGTTCCAACCCTGCCAATTGGCTTTAGGGAGCTCTTATGAAGGCCGAATGTACAGAGCGGACAAGCCGGCCGATTCGGCTGGGTATTTTGGGCTTGGGGCTCATTGGAGGTTCCATGGCCAAAGCTCTGGCGCGCTTTAATCAAAGCAAACATGAAACTTTTTACGAAGTATATGGCTTTGACCCTTCTTCAGACGTCCTGTCTAAGGCCAAAGCCGAAGGCACTATCCGGGAGGGTTATATACTTCCCCGAATCGGTCAAACCGGTTGGGAAGAAGACCTCATTGCCTTAAAAGAGTATTTGAATCTGGACCTCCTGGTCCTGGCTACACCTGTGGCCTTTATTCCGGACTTAATAAAGCGCTTATCCTCTTTAACACCTGCTTTATTAACGGACGTGGGTTCTATAAAATCGGGTATTGTACACCAGGCACAAGACATCCGTTTTATCGGAGGTCACCCCATGGCCGGATCCGAAAGGGCCGGCTATAGCTGTGCCTCGGCTTCGCTTTTTGAAAACGCCACCTACGCCTTCTGTGAACCGGTGACGTGTGAAGCGGACCGAGATTTGCTGGAAGATTTGGCCATGGCCTTAGGCGCCAGGCCCTTATGGCTCGATTCGGAGCTTCATGACCGTTTAGTTGCACGCGTGTCACACTTGCCCCATGCGCTGGCCTCGGCCTTGGTTAATGCAGCCTTGGGAGTAAAGGAAGAGGAGGAGCATAGTCTTTCCGTTCTCCTTTCAGCCGGTGGTTTTAGAGATATTACCCGCATTGCTTCGTCGGATTCGGGTCTTTGGGCCGGTATCAGCTTGGAGTCCGGTCCCTTTTTGCTAAAAGCTATCGATGCTTTGGAAGAAGAAATCGCTCTATTCAAAAAAGCATTGCTGGAAAAGGATCGGACCGGTCTAGAAGACTTCTTTTCGCGGGCCAGAGAGAACCGTGCCCTGATCCCGACCAAAGGTGTAGGCCCTCTTCTGTCCGATGTGCAAATATTGGTTAATATTAAGGACGAACCCGGTGTCTTAGCCCACATTACCAGCCTTTTGGGTAAGGCCGGCATTAATATCCATAACCTATCCATCCAAGACGCCCGCCTCTATGAAGGCGGCCAGGTTCGGATTTTTATCGCTTCGGCCGAAGAAGCTCAATCGGCTCTCAAGATTTTACAGGAGGCCGGCTATGACGCATCCTAAGTTCGGTCTCATAGGCTACCCCTTGGGCCATTCCCTGTCGCCTTTTATTCACGATAATCTTTTTTTGCAGCAGGGTTTAGACTATCGTTATGATTTAAAAGAGATTAGTCCGGATAAGTTGGACCTTGCTTGGGATGAGCTTTTGTCTGAATTTCAAGGTTTTAATGTTACGATTCCGCACAAAAAAGCAGTTTTGAAGCATATGGAAACCCTGGCTTCCCCGGCTCAGAGATGTCAGGCGGTGAATACGATCTTAAGAGACGAGGCCGGACAGTGCCAGGGCTACAATACTGATGTCTTAGGCTTTATGGCGCATAACTTTTCTTACCGGGACCGTGATGTTTTGGTTTTGGGCACGGGCGGTGTTGCGCAGACCATGGTTTTTTCACTTATTGAGATGGGGGCTAAAACCATCTATGTGCGTAGCCGGAATTTGGCCAAAGCCGAAGCCCTGGTCGCCTATGCCAAATCGAAAGCACCGGACCAAGATTTGCTAGCGGTGGACGATACTATTTTGGCCAAAGGCTTGGAGAAGGCTCCGGGGCAAGGACGGATTGCACCTTCATATATCTTAAACGGTACGCCTCGAGGCATGTGGCCTCAGGTAGAAGGGCTTCCCCTGGAAGAAGCGTTACTGAGAAAATTTTTAGAAAGACCTGAGCTTTTGGGCCTTTTCGATGCTATTTATAACCCCTTAGCCACCCGCTTTTTACTCTTAGGAAAGTCTTACGGCA
Source organism: Oscillospiraceae bacterium (assembly GCA_029983685.1). GTDB lineage: Bacteria > Bacillota > Clostridia > Saccharofermentanales > Fastidiosipilaceae > JASBZA01. The sequence goes on along the minus strand of JASBZA010000014.1, from coordinate 15,203 downwards.
AGGCTGTTTTATCAGGACTCCCCATGCTGTTTTACCAGGCCTATTATGCCCAGGAAATCTGGTTAACCGGCGGGGCAAAAGCCGATGAAGCCCCCAGCCAATTATCTGAACATCCTTTTATTTTGGATTTAATGCCTTATAAAGTTTTAGAAAGTTGGCCTATGAAGTTGATTTTAACCGGTTTTATGGCTTCCGGAAAAAGCACCATAGGAAAAAGCCTGGTTTCAAAGATTAAGGAAGATTATCAAAGATTGCTTCAGGAAAGCCCGGTGGCCTATAAAGGTCTACCCGAAGATTTGAATCTTCGCTTCGTCGATTTAGATGAAGAGATTGAAAAAAGAGAAGGCATGCCTATATCGGATATTTTCCGGACCCGAGGAGAAGCCTATTTTAGAGCGGTCGAAAGTAAGGTCTTAAGCCTGATTTTGGCCGAGCTGGGCTCGGTGGTTTTGGCCACGGGGGGCGGGACTTTGGTCGATTCCCATAATGTGGACGAGGTTAGAGAAGCGGGCGGCCAGATTATTTACCTGGATGTGCCCTTGGAAGAAACATTGAAAAGAGCCTCTGACACATCGACCAGGCCGCTTTTGCAGGAAGACCCGGATGCTATAAAGAGACGTTACGAGGCAAGAAAATCCCAATACGATGCGGTTTCGGATTTGCATGTTAAAGCAGACCGACCCGTCTCAGAAGTGACAGATAAAATTTTACAAAGTTTTGGCCTAGTCCTAAAGGAGGCGTAAGCATGCATGGTGCGACTGTTAACATTAAGACCAATCACACGAAGGAAAGCTATCCTTGCTATTTAGCCTACGGGCTTTTGGACCGGATGGAAGACTATCTGGATGAGGCCAAAGTAGGCGGCCAAAAAGTTTTGGTCGTGGACGACTCCAACACATCGCCTCTGTATTTTCAAAAGGTCCGTCTGGCCTTGCAGAAAAAAGGTTATGAGGTGGCAGAATATACTTTTACGGCCGGAGAGGGGTCTAAGAATAAGGAGACCTTGGAAGCGATTTTAGATCAGGCCTTTGCCTTCGGTCTGGGCCGTGAGGATAAGATGTTGGCCTTAGGCGGAGGGGTTAGCGGAGATCTGACGGGTTTTGCGGCGGCTATTTATATGAGAGGTATTTCCTATATCCAGGTCCCGACGACGGTCTTGGCTCAGGTGGATTCTTCTGTGGGAGGGAAGACCGGTATTGATACGGCTCAGGGTAAAAATCTTATCGGTGCCTTCAAACAGCCCGAAAAAGTCCTGATTGACCTTAAGACCCTGGAGACCTTGCCCGAGCGTGAGGTCAGCACGGGCATGGCCGAGATTATTAAGTACGGCCTTTTGGAAGGCGAACCCCTCTTATCTATGATGCGGGATATGTCCGGGACCTTGCCTAATTTAGACCTTATTCAGGCCTGTATTGAGGCCAAAGCCCGCATTGTTTCCGAAGACACTTTGGACAGGGGCAGTCGGGCAGTCCTGAACTTAGGCCACACTCTGGGACACGCCATCGAGAAAGCGACTGGATACGGCCGTTATACGCACGGCGAAGCCGTTGGCATAGGCCTTCTGGGGGCGGTCAGAATAGGCGAAATCTTAGGCCTGACACCCTCGAATCTCATGCCGGACTTGATTTGTCTTTTGCAAGATTGGAATCTTCCGACCTATACGGATGTAAAGCCGGAGCCGCTTCTTAAAGCCATGGCCCAAGATAAAAAGAAAACAGGCCGTGGTATTTCCTATGTCCTCTTGGAAAAGGCCGGCCGGCCCGTCCTACATATGTTGAGCTTTGCCGAGTTGGAGGATTTATTAAAACAGTTGGACGGCTTTTGTATCGGTGTGGACGATGCCGCTACAAGTATTGAAATCCGCCCGAGTGGTCTGAAGGGTGTTCTTTACCCGCCCCCGTCCAAATCCATGGGCCACCGGCTCTTGATGGCGGTGGCTTTGGCCCAATTAGGCGGGGCTACGGATTCCGAAGATGCCCGAGATTTCACGACTTTTATCTCGAATTACAGGGAAGCCTTGTCCGACGATATTAGGAAAACCACCGAGGCCTTCCGACAAATCTTACAAGCGGCAAGTTCTAAAGAGCCTATCACGATAGACTGCGGCGAGTCCGGATCGACCATCCGCTTCCTGATTCCTATTGTGGCGGCTTTGGGCTTGGATGTGCGTTTTGAAGGTCAGGGGCGCTTGCCGGTGAGACCTTTGGACCAATACGACCGGACCTTGACCGGGCACGGGCCTAAGTTGGCCTTCCCGGAAGAAGAGGGGCTCTACTTACCCTTGGAGGTTACAGGAAAGCTTCAGGCGGGGCATTTTGAGATGGCCGGAGACGTGAGCTCTCAATACATTACCGGCATGCTCTACGCTCTTTGTTTGTTGGACAAAGCTTCGGTTCTATCGCTGACGACCGTGCTGGAATCGGCTCCTTATGTGGATTTGACCTTGGACGTTTTGAAAAAATTCGGCCAGGATATTCAAGTGGAAGAAGATGAGGACGGCCTTCTGACCTACCGGATAAGGCCGGTCGGTGGTTTTAAGATGCCGGCCGACAAGGTCTCCATCGAACGCGATTTTTCCCAGTCCGCATTCTGGTATTTGGCCCGTTTCCTGGGCCAGGACGTGGATATCCAAGGCATGGACTATACCAGCCTTCAGGGCGATAAGGTTTTTGCTTCTTGTTTGCAGATTTTAGAAAACCGCCAGGTCTTGGAAAGCTCGGAAGATATCGCCATTAATGTGTCCCAGTGTCCGGATCTTTTCCCGGCCTTGGGTGTGGCGTCCGCTATGGCGGGGGAGGGCAAGTGGACCTATTTGGTCGATGCCGGAAGACTCCGTATAAAAGAGTCCGACCGCTTGGCCGCTACTCAAGATATGCTGGAACGCTTGGGGGTGGAGACCAAGATGGGCGAAGATTATTTAGGTATTAAGGGTGTGGCCAAATTCCGCGGGGCGGCTTTAACAAGCTACGGCGACCACCGCCTGGCCATGGCCGGAACCATGGCGGCCCTGGTAGCCGACGGTCCTTCGACTATGGAAGGGGCTTCGGCCATCAAAAAGTCCTATCCCGCTTTTTATCGCGAGGTCAGGCGCTTAGGAGGTGACGTATGAGTTCCATGTGGGGTAAGGCTTTAAGAATCAGCCTTTTCGGTGAGTCACACGGTGAAGGCATCGGTGTGGTTATAGACGGGCTTCCTTCGGGTTTCGAAGTGGACCTGGCCCAGCTAAGGGCTTTTATGAAAAGGCGGGCACCGGGGCAGACGCCCTGGTCTACCGCCCGGGCGGAGTCGGACCTGCCTAAGATTTTGTCGGGTCTTTATAAGGGCAAGACAACCGGGACACCTTTAACGGCCGTGATTTTAAACCATGATACGCTGAGCCGGGACTATCAGAATCTACAGGATGTTCCCAGGCCCAGCCATGCGGACTATACCGGTCGCCTGCGCTATAAGGGGGCCAACGATCCCAGGGGCGGAGGGCATTTTTCCGGCCGACTGACCGCGCCCTTATGCTTTGCCGGCGGTCTGGCAAGGCAAATTTTGGAGGCCCAAGGTGTTTATTTGGCCGCACATATTAAGAGCTTGGCCGGTATAGAAGACCGGGCTATTGATTTGGCCAGGCCTCCGGTAGAAGCATTGGCCCAAATAAAAGACAAGACTTTCCCGGTCCTGGATGACGACCAAGGCCAAAAGATGATTGACCTGGTCCTCGAAGCCAAGAAAGATTTGGATTCGGTGGGCGGCATCGTCGAGCTGGTAGCCTGGGGCTTTCCCGCAGGTATCGGCAACCCCATTTTCGGGAGCTTGGAAGGCGAACTTTCATCTATGCTCTTTTCCGTGCCCGCGGTCAAGGCCGTGTCCTTGGGCCGAGGCTTCGATATGACGGCTGCCAGAGGTTCGGAAAATAACGACGTGCCTTATTATGACGGCAATCAGGTGCGGTTTAAGACCAATAACGGCGGGGGTATCGACGGCGGTATTTCCAACGGTATGCCCATTATTTTTCAGGTCGGAATTAAACCGACTGCCTCGATTTCGCAGGCTCAGGCGTCGGTCGATTTGGCCAAAGGTGAAGATACCGACCTGGTCATCAAGGGCCGCCACGATCCTTGCATCGTGCCCCGGGCGGTGCCGGTGGTAGAAGCGGCGACCTCTCTGGTGCTCTTGGACCAACTTATTCAGGCACGAGGCTTACAAGGGATGGGAGAAAAGTAAGATGGAAAACTTACGTCAGTCTGAATTTCAAGGCACGATTCTTCTTATCAACGGGCCGAATTTAAATTGTTTGGGACGGCGGGAGAAGGAACACTACGGAAGTTTTACCTTGCGGGATGTGGAAGCGGAAGTTGAGGATGCCTTGCGAGGGACCGGTTACGGCCTCATTTCCTACCAGTCTAATCACGAGGGCGACCTTTTGGACTTTATTCAGGAAAACTTGGACCGGGCAGCGGGGATTCTCATTAATGCCGGTGCCTTTACCCACTACTCGTACGCCCTTTTGGACTGCCTCAAGCTCTTTCATGGACCGGTCATTGAAATTCATATTTCCGATATTGAAAAGCGAGAGGATTTTCGCAAAGTATCGGTTATAAGGCCGGCTTGCCGGGACTGGGTGGGTGGCCTGGGCCTCAAGAGTTATCGTGTGGGGACCGAGAAACTATTACACTATTTATGTGAAGACAGCGTAAGTGCGCCTCAAGCCTAGGAGGATATTATGAGCCAAGAAAATGACAAGAACCTGGACCAATTAAGACAATCTATTCAAGCCATTGATGACCAAGTACTGGAACTCTTTTCCCGTCGGATGGATTTGGCTCGAGAGGTGTATCAGGTTAAGAAGGAGACCATCAGCAGCATCTATAATCCGGAAACGGAGGAGAGAAAAATCCGCTTGGCTCAGGAATCCGAGGACCCCAATATCAAAGAATACGGTGCCTCTGTGCTTCGAACTCTCATGCGGGTGTCCAGGTCCAGACAATATGCCTTGGCCAGGCCGGACAGCATGGATTGGGAAATCGGGACCATGTTAACCCGGCAAAAAGATTTGCAATATCCGGTCCAGTTGGTGGCAACCCAGGGTAATGCCTATTCTTACTCGGCCAAAGCCGCCACTATTCTTTTCCCGGGGAGGGCCTACTATCCTCACCGGACCTTTGAAGAAGCCATTTTGTCGGTCGTAAGAGGCCAGGTCGATGCAGCGGTTCTGCCTCTGGAAAACTCTACGGCGGGCACTGTCGACGATGTCTATCAGCTCTTACAAAATACCAATCTTTATATTACTCGGTCTCTCAACATGACCGTCAAGCACTGTCTTTTAGTGAAGCCCGGCACCAAACTCAGCGATATTAAGACCGTGAGCTCCCACAAGCAGGCCTTGGCCCAGTGCAGCTCCTTTATTAAAGACCATAACTGGGAGGTGGTGGAGTCTCTCAATACGGCTTTTGCGGCCCAAGATGTGGCCGAAGGAGACGGAACCATGGCCGCTATTGCAACGTCCGATGCAGCCGAGGCATACGGGCTCACCATCTTGGAAGAAAATTTTTCCGATGCCAACCAAAACGAAACCCGCTTTGTAGTGGTACGTCGCCATCTCCAAGTCGACAAAGAGGCAGACACCTTGTCTTTACTGGTCCGCTTACCTCATAGCGCCGGAAGTCTGGTCCAGGTCATGGATCTTTTTGCCGACCACGGTATCAACATGACCAAAATTCAATCTATTCCTATCCCCCGAAATCCCTGGGAATATTACTTCTACATTGATTGCGAAGCCAATTTCGGTGACGAGACCATATTGAATGTCCTCTACCAGCTCCAGCATGAGAGTACCGAATTGCGTCTTCTGGGCTGGTACAAGCAGGTTAGCTCGGAGGAAGGCAAGGCCAAGCCTAAAATGAGCTTAAGTTAGGTTTATTTCGACTTTTAGCATTCCAGGTCTTGGATAGAATCCAAGGCCAAGGTAAAGGCAGCCTTATCTATTTGGCCTTTCATGTATGCTTGGCGGTAGGCCCCGGCTTCTTCCTGCCAAGCTCGAAAAGGCGGATATTGGGCAGGGAGAATGTTTAACTTATCCCGTTGAATCATGCGGTCAACACGCATGTAGTTTTTCTTATAACGTCTGCGATACTCTTCTAAAATAGGATGAGCTTTTCTACGGGCCAAAACATTGCGCCTGGATCTTTTTTCAATGCAGGTATAACCGTCCGTATCTTGATAATAACAAAGTGCCCCACCTTGAAATTTCTTTCGAATAAAAAATCGGCCGCACTCCTGACATTGGTGCAACCGATTCTTTCCTAAGTAAAGCAGAAACATCATATTTTCGAAAAAGCCCTTCATATCTTGGCTTCTAAGACCACTGAAGCCGGCAGATTCTTTATTGCTTTGAGGCATGAGGCATATGTTAAAGCTTCTCTGCCTGACTTGGCCTGAGAAGGCCTTTCTGATCTCTTCCAAGAAGGGATGGGCCAACTTCTTTATAGACAGCGCAAAATCTTCAACCCCATAGCCTTCCGAACCCCCGCCCTCAGCCACAAACAGAGAAAAGAGTAGAAGCGTTTCCGTCTTGCCGAGTTGTTTCTCGGCTAAAGAGAAGAAGTCCTTATTTGCCGGAAAAACATCCACAAAGTTTATTATGTCCAAAAGATTCTTGGCCGGACTAGTGGTCTCAACTTTAAATAAGCTTTCTTCTTCCTCGAGACCGTAGAAGACAGAGTAGGTGTACATGTCTTTTTCCTGCCTGATCTCAATGCTAATCCCGGTCTTCTCTTTCATATCCGCCTCCTCGTGTGTCCGGTTTTTTAAGTGTACCCGGACCCTAAGGCTTTTACCATTGGCTATAAGCGAAGTTTTGTGGACAATTTTTAAATTGCACTTTGGGCCGCTTAAGCATGTGACATTTTATCTTCCAAAAGAGTTTTGTACTATTATGTCAGGTCTGAGACGGAAGGCATAAGTTGATTGCTTACGAGAACTTTGGCCGACTGAGACCTGGGTACTTTGATAGTTTTCAATAAAGGGAAGACGCAAAAACAGTATGGAGCGAAAAATGTGTTTTTCCTTACCTGTGAATCTTCGTGGCGAGATAAGAGGAAGGAAGATTCCGGGATGAATCGCCTTAGAGCGAATATTAGAAAGGAGCCAAGATGAAGAAGAAAGAACCTTGGATTCTGGGCTTGGTTCTGCTTTTAGTTGTTTTAATGAGTATCTTGTATTTCACCAGAGATAGTTATGTTTCGAGAACGACCGATGTATCCGACGGACTTAGTTTAGAGTCCGGGTCAAGTTTAGGGAAGACAAGTTCTTCAACAAGCTTTGCGACAAGTATAACAACACCCGCTAAGACGAGTAAAGCAAGTCAAAAGCTTAGTGAATCGAACGTATCCGAAACCATAAGCCTTTCAATGAAAAGTCAAGTGGGTGTTAAGCCGGACACGACTACAAAACTCGTAAGAGCGACTCAAACAAAACCAAGCCCTACAAAATCCGAAAGAAGACCTAAAACGACAGCGGGCAAGGTCACGGAGACTCAGAAAATCTCGCTGACCACAACAGCTCGTGTCGCATCAGCGCCTGAAACGGAGAAAAGGCCGACGCCAAGCCCCACGCCTAGACCGCCTAAGCCGACCCCTACGGCTTCTCCGACACCGACACCGGCCCCAACACCTACCCCAAGGCCGATACCTCCTCCGACCACATCAAAAAGTATAGATTGGTCTCCTTACGTAGGAAATTCAGGTATGTATTGGGAGATTGCCAAGTACGGCAAGGATCAAGCGGAGCAGATGGCAGTTGATTATGTGAATGAGCAATTACCTCTTATGTTCGACCCGAAAAGCCCTTGGTATGGTTATGACGGTGCCAGACGGTATACAAGTGCTGAGTGGCTAGATAATTACGGTATTTGGACTATTGAGTTTTACAAACTCGATAATTGATGTATCTATAAAACACTATTGTTTCTGGAAGAAGCTCGTACTCGTACGGGCTTTCTCTATGTCAGAAAGGAGTCAAGTATTATGAAAAAGACACAAGATAGAAAGAGAAGATGGAATGAAATAGGCTTCATTATAGTGCTGTCCATTATTTTATCCGTCTTTTTTTCGAATCAAGTCCGGGCGACCGTGCCCGGAGAAGAAGCCTATATTGTTAAAAAATCTATACCCTACGGCTATACGTTGAAATTTGCCAACGACGCCCCTTATATAGGCTATTCCATGCCCATGTTCAGTAAACAAAGTAACGAGGCGGCCGCTTTCTGTGCCGAACCTGCCATTTCGACCTTGGGGAACAATACTTATAAAGCCCAAAGTGCCGTGGGAAGTATTTTAAGAGGTTACTCCAAAGAGTTGGACTGGACTTTCCATGCGAATATTACGCTTTCAAATGCGCTTTTGGATAAATCTAAGATGGTGATTTATCACGGTTGGAATAATTCTCAAAAGACGGAGGTGGATTATGCGGCAACCCAGCTACTGGTTTGGCAGACTTTAACAGGCTGCAAAATAGAAGGCGTTAGTACGAGTGTCAGTAACCGTATTAATGAGATTAGAGCTTTGGTAAAGAGCCATGGACTGATGCCTAGCTTTAGCGGACAAGGTTATGACGCATCAACGAATACTCTAACCATAGAAGTCGGACAAACCTTGACCTTGACAGACAGGAATAATGTCATTGGAGAGATGAGTCGGGTCGAGAATACGACCAACTTAGACGTTCAAGTAAATGGAGATAAGTTACATCTTACCGCCATGAAGGAATCTATAGACGGAAACTTAAGCTTTGTAAAATGGGACAGAAAAAGTCCCACGGATGCATCGCTCATCTACGTCAGTCCAATAGATGACCAACGCTTATTAGAGGCCAGTGATCCGGACTCCGTTAATTTTGGCCTCAACGTCATCATGATCAAAAACGGAGCCATAGAATTTACGAAAACCGCTGAGGGGGAAGCCTTTGACGGTGCAACGTTCACATTGACCCAAGACGGTCAGCCGGTCAATTTGGAAAAGGTAGGCGAAGGAAACTATAAAGCCTCAGAGACCGGCTCTAATACCTTTAAGACGTCAAATGGAAAGGCCTTGTTGGAGGACTTACCCGAAGGTAGCTACACCATCACCGAAACCGCAACAGATGAATATTTTGTTTTGGATACGACACCCGTGAACATTCAGGTGAAGCCGGGGGAGACCTCGACTGCTCAGATGGACAATAAAGCGAAGACCTGGAAGGCGCAGGTACAAAAAGAAGATAAGGAGACGGGAAAAGCTCAAGGCGACGGATCACTGCAAGGAGCGGTCTATGGTGTTTACCAAGACGGTATACTCTTAGACCAATACACTACGGATAAAGACGGCAAATTTGAGACCAAGACCTATAAATCCGGCTTGACTTATAGCTTGAAAGAAATCAAGCCCAGCTCGGGTTATCTTTTGGATGAAACGGTTTATCCCATACCGGCCGATGCGAAAAATTTTAAGCTGGAACTAAATACTATTGAATTGAAGGTAAAAGAAGAGGTCCAAAAAGGTTTCATTGAAATCATTAAGCACACCGATGACGGGTCTACACAAATTGAAACGCCGGAAACGGGAGCGACTTTTGAAGTCTTTCTCAAAAAAGCCGAATCTTACGATAAGGCCAAAGAGACCGAACGAGATCTTCTTCTGGCCGACGAAAGAGGTTATGCCAAAAGTAAGAACCTACCTTACGGAACCTACATCGTTAAGCAGACTCAAAGTTGGCCCGGTAGAGAACTAATGGCGCCATTTGACGTGACGATTTCCGAAGACGGCCAAAGACATAGTTTTATTATTAATAACAACAATTTCGAGGCCTTTCTTAAAATCGTGAAGCTTGATAGTGAAACAGGCCGTGTTATTCCTTTGGCCGGAGCGGGTTTTGAAATTTATGATCCTTCGGGCGAACGGGTCGTGCAACGAATCAACTACCCTACGCCGCAAATTTTAGATACCTTCTATACCGACCAAAGCGGTACGCTTACGCTGCCTAAAGCTTTGCCTTATGGCACAGGTTATAAGTTAATTGAGATTAAGGCACCCGAGAATTATGTGCTGGATTCTGAGCCGATTTTCTTTGATGTGACAGCAGAGAATTCTCAACGTGACGGAGAGCAGAATATTTATATTGAAATTAAGAAAGAAAACACAGTCCAAAAAGGGATTGTCCAAATCGACAAAATCGGCCAGGTTTTCGCATCGGTAAAAGCAGAAGAAGGCCTTTTTAGACCTATTTATCAAGACCAGGGCCTTAAAGGTGCCATCTACGAGATTTATGCGGCGGAAGATATTAGAACGCCGGACGGAACAGAGCGCTATGGCAAGGGCACTTTAGTGGATACGCTTATCACAGACGAGACAGGGCAGGCCCAAAGTCAGCCCTTATATCTTGGGCAATATTGGTTAGTAGAAAAAGAAGCTCCGGAAGGCTATATCTTAGATGAAGAAAAGCACAAGATAGAGTTAAGCTATGCTGGCCAAGAATTTGCTCTTACATCTAAAGGTCTAAGCTTACAAAACCATTTACAGGAGATTTCTCTTAGTCTGAAAAAAGCCTTAGAGAAAGATCCCAATTATTCGGGAGAGGCAGATATTCGTGCAGTTGGTTTTGGTCTTTATGCCGGCGAGGATATAACAGCAGCCGACGGGACTAAGATTCCTCAAGACGGCAAAATCGAAAGTTTGTTGGTAGACGAGGATGGCACACTGACCTACTCGGGCAAACTTCCTTTCGGCAAGTATTATTTTTTAGAAGAGAAGACCGCTGAGGGCTTCATTCTGGATCAAAATGCCATTGCATTTGAATTTATTTATCAAGGCCAAGATGTTGATACCTTTGCCTTTCAACTCTTAGAAGGCTCTGTGCTGGAAAACAAACTTATTAGAGGCAAGATTGAAGGCCTCAAGAGAGATAAGGAAACGCATGAAGCTTTAGAAGGCGTTATGTTTGGTCTTTTTAAAAAGGCACAGGATACGCCTGAGAGAGAAAACGCTTCTTATCTTGCCATTACAGATGAAGATGGAAAATTCTCCTTCCAAGCGATTCCTTATGGCACTTGGTTCTTGCAAGAAATAGAGTCTAGTCCGGGATATGTCAATAAGGCGGATGCCTTAGAAGTTCACATTAATGAAAATGACCTTGTCTTAGAATCTACTTGGGAGAACGAAAGAACCACAACCCTTATCTCCAAGACAAGGCTTGGCAGTGATACGGAGCTTGCCGGGGCAAAACTGGCTGTTTTAGATAAAGACGGAAAAGTTATGGAAGAGTGGATTTCAACAAAAGAGCCCCATGTCATTCGAGCCTTGCATATAGGAGAGACCTATACCTTGCGTGAACTAGAAGCCCCTGAAGGTTATGAAAAAGCCAAAGATCTGAAATTCACTATAAACGAAGACGGTATAACACGTGTTAAACTGGTGAATGTAAAGCCGGTCATCAAAACAGGCGAAGACGTCATGCCTGGTTTCGGATTTGGACTTAGTATGGCTTTTAGTATCCCAATCTTACTCTTCTACAGAAAAAAGCTTTGCGATAAGGACTCTTAGAAACTCTATTCTGTTCAAATTAAGATGGCAGTGCTGTATTTTGTTAACACACAGCACTGCCATCTTTTCATAAAAATACTTGTAGAGACCGAAAAATTATTTTTCATAAATGTCTCGTCGATGCCCAAGGTCAACGACAAGGATAACGTTTCTTCATTTCATCGAGCGTATAAGTTTTTAGATTGTCTTTACGGTAATCTTCCACATCTTGTAAAATGCCGCATTCGTATTCCAATTGATCAAGCCCATCTTCAATTAATTGTCGTAGATAGAAAGCCTTGGAGCGACCTGTACGTTCCGACAGCCTATTCAACCTATCTTCAGTTTCTTTCATCTTGTGCAAATGACTTTTTCAGTTTCAGCTTTCTGCAAAATGAATCAAACTGTAAGCGTATAAGACATTATCGTTTCATATTTTTTTATTCACTGTTGATTGGATTTAACATTTTGTTAAAATAAAAAGAAAGTGAAAGCCGGTTTTAGGAAATGTCCATAGAGAAAAGCATAAGACGTTTGCAGGGTGCGATTCGGATTCCTACGTGTTCTCATCCGAATCCACAAGATACAGATTGGAGTCTTTTTCTGGACTTCATCCACTATTTAGAAAGCGCCTATCCCGATATTCATCAGAACCTACATCGCCGGGTCATTAATGACTATGGCTTGGTTTTTCATTGGCAAGCTTCTGAAAGCAAAGATAAGGAGCAGATTGAAGCGATGCCGGTTTTGTTTACGGCCCATTATGATGTTGTTGCCGCAACAGATGAGGGCTGGACACATCCGCCTTTTTCCGGCTATGACGATGGTTCAAGGATTTGGGGCAGGGGCAGCTTAGACGACAAGGGCTCTCTGATTTCTATTCTGGAGGCGGTCGATGAATTATTACTCACGGGTTACAGACCTCCCAGAGATGTTTATTTTGCTTTCGGTTTTGATGAAGAACAAGGTGGAAGCTTCGGAGCTCAGCAAATTGCTGCATATTTCAAAGAACAGAATATTCATTTTCAATATGTCTTTGACGAGGGTGGTGCCATCATCGACGGATCTATGATGGGCGTAGAGCCTTCCTTAGCCGTAGTGGGGATTGCAGAAAAAGGCAATAACAGTTTTCGCTTCAACTTTGAAGGTGTGCAAGGGCATTCTTCCATGCCTCCTAAGCACACGGCTATTGGAGAAATGGCTGCTTTTATCCAGGCTGTGGAGAACAAGCCCTTCCCCCTCAGACTGACCCCTACGGTTGAAGAGATGCTGAAAGCCCTGGCCCCGTACAAAAAAGGCATGACGGGTAAGGCTTTAGCCAATCCGGCCTTATTCTTTCCTATTATAAAAAAAGTCCTTCTTAAAAATCCGCAAACTGCGGCCATGCTTAGAACCAGTGTTTCTTTTACGATGACGAATGCCGGGACCGGGCACAATGTTTTGCCGAAAGATGCCTCTTGTGTGGCCAACGTAAGAATTTTGCAAGGCGAAAGTGTCCAATCGGTAAAAGAGTATTTCAAGTCCTTTGGCTTCGACTATTCGATAGAGCCCTTACTGGAAAATGAGCCCACCGATATTAGTGACGTTCAGTCTGATGGTATGCAGCGGATTAGCGCATGTATTAAGAAAGTTTTCCCTAACACTGTTCCTTTACCCTATCTTATGGTCGGCGGTACGGACAGCCGGTACTATGGCGAGGTAGCAGATGACAGCTTTCGTTTCCTTCCTTGTCGCTTGACCTCAGAAGAGCTGGGATCCATGCATGCGGTTAATGAGTCTATTTCGCATGAGAATATAGCAGACATGATTGCTTTTTATCGGACGCTTTTGGAAACTATATAGTTTGAGTCTTGCTTACAGAGTTGTGGAGGAAAGCATATGGATTTTCATATTAATCACCCTGTTTTGTTTCTTTTTGCCGGCATTATTATCTTTTTTGTCTTAGGTCAATCGCTTTTCTTCCTGATCAAAGCTTGGCGTAGGGCCAAAGAACTAGGCATAGAAAGCAAAACACTAAAGGATATTTCTATAGGTAGTGCGCTGTTTAGCCTTGCGCCTGCCATCAGTATTCTACTGGGACTAATCAGTTTATCTCGTTTTCTGGGACTCCCCTTACCCTGGCTGCGCTTGTCTGTCTTGGGCGCCTTAACCTATGAGTTGCCGGCGGCAGCATCTGTGGCCCAAATTCTGAATTTGCCCTTAGAGGAACCGATAAGGGACCCCGGTACATATGTTTCCATTGCCTGGGTTATGACCTTGGGGATTCTATCCGGAATCTTAGTCATCTTGTTTTTTCAGAAGAAGATGGAAAATAATCTCCAAAAGTTAAAAAAACGGGATTCTAAATGGAGCAAAATCCTGATGGATTCTCTCTTCGTGGGCATGATTGCGACCTTCTTAGGTATGGTCTTTTCAGATGTTCACAATGGGCTAAGAGGATGGATTCCTGTTTTCGTTATGCTTTGTTCCTCTTTCCTCATGCTGATATGCGGATTGTTGATTAAAAAATTACACTGGCAATGGTTGGAGAATTATGCCATGCCACTGAGCATGCTGGGTGCCATGGCTTTTGCCATCCCCTTAGACAAAATTATCCCCTAGGTCCCACAAATAATAGGAAGCGTGATTTTATGATGACTAATAAAAAATATGATTTTCGCGAAAGAGTCCATGTCTGGGGACGCAGCTCCTTGGTCCTGGCTATTTTATTCTTTTTGTCCTACCCCTTATTAACGAGTCTTTTTTTCAACATAAAACCTAATGGCAGGGTTATATTAGAAGGTTTGCTTGCCGTAGCGCCCATCTTTTGGACCGTTGGGATTATTGAAGCCTTAACCTTCGGGCCTATGCTCGGTTCCGGCGGGGCTTATTTAGGCTTTGTTACCGGAAACCTGACTGCCATGAAAGTACCTGCAGCCTTACGTGCTATGCAGATAGCCGAAGTTGAACCCAATACCGAAGAGGGCGAGGTCATATCAACTATTGCCATAGCGGTTAGCTCTATTGTCACCACGGTTGTTCTCATCATCGGCATGGTTTTATTAAACCAATTAACACCCCTTCTAGAGTCACCGGTACTGGCTCCTGCTTTTGCTAATATTTTACCCGCCTTATTCGGTGGTTTAGCCGTGGTATTTTTGGCCAAAAATGCCAAAATTGCCATTGCCCCAATCGTCTTGATGCTCATCATCTTCTTGATTCAGCCTTCCTTGTCCAATGCCATTAGTGTCTTAATTCCCATAAGCATTCTGTTTACAGTCGGGGTATCCAGGTTTTTGTATAAGAGAGGGAAGATTTGACTTGTTTTCAGCTATTGCGAACATTCGTGGACTTGATCTGAGTCGTAAAAGTCTCTCTTTTGTGTTATTTTACTTAAACAAATCAGAGTGTGAACCAGTTCTTACTAGAGATAATACTAAAACTTCTTCTGTTTTTTCATATATCAACAAAAAATCGGGCTCTACATGACATTCTCGAGTCCCCTTGTAATTTCCAACTAATGAATGATCTCTATATCTTTCATCAAGGGCTTCATCTTTTGCAATTTTCTCAATGATTTCAAACAGTTATTCAATATCTTTCCCTTGTTTTTTAGCCTGCTTTAAGTCCTTTTTAAATCTACTTGTAAACTTTATTTTATACTTCAAGGGCTTTCCTCAAGTC
>JASBZA010000013.1 GCA_029983685.1 Oscillospiraceae bacterium | reverse complement strand
ACCCAACCTTGAAAATAAGCAGTTTTCAAGGTTCAAAAACTATGATACGAGGAGATTAAGAATGAACCCCAATATAGATATCAGCAAGCTTGTTTTACAGACGCCCAGGCTCACGCTCAGGGCGTGGGATTTTTCAGACCTGGCTGACTTTTTCCATTATGCCTCTAATCCTAAAGTCGGACCTATGGCGGGATGGATACCGCACAAGTCTCAGGAGGACAGTAGAGAAATTTTGGATAGTTTTATTAAACATCATAGATGTTTGGCTCTTGTTTATAGAGAAACCGGAAGTGTTATCGGTTCACTGGAAATACAAGCTTATCCGGAAAAGGACTTCCCTGAATTAGAAAATTATAGATGTTGTGAATTGGGCTTTGTTTTGGCCGCAGACTACTGGGGGCAAGGCCTAATGCCTGAAGCGCTAGAAGCGGTTATGATATATCTTTTTAATGAGCTTCATTTAGATTACATCTTATGTGGGCATTTTCTGTGGAATGAGCAGTCGGCAAGAGTTCAGGAGAAGTTAGGCTTTAAACCCTATCGTTTATTGTGCAATAGACTTATGTCCTCAGGACGTTATGAAGACATTCAAATCACACTTTTAAATCGGGAGGATTTTTTAGACTCCAAACTATGCTAATATAAGTAAAAATAAAGAGATTGCGGACCTTTAGAATGAGGAGGACATCCAGTTATGAAAGTGGAAATTTGCGCAGGTGCCAAGTGCACACTCTACGGAGCCAATAGCATCTTGGACGGACTTTATGATTTGCAAGAGAATTTACATTCTTATCCCAGCGTACCGGAAGATGCCGTCTTAGAGATTGAAGCTATTCCTTGCAGGGATTACTGTAAGAAGGGTGAGCATCACATCCAGCCGCCCATCGTTTTTGTAGACGGTGATTTGGTAGAAGAAGCTAAACGTAGCCAAGTTCTGGAGATGGTTCTAAACCACCTGCAAAACCACTCTGCTGAATAGGGGGAAAGCATGAAGAGTAGTTTTGAAGATGTTATTACTATTCGTCGTATGGCCTTTGCCAGTATTGCTCGCATGGCCTATCACGGAGAGTCCTTGCAAGATCTCCATGACGAGACTTACCGTGCCTTACCCGGAGAAGTGGCTACATTCCGTGAAAATGTATTTCGTGAGCGGGCTGTGTACGGAGAAAGACTTCGTATGGTCCTGGGGCTGGATGCCAGGACTGCGGCTGATACGGGGTCTATTACAGAGGGTATTGAAGATATTGATGTAAATACCCGGGTCTTCAACCCACCTCTGGTGTCTGTGATAAAAATTGCTTGTGAAGCTTGCCCGGAACACCATATTTTCGTCACAAACAACTGTCGCAATTGCCTGGCCCATCCTTGCGCTAACGTTTGCCCTAAAAACGCTATCTATAATGAAGACGGCCAGATGCACATTGATCAGGATAAATGTATTAAGTGCAAAAAGTGCGTGAATGAATGCCCCTATAACGCTATTGTGGAAACCGGCCGACCCTGTGCGGATGCTTGTGCGGTTAAGGCTATTAAGTCAGACTATCTTAATCGAGCTGAAATAGAAGAAGAGACTTGCGTAGCTTGCGGAGCCTGTGTTACAGCCTGTCCTTTTGGTGCTATTGCCGATAAGTCGCAAATTTATCAGGTCGTTAAGGCCATCCAGAGTCCTCAAGAAGTTTATGCAATCGTAGCCCCTTCTTTCGTAGGGCAGTTTGGTGCGCTGACCAAACCCAGCCAGATTATGGAGGCTATTCGATTGCTGGGTTTCAAAGATGTGGTTGAAGTGGGCCTGGGTGCTGACCTTACGACCATGCACGAGGCGGAAGAGTTCCTAGAACGTGTACCGGATAAGCAGGATTATATGGGAACTTCCTGTTGTTATTCGTGGAAGCTTATGGTGAAGAAAAATTTCCCCGATCTTAATCCCTATATCTCCGAGTCGTCCACACCTATGGTCTACACGGCTAAACGCATTAAGGCTGATCACCCCGAGGCTAAGGTGGTTTTTATTGGCCCTTGTTTATCAAAGAAATTGGAGGCTCTGCAAGATCCAATCAAAGAATATGTGGATTTCGTCCTGACCTATGAAGAACTTCTCGGCATGTTTGTTGCCTTGGAGATTGAGCCCGGGTCAATCGAGACCGATCGCGAGATAGGCGATGCTTCCTTAACTGGCCGAAATTATGCAGTCGGAGGCGGTGTCGCACAGGCAGTGGTGGCCAGAGCTCATGAATTAGATCCGGATAGGAAAATTGAGGTCGAAAATGCCGACGGATTAGCTGAATGCGTGCAGATGCTTCGTATGGCCAAAGCGGGCCGTAAGAATGGTATGCTTTTAGAAGGCATGGCTTGTATTGGCGGTTGTGTGGGAGGGCCCGGAACGGTTGTCCCTATACAGCGTTCAACTCGGGCGGTCAAACAGTTCGCCGAAGAATCTCCCTTTAAGTCACCCGGTGACAATCACCATATACCCGAGGAAGATAGGCATTAAAAGGCAAAGAAGGAAGACAAGCCATATGGACATCCTTATTTTAGGAAGCGGAATAGCCGCTGTCAGTGCGGCCCAGGCAGCACGAAAAGAGAATAGTCAAGCTAAGATTACAATATATACCGACGACAAAAATCTGCCTTATTACCGCTTGAGACTTTTGGAGCTTGTGGCTGATTCGGCTAATAAAGAGAAGCTTTTCCTACATCCTGCCTCTTGGTATGAAGATCAGGATATTGCTTTAGTACAAGGTCATAAGGCTCGAGAGCTTTTAGCAGAAGATAAGAAGGTCCTATTCGAAAATGGGATATCAGCTAGTTACGACCGCTTAATCTTGGCAACAGGTTCAAGTTCCTTCGTTCCTCCGATTGAAGGAAAAGAGCTCCCGGGGATTTATACCTTGTGGACCATGGACGATGCTCACATATTAGAAAAAGCAGCAGAATCCAGTAAACACGCTGTTGTCGTAGGTGGTGGTGTTTTAGGCTTAGAGACAGCTCACGCTTTGGCCGGCAGAGGCCTGGAGGTTGCTCTAATCGATCGCACTCCTATTCTGATGAATCGTCAGCTGGATAAACAAGGTGCGGAACTTTTTACTCGTATGGTTGAAAAGCTTGGTATCCAATTCATTGGTTCAGCCAACACGAACGCTTTTGTAGCCGGTAAAGATGGCAGGGTTTCTCAGGTGCTTTTAGATGATGGAAAATCTATTGAGGCGGACATGGTGGTTGTTAGCACCGGGGTCTATGCCAACACCGCTTTTATAAAACCCGGGACATTAAGGATTGACCGAAAAATAGAGGTCAATCGGTCCATGCAAACATCGAACCCTTTTATTTATGCCGCCGGTGACGTAGCCAGTGTCGAAAAAAGCTGGTATGGTCTTTGGCAAGTTTCTATGGCTCAGGGCAAAGTGGCCGGTACCAATGCAGCCGGCGGAAATGCCACTTATGAGCCAACGGTTCCGCCCTACAGAGTAGCGACCATGGGCACGCAGATTGTGTCGGCCGGTGTCTATGATGAAGAGGTCATCAGGAGGGACTATCCCGAAAAGGCGGATTTCTTTGAATCTGAGGTTGTCGAAGATGAAGACCACGGGATCTACCGCAAACTTACTTATTGCGACGGTAATCTTTGCGGTTATATTCTTATAGGAGATGTCAAAGACCAGGTCAAATTACAAAAGGACTTAAAGCCCGTACTCCATGCTTAATGGTTTTCTTAAAATTTTCTTGCCCCTGTATATAATTATAGGGGCATGTTTGCCTTTTGCCCGACAACTATCTGTCCCGTCGGAAACCGATTTAAAACTGGAAGATGCCATGTTGAATTGGTCTCCGCAAGGACGAGAATATGTTCGTCTGCTGTCTTCCAATGAAGAAGCTTTTTATTACAAGTTAGAGATGATTAGGCGGGCCGAGGACAGCATTGAACTATCTACCTTTCAATTCGGCACCGATGAAGCCGGCAAACTCTTAATAGGCGCCCTCATGGAGGCAGGCCAAAGAGGTGTAAGGGTACGTTTACTTATTGATGGGGTTACCGGCATAGAGCAGGCCAAAAATATGGCTTATTTTAAGGTTTTGTCCCAATGCCCTAATTGCGAAGTGAAAATGTATAACCCCATCTCCCTCCGCAAGCCCTGGTCCATTAACGGCAGATTACACGATAAATATCTCCTGGTCGATGACAGGCTTTATACACTGGGCGGGCGAAACATAGCCGACAGCTTCCTGGGCCTGGGCGAAAGACCGCAGAAAGTTGACTGGGATGTTCTGGTTATTGATGTAGAGGATAATAAAGATCGGTCGGCTGAGAGGCTTCGGGCCTATTTCGACCATGTCTGGGAAAATGAGTATGCCGAAACTTGCACGATACGCCCCAAGGAGATCCGGCGCAGAAAGTATAAGAAGGCCGATGAAACTTTGAGGCAGATTATTAAAAACTTCCCCGGAACCGATGCCTTGGCCGATTTAATGGACGAAGCTTTGGCCCAAAGTGTCGAGGTAGACCGCATTGCACTCCTGGTTAACCCCACAACGCCATATGCCAAAGAACCTCATGTTTTTTATGTCATGACTTGGCTCATGCAACAGGCTGAAGAAAATGTTACTTTCCATACCCCCTATATCATCATGGATCAGTGGATGGAAGAACAGCTCCACAGTATTGTGGACCAAGTCCCTGAAGTGACCATGCTGACTAATTCCATTGCCAACACGGACAATGCCTTCGGTGCGGCAGATTATAAGAAGAATAAAAAGAATATTTTAAAAACCGGCCTGCACATCTTGGAATACGACAGCGGTGAATCTTATCACGGCAAATGTTTTGTTATTGACGATAAGTGGTCCGGGATCGGAGCCTTCAACTGGGACATGCGGTCGACTTATATCGATACGGAGACCATGCTGCTTATCGAAAGTGAAACCTTTAATAATCAGCTTCGTCAAGCCATGTCTGTTTATGAAGACAGAGCACTTATTGTAGTGGATGAAAAGACCAGTATAGCTCCGGATGGTCATGAGCCCTTGAAGCCGGGATTGAAAATCCGCTTTCTCATGCGTTTCGCATCCTTTGTTAATCGCTTCTTCCGATTCCTTTTCTAATACTTTAAGGGATGGACGTTTAAGAGCGCTCGAGTTTGGCGCCAATGAGGATAATGCTCCTCCAGTGTTTTATAGAAAATTTTGTCGTGGCCGTGCCCCGGTACCAAAAGATGGGTCAATTCGTGGCAGATGACATAGTCTAAGCATTCGGGTGATTTTTTGGCCAAATAAAGATTTAGCCAAATACGTTTTTCCCGGGTGTTGCACGACCCCCAGCGACTGGTCATTTTACGAATTCTGTATGTTTCAGCGCGAATCCCCATGAGGTCTTCTAATAGAGGGGTTCTTTCTCGAATGGCGTTTTGTAGTTCTGTTCGGTAGAAGGCCTCAAGGAGGGCTTCTCTCTGGTCAACGGAAGCATCTTCTGGGATATACATATAAAGTTTAGAATCTTCTAAAAACACTCGTCTAGAAGAATTGTTGAAAATGACTTCTAAAGGATAAGGTATGCCCCAGATCCGATAGGTTGCCCCGGTCTTATAGGATGTATCAATTAGCTTAGCGGCCTTAAGCATATCCGCCTGCTTTTTCTTAATATTAGAAAGATTAGCCCGGACAAAGGCAGTGATTTCCTCCCTTGTGAAAGCTTTGGCACAGTTTACCCTTACTTGCCCGTCGGGCGGATAGACCCGGAGATACATGTGCTTCATATTCTTTTTCCAAGTCACCAGGACCGGGATATCTTCTATAATCAGCGTTTCTTCTTTCTTCATAAGTCGATTATAAAGCTTTCGTAAGCTCCGGTAAAAGTAGCCAAAGTTGGACCTTTTTTCACGTATAATGAACAAAATAAGACCAAGAAAGTAGACCCATTCATGACACAGCTAGAAAATCTCCATCGTGACCTCCGACTTATCGTAGACCGCACCATTCGAGCTATCCAGCCGGATAAACTGGTTGAAGAGGGTGTCCGGAATCTGCATCTAGAAGGCAAAAAACTTTTTGTCGTCTCCGTGGGCAAGGCGGCGTGGACGATGGCTCGGGCTTCGCTGAATCTCCTGGAAAACCGGATTGTCGGGGGTATTGTTATCACCAAGTATGAGCATTCGGAAGGACCGCTCCGAGATGTTGAGATTTATGAAGCAGGCCATCCGCAACCGGACGAAAATACGTATCGAGCGACTCAAAAAGTGCTTGATACTTGCCAAAGTCTGGATGCCGATACGGAAATCCTCATGTTGATTTCCGGCGGAGGCAGTGCCCTTTTCGAACTACCTCTTATCGATACTGCGCTTTATGAGGCTATCAATGCGGAACTGGTAGGTTCAGGTGCCGGCATAGAAGATATCAACACCGTCCGTAAATGCTTTTCCGGCGTAAAAGGCGGTAAATTTGCCGCAGCCTTAATGCCTCGCCCGATATGGGCCATTATTCTCAGCGATGTCTTGGGCGACAGCGTAGAGACGGTGGCTTCCGGGCCGGTTTCAACCGATACATCCGATTTGCTTATGGCCAAAGCAGTAGCCAAGAAATTTGACTTGAAAGTGACTGCTGAAGCCTTGAATAATCTGGAAAAGCAAGCTTTAAGAGAAGGCAAGGCAAAACTATTAGAAGCGGTTGAGGTAACAAATGCCAAGACCTACATAGGTGGCAGTGTCAGCTTACTTTGCGAGCTTACGGCTGAAATTGTAGAGGATTTGGGCTACCGGCCTATTGTCCTTACCGACCGACTGGATTGTGAAGCCCGGGAGGCGGGGAAATTCTTAGCCTCTATCGGCTTGAGTCATTCTGAGAGCGAAGAACATTTGGCTTTTATCGCGGGAGGAGAGACGGTCGTGACCTTGAAAGGCAAGGGTAAGGGTGGTCGAAACCAAGAATTGGCCTTGGCCGCAGCCAAGACTTTGGCCGGTACAAAGAATGTTTTGCTTTTTAGTTTGGGCAGTGACGGGACTGACGGACCGACGGATGCGGCAGGAGGCTTTGTGGACGGTCAAACATGGACCAAGCTTGAAGAAAATGGCCTAAGTGTAAATGAAGTTTTGGCCGACAACAATGCCTATGTTGCCTTGGACAGTATAGGAGGACTTCTTAAGACCGGCCCCACCGGCAGCAACATTAACGATGTTTCCGTCGTTTTAGTCCGAAAGGATTTGGATTTATAGTACAATGAATAAACGAACATAAAATAGAAAACTGGGAGGCGTTGAGGCAGTATGTATTTGCTGGGTATTGACTTAGGAACTTCGGCCCTGAAGACCGTTTTGGCCGATGAAAAGGGGACCATTCTGGACCAGGTTTCGGAAACTTATCCGATTTACATGGACCGTCCCGGCTATTCAGAGCAAAAACCGGAAGACTGGTTTGAGGCACTACTCCGTACCTTGGAGAAATTAGGGCAAGATCACGATTTAGGACAGGTCGAGGCCTTGTCTTTTTCAGGCCAAATGCATGGCCTAGTTGCCCTGGATAAGGACGATAAGGTGCTTAGACCCGCTATCTTGTGGAACGACACCAGGACAGGGCAGGAAGTATCTTATCTCAATAACGAAATCGGAAAGGATATCTTAATTGAAGAAACGGCAAATATTGCCTATGCGGGCTTTACACTTCCTAAGATTTTGTGGATGCAAAAACATGAGCCGGAACTTTGGGATCGGGTAGCCTATGTGATGCTTCCTAAAGATTATTTGGCCTATAAATTGAGCGGTGTCAGAGCTACGGATTATTCCGACGCATCGGGCATGTTGCTTCTGGATGTAAAAAACAAAAAATGGTCGGATAAAATGCTTGAAATCGGCAAGCTGGAAGAGTCTATGTTAGGAGAACTCTTCGAAAGTTATGAAGCAATCGGTCATATTACAGATGAAATTTCTGAAAAGACCGGCCTTCCTACTTCGTGCCGAGTCGTCATAGGTGCCGGTGACAATGCCGCAGCGGCTATAGGGACGGGGACCATCGGCCAAGGGGCTTGTAATATTTCGCTGGGTACCTCGGGGACTATTTTCATTTCGAGTGAGAATTTCATACCGATTGAGGATTCTTCCTTACATTCTTTCTGCCACGCCGACGGTAACTACCACGTTATGGGGGTTCTTTTGCAAGCGGCATCCGCTTATGATTGGTGGGTAAAAGATATTTTGGCCAAAGACTACGGCGAGGTCTTACCTGAAGAAGACAATATGGATTCGGACCGCCCTTTCTTCATGCCCTATCTTATGGGTGAAAGGTCGCCTCACAACGATGAAAAAGTGCGCGGTGCCTTTATCGGTCTGAATCGTAAAACAAGTGCTCAAGCCATGAGTTTGGCGGTGATGGAAGGCGTGAGTTTTGCCTTAAGAGATTGTTTAGAGATTGCCCAGAAACAAGGCATTCATGTGACGGACTCGAATTTAACCGGCGGAGGCGCCAAGAACGCACTTTGGCCGCAAATGCTGGCCGATACCATGAATTTAAATATTCATGAAGGGCAGGAACAGGCCGGTCCTGCTATCGGAGCGGTTGTTTTGGCCGGTAAAGGTGCAGGTATCTATAAGAGTTTGGAAGAAGGCATTGCCTGCTTTAAAGGGGAGACGGAACAAGTAGTAGAGCCCCGGTCCGACTTCGTCGAGTATTACGATGCCCGTTACCTACAATTTAAGAAGCTTTATCCCAGCCTGAAACAGTTTTATCAAGAGAAAGAAGGAGAATAACACAATGATTTATCGTACCGATGACAAACTGAAGACTAAAACATCCCTTCTAGGTTTCGGCGGTATGCGTTTTCCTGTAGATGCCGACGATAAAATCGATGAGGCGCAGACGACGAAGATGATCGATATGGCCATCGAGGCCGGTGTGAATTATTTTGATACGGCCTATTCGTATCATAATGAGCAGTCCGAAAGCTTTTACGGCAAAGCCTTGGTCGGTCGTCATGATCGGTCGAGCTTTTATTTGGCCGACAAATTGCCTTTGTGGTTTACCACGGACATGCAGAAGACCCAAGAGATTTTCGAAGAGCAGATGCGCCGTTTGCAGACCGATTACGTTGACTTCCACCTCCTTCACGCCATGAACAAGGAGCGTTTCGACCAGGCCAAAGAAATCGGCATTATCGACTGGCAAGAGGATAAGAAAAAAGAGGGTGTCTTTACCCACGTCGGATTCTCTTTCCACGACAAGCCCGAAGTGCTGGACGAAATCTTAAGCTATAAGCACTGGGATTTTTGCCAAATCCAATTGAACTATCTGGATTGGGATATCTATCAATCCAAAGAAATGTACGATATTGCCAGGAAGCACGGCGTTCCCTTGATCATAATGGAACCTATTCGCGGCGGGTCTTTGTCTAACCCCAACGATAAGGTCAGAGAGCTCTTTAAAGAAGTAAGGCCCGACCTAACCCCTTCGGCTATTGCCCTTAGCTTTGTGGCCAATCTGGACGGTATTTTGACCATTTTGAGTGGCATGTCGAATCTACAGCATGTCCAAGAAAATATCGTCACCATATCCCAATTCCAAGGTTTGACAAAAGAAGAAGAGGTCATGTACGAAAAAGCCAGAGAAATTTTTAGGTCTCTGCCGCTGATTCCCTGTACCTCCTGCAAGTACTGCAGTGAGTGCCCCATGGATATTGAAATGTGGGAGCTCTTTAATAAGTATAATCACTATATTTCTTATAATGACCCCAAGCCCTTGGTCAATTATGTGAAGAAGCATGATCCGGCCCACTTACCGCCGGCATGTATCAAGTGTTATACCTGCGAGAACCTATGCCCGCAACATATCGAGATTACAGAAGAAATCCAGAAAGTCTATGCTTTAGCGGAGTCTTTGATGTAAAATTAATTCGATAAAAAAAGGGCAAGAGCTTTTCTTCGAAAGAGGTTTGACAAAGCTTTTCTTTATGGTAGAATGCATCTTGCTCTTGTTTTGGGAAGCTAGCTCAGTTGGTCAGAGCACCTGCCTTACAAGCAGGGGGTCATGGGTTCGAGTCCCCTGCTTCCCACCAGTTTTTCTTAAATAATTTGTGCGGCATTAAGTGTTGACAACATTTGGGAAGACGGATAGAATGAGCAAACGTTCGAGAGACTAAGGGTCTTTTAGAGCACGAAGCACATTGATTTTTTAGACACGGCGCAGTAGTTCAGTTGGTTAGAATGCCAGCCTGTCACGCTGGAGGTCGAGGGTTCGAGCCCCTTCTGCGTCGCCATTAGGAAACCGATTCCTCCGGGAGTCGGTTTATCATATGCCCAGATAGCTCAGTCGGTAGAGCAACGGACTGAAAATCCGTGTGTCGTCAGTTCGATTCTGACTCTGGGCACCATAGAAGACTCCGCTACAGCTGTAACGGAGTTTTTTATTGCTTTTTTACCTCTTTTCGTTTGAGCTTATTTGAGTACTTTTTCTAAGAGTTTTAAATCTTTCTTTTGGAAGGGCGGATAACGGAGACTAAGATCCATAAAGCGTCCTTTTTTCAGAACCGTCTTTTGGTGTGTGAAGGTATCGAAACCGAATTTGCCGTGGTAGTTGCCCATGCCCGAGTTGCCGACTCCGCCGAAGGGAGCATGAGATCCTGCCATGTGAAGCAGGCAATCATTTACGGCCCCTCCGCCAAAGGAAAGACCGGTCATAACCTCTCGGGTTTTTTCTTTATCTTCGCTAAAGCAATAGAGGGCCAAAGGTCTGGGCCTATTCCGGACAAAAGTCATAGCTTCGTCCAGATTCTCATATTCCAATATAGGTAAGATGGGTCCGAAAATTTCTTCTTGCATGAGGTCGGTTTCCGGGTCGGGATTCAAGACCAGGCGAGGTGAAATTTGACTGGTGTTAGGATTTTGAATATCGTCGCCGCAGACTCTAATATTTTCTTGCCCTTCTAAGAGCCCCTGTAGGCGATTATAGTGTTTGTCGTTAATAATCTTGGGATAGCTTTCGTTGAAGTAGTACATGTTTTCACTCACGCGAGAAAGTTCTTTACTAAGGCGTTCTGTGAACTCTTCTGTGACGGACTTATCGACCAAAACATAATCGGGGGCGACACAGGTTTGCCCTGCGTTGACTAATTTACCAAAGGCGATTCTTTTGGCCGCTAATTTAAGATTAGCGGACTTTTCAACGATACAGGGCGATTTGCCGCCTAATTCCAAGGTTACCGGCGTCAGGTGTTCGGAAGCCTTGGCCATAACGATTTTGCCCATTCGAGGTGATCCGGTGAAGAAAATATAATCAAATTTTTGGTCTAAGAGGGCTTGGTTTACTTCCCGTCCCCCTCTTAACACGGATACTAGGCCTTCTTCTAAAGAATCTTCCAGGAGATTAGCCATTAATCTGGATGTTTCGGGACTATATGAAGAGGGTTTTAATATAACCGTATTGCCTGCGGCAATAGCGGCGGCTATGGGCTCCAGGCTTAAGACAACCGGATAGTTCCAGGGCGAAATAATCAGGACCTGGCCATAGGGCTCTTGTAGAATCCTTATTTTGGCAGGCATCTGGGCGTGGCCGGCACGTGCTTTCTTGGCTTTGGCCCAAGAAGGGAATTTTTTAATCAGGTAGCGTGTTTCTTCGAGCACAAGGCCGATTTCGGTCATATAGGCTTCCGTAGCACTTTTGTTTAGATCTTGATGGAGGGTATTGGCCAAGGCCTCCTTGTTTTGTGAAACCGTATCGTAAAGCTCTTCCAGCTGAGCTTTGCGAAAGCCTATGTCTTTGGTTTTACCGCTCAGATAAAGTTCCCGGCCTTTTTCCATGTATTGGGGGATACGGGCGATTTCGTCTTCTTGGAGTGGTTGGAGTGCTGTGTGTGTCATAGAGCTGCCTCTTTCTTTGACTGGCTTTTATGCGTCCGGAGAGATATGCTTTCTTTTATTTTAATCATTGCAATTTTATACGTAGGTATTTTTTACATGAAGTGTCAAGAGACTTTGAGTCCTTGTTCTGAAAGCGTTATTCTAAGAAAATCAGGAACGCAGAGGACAAATAATCCTCGACGGTATCGATTATGGCTTGGAGGGTTGCTCTATTACCAACCGACTATAACAAAGGAAAGATAGACTAAACCGGACTAAACTATAGGTCGGCCTAAGTAAACTGACGGTCGGTTGAGAGAAACCGGGACTTAAGTTTAGATAAGACCTGTGCAAAACGCATGTGAAAGGAAATGACAATATGAAAAAAGAATCTATGGGTATGATTATTCAGTCCAAACGTAAAGAACTGGGCATGACGCAACAAGACCTGGCCGACAAGATGTGTGTGACCGACAAGGCGGTTTCTAAGTGGGAACGTGACTTGGCGTATCCGGATGTGAAGTCCCTGCCTAAATTGGCGGAGGCACTGGGGATGTCTGTGGATGAATTGATGCAGATTAAAACGGAAGCCCAAACATCGGAAGAGAAAATGTCGGTTAAAGCTATCGTTTCCCTGGTCCTAAAAGCCGTTGCCTTGGCTTCGGGAGTAGCGGTTGTAGCCTTATCGGCAATGGGAGAAATGACAACCGACCTGGGCTTTACGCTTCTGGGAATCGGGCTTGCTTGTGCGGGTATCGCTTTATTAGAGAAGAAGTAAGAAATAGGGCAAAGTGCAAAGTTTCAGCCTGATTATCAGGCTTCAATTTGCTTTCTTTTCAATTGACGGTCTGCACTTCTATCGGGTAAACTAGCGGGTATCAGCGGGAGTAACAGCCGTTTTTAGACGGAGACCTTGTCAACAACACGGGCCCCTTTATAGCCTGGCAAGGTCAGTAAATGTGAGACACTGGCATTATGTGTAGGTGTCTCTTTTTTTATGGATTATCATGAGACACTCAAAAAGGAGGAAACAGTATGGAAGACAGGATGAAGGACCGATCCCAATCTACAGACACTATGTACTTGGGGAGTGTCGATGAAATCCTAAGAGGGCAGGATGTAGATCCGGCCAAGGGCTTAAGTGACGAAGAGGCCAAAGCACGCCTGGAGACCTATGGCCCTAACAAGCTGCAAGAAGAAGCGAAGACTCCCTTGTGGAAACGCTTTTTGGGCCAGTTCAAAGACGTTCTGGTTATTATCTTATTGGTAGCGGCTGTTATTTCGGGCTTTATGCTCAAAGACTGGATAGAGGCCATTATTATTTTGGCCATTGTTATCGTTAACGCAGTTTTGGGTGTGGTCCAGGAAGGCCGAGCAGAGGAAGCGGTGGCGGCTTTGCAGAATATGTCGTCTCCTCATGCCCGAGTAAGGCGTAACGGCCAGACCAAGGTCATCGACTCGGTCGATATTGTCCCCGGTGATATTCTTATTTTGGAAGCCGGTGATGTCGTTCCGGCTGATTGCCGTTTGATTGAATCGTCTAACCTGAAGGCCAACGAATCTGCCTTGACCGGTGAGTCGGTTCCGGTAGAAAAGGATGCCGAATTTATTACCAATGAGCCTTTGGGCATCGGTGACCGCGATAACGCCTTGTTTAGTTCGACCGATGTGACCTACGGCCGCGGTACTGCGGTAGCGGTAGGAACCGGTGAATCCACCGAGATGGGTAAGATTGCCAGCCGTATTTCTTCGATGAAAGATGAGCTGACGCCCTTGCAGGTGAACTTAAATACGTTAGGTACTTATCTGGCCATCTTCATGCTGGCTGTTGTAGGGATAACCTTCTTAGTCGGCATCATCGAAGGCGGTAATGTCTTAGATATGTTCATGACGGCTGTTTCTTTGGCCGTAGCGGCTATCCCTGAAGGCTTGGCGGCCGTTGTAACCATCGTTTTGGCCCTGGGTATGAACCGTATGGCCGACCAGAACGCCATCGTGAAGCGCCTTTTGGCCGTAGAAACTCTGGGATCTGTTGATGTTATCTGCTCGGATAAGACCGGTACTTTGACACAGAATGAAATGACCGTAACAAGAATCTATACCGACAATAACTTGTTTAATGTTAGCGGAGCAGGCTACAAGCCTGAAGGAGAGATTATACCGGCAGAAGGTGATGTGAAGGTTTCCGAAAATCCGGTTATGATTCGCTTGATGGAAATTGCTTCCTTATGTAACGAAGCGGAATTAGAGGAGACTTCCGACGGCGTCTGGGGCATTATCGGTGACCCTACCGAGGGGGCCATGCTGACAGCAGCCGGAAAACTTCCTATGGAACGTGAGGCAGTCCAACGTAAGTACGAGCGCTTAGGTGACTTGCCCTTTGATTCCGGCCGTAAGATGATGTCGGTTTTCTATGATAAATTCCCCGAAGGCACTTTGTCTTTGACCAAGGGTGCACCGGACGTTGTTATTGAACGTTGTACGAAGCTCTTGACCAATGAAGGCGAAGTAGAGCTGACAGAAGAGATGAAGCAAGAGATTCTGGAGCAAAATACGGCCTTTGCCAAAGATGCGCTCCGTGTCTTGTCCTTTGCTTACAGTCACCACGATGATAAAGATTTTGATGACGCTGAAAAGGATATGGTTTTTGTCGGCTTAATGGGTATGATTGACCCGGCCAGACCGGAAGTTAAAGATTCTATCGCTACTTGTCGCCAGGCCGGTATTAAAGCCGTTATGATCACCGGTGACTATAAGGATACGGCTGTGGCAATTGCCAAAGACTTAGACCTCATGCGCGATGGAGACCAGGTTTTAGCAGGTCCCGAGATTGAGGCTATGTCCGATGAAGAGCTAAAAGAAGCTTCTAAGTCCACGGCGGTCTATGCCCGTGTGTCGCCCGAACATAAGGTGCGGATTGTGGAAGCGCTCCAGTCCAACGGCCATATTGCTTCTATGACCGGTGACGGTGTAAATGACGCTCCGGCTTTGAAGCGCGCCGATATCGGTGTGGCTATGGGTATAACCGGTACCGAAGTATCTAAGTCCGCTTCCGATATGATTCTGACTGACGATAACTTTGCGACCATCGTTCACGCCGTAGAAGAAGGACGTGTTATTTACAGCAACATTCGTAAGTTCGTAGGCTTCCTCTTGTCTTGTAACGTGGGTGAGATTTTGGTTATCTTTATTACCATCCTGCTCATGGGTCCCAACATGGTACCCTTGCTGCCCATTCAGCTCCTCTGGATTAACCTCATCACCGACTCCTTCCCGGCTTTGGCTCTGGGTCAGGAGAAGGCGGAGGCCGATATTATGAGCCATGTGCCCAGGAAGAGAACCGATAAGATTTTGAACAAAGAAATGGTCATGTCCATCATTGTTCAATCCATCGCTATCTTTATGGCTGTCTTCTTCTCTTTCAACATCGGCCTTTCCCGCTACGGCTACAGCCTGACGGATTCTACAGGCGAGGTGCTGGATGATACGAAGATTTATACGACCTTGGAAGATGATGATCACTTTGTGGAAGCGGCCCGTGTAGACGGTAAGGTTCAGGCGATAGAAGGGGCCGAAGTGGTCCTCACTGACAACAATTACACCGAGATGGAAGGCGAAAAAGTCAGCTTTATTCCTTCGGATGGCGCGTACACCTTTGCTTTTATTACTTTGATTCTGGCAGAGCTTTTCAGAGCCTTCTCGTCCAGGTCCGAACACTACAGTATCTTCAAGCAAGGCTTCTTTACGAACTCCTTCATGAACAAGGCCATACTCTTGTCCTTGGCCTTATCGCTGATTACTATCTATATCCCGGGCCTTAACGGCTTGTTCCGTACACGGCCTATGGACGGGATTGATTTCCTGATTATAATAGGCTTCAGCTTGATTCCTTTCGTAGTGGGTGAAATCTTTAAGCTCCTCTACCACAAAGAGACCAGAGCTAAGAGAGCCAAGTAAGCAAGATTCGGGAGGTATAGGCCGCGGCAACTTGTGTTTTGCCGGGGCCTATGATAGTATTTTTTGAAGCTGTGGCTTCATGAATAGGAAGCCCGAGGCGGAAGGAGTAATTTGACGATGGATGTTTTATTGATTGTCTTAAGTGTTATAGATATTTTAGTGTGTATCTCCCTCGTAACCTTGGTTTTGTTCCAAGATTCGAATGACCAGGGTATGGGATCTTTGGCCGGCAACTCACATGATTCTTTCTACAGCAATAATAAGGGTCGGACCAAGGACGTCCTGATGCGGCGGTTGACAATCATTTTGGCTATTGTCTTTGTAGTCTTGACTGTCACCATCGGTTTAATATTAGCGTAAGGAAGAGGCTGTGTTTCAGGGTTCCTATAAGGGCCGAAACTTTGGACGTCTTTAATGTGTAAGTTTAAGGAGGAGGTACCAGATAAGGTATCTCCTTTATTTTTGTTAAGAAAGAGGACGTAGGTCATGCCGCAAGTAGTAGGTATTTTACAGATGCAAGGCCGTGGCGGGAGCATTTTTCCTGACGGCAAGAATGATATAGGCGAAGTTTTTATCCCGGCAGGCGAACTCAGAGGGGCTCCCTTCGGTATGAAGGTGGTGGTAGAACTTACTTCAGCACCCGACGCCGACCAGGCTACGGGTAAGGTCCTAAAGGTTTTAGGTGATCCCAACCGGCCTGACGTAGCCATGGAAGCTATTATCTACATGCACGGTCTGAGGCAAGAGTTCCCCGACGAGGTTATAGCCCAGGCCATGGCTATTCCCGACAGTCTTAGTGAGGCACAGGTAAATGAAGAAATCAGCCGAGGGCGAGAAGACCTGAGGCATCTTAAAACACTCACTATTGACGGTGTGGAGGCCAAAGATTTAGACGACGCGATTTCCATCGAGAAGACCCGGCAAGGTTTCAGGCTTTGGGTTCATATAGCCGACGTCGCTCATTATGTGACCGAAGACAGTCCCATGGATAAAGAGGCTTTAGAAAGAGGCAACAGTGTCTATCTGGCCGACCGTGTTCTTCCCATGCTGCCGCCTCAATTATCCAACGGTATTTGCAGTTTGAACCCCGGTCAGGACCGCTTTACCTTGTCGGTGGCCTTGGACTATGGCAAGCAGGGTCAGCTCCTGGACGGTAATATTATGGAGTCGGTCATACGGTCGGATTTAAGAGCCAACTACGACGATATTTTGACCTCTATTACGAACGACAAGCCCGTAGCAGGCTATGAAGACTTCATGGACGAGATTCGCGACATGGCGGTTTTGGCCGGTATCTTGGAAGAAAAAAGTCAGGACCGGGGCGCCTTGGAGTTTGACTTTGTCGAGACCAAGATTGAAGTTGACAAAGAAGGCCGGGTGACGGATATTCACCCCGATAGACAAAGCTTCGCCAATGGAATTATTGAGCAGTTTATGATTGAGGCCAACCGTTTCGTCGGTCTCAAGTGTAAGGAGTTAAATCTTCCTTTCTTATACAGGGTGCACGATTGGCCGGATCCGGAAAAACTGGATGTTTTCCGGGAGTTGGTTAAACGTCAGGGCGGCCACATTCGGATTTCCCACCAGCCCAGACCTAAGGAATTGAGCTTGCTGCTAGAAGATTTGAAGGACCTGCCGGGTTCGGAAGCTCTGCAGACCTTGCTTCTCAGGTCTCTGGCCAAAGCCGAATACCGGTCTGAACCCATAGGCCATTACGGTTTGGCTTTACACGATTACAGCCACTTCACCGCCCCTATCAGGCGTTATTCCGACCTCTTTATCCACAGAGTGTTAAAGGGTTTTCTCAGAGGCGAAGTCAGGCAAAAGCAGTGGGAAGCGAAGGCGCCCAAGGTGGCCAAACAATGCTCGGATATGGAGCGTGTGGCCATCGAAGCCGAGCGAGACAGTGTGGACCAGAAGGTAGCCGAGTATTATAAAGACCGTTTGGGTGAGATTTATGAGGCGGAGGTTACCGGCTTTGTCGGTGCGGGCATGTTTGTCCGCCTGCCGACCTCAGCTGAAGGTATGGTCCCCTTCCGAACCATGGATGATTACTACATGTACGATGAGGTTACCATGACCGCCCTGGGCCGTGGGCACAGGCGCCTATTTAAGATTGGAGACCGCTTTGATGTACAGGTGGTTCGGGTGGATACCATAAAGCGTCAGGTGGACCTGGTCTTGGTCGATGAGAAGAAGTCCGGACGCATTGACATGACCTTCCATCAGGCGTCCAACCAGGAGAAGAAGAAATTTAACAGGAACGATAAAAAACATGCCGGCAAGAGCGGCAAATCCAAGAAAGACAAGCGCAAGGGCAAGAAAGTAAAGAAGTCCGGCCAAAAGAGAAGAAAGAATAAGAGGCGTAATAAATGAGTCGAAGAGTGGCTTTACAAAATTTAGGCTGCAAGGTGAATCGTTATGAATCCGATGCCATCCTTATGCAGTTTGAAAACCACGGTTATGAAGTTGTGGATTTTTCAGAGGAGGCCGATATCTATCTGGTCAATACCTGTGCGGTGACGGCCGAAGCAGCCAGGAAATCCAGACAATTTTTGAGACGACCCAAGCATATGAACCCCCATGCTTTGGTGGTGGGCTTGGGTTGCCAAACCGAGCTCTTGGAACAAGACGGTGAAGAGGGGGCTTACGCCGACCTTATTATCGGTAACGCCTATAAAGACCGGGCGTTTGAAATCGTGGAAGAATTCCTTGAATCGGGCAATCAGCCGGACTTTATGCCAATTGACCGTGCGTCGGATTTTGCGGAGTTTGGACCGGTGTCCCGGCAAAAAGAGTGCAGGGCTTACATCAAGGTCCAAGACGGCTGCAACAACTTCTGCTCGTATTGCACCATTCCCTTTGCCAGAGGCAGGGTCAGGTCCAGATCCAGAGATAAGATTTTGCAGGAAGCCCGGGCACTTGCTAAAGCCGGCTACAAGGAAGTCGTCTTAACAGGCATACACGTGTGCTCGTTCGAAATGGATCAGGGCAAGGATTCATCCGCCATTGTAGACCTGGCTTTGGAGATTGGCCAAATTCAAGGCATAGAGAGGATTCGTTTAACTTCTTTAGAGCCTCAATCCATTACGAAAGAATTTGTGGATAAGGCCAAAGCAAATCCCAAGCTTTGTCCGCACTTCCACCTGTCTCTCCAGTCCGGTTCCGATAAAACCTTGAAAGCTATGAACCGCAAATACGATACGACTCAGTTTCGCCGTGCCGTCCAATATATTAAGGAAGCCTTCCCATTAGTGGGCCTTACGACCGATGTCATCGTGGGCTTTCCCGGTGAAGATAAGAAAGCCTTTGAAGAGAGTCGAGACTTTTGTAAGGAAATGGGCTTTTCCAGGATGCATGTTTTCCGTTATTCCGAAAGACCCGGTACCCGGGCGGTAAAATTCCCCAATAAGGTTCCGGCTTCCGTGGCCAAAGAAAGAAGCCAAATGCTTATTGATTTGGCCCAGGAGATGGAAGAGGCCTATTTTAGCAAGCGTCAGGGCCAGGAGGCTCGGGTCTTATTAGAGCGGAAAAATGATCAAGGTCTTTGGCAAGGCTATACCGAAGATTACATTCCTTGTGCAATTGAAAAAAGGACTAGCACAGCAGATTTGGCCGAAGGAGAAATTGTAAAAACAATATTAAAGCTTAACGGGCCGGGTCTAATGCACGGTGAAATTGCGTAATCGGTGTGCTATCATTGCCCTATAGATACAGACTAAGTGGAGGTTTTTTATGAACGACGAGACAACCCGTTTTAGCTTGAAGCAAGATAAGAGCGAAGAAGTCAAGAGCATCATGCTGGAAGTGCTGGGCGCTTTAGAGGAGAAGGGTTATAACCCTGTGAACCAGTTCGTGGGTTATTTCTTGTCCGGTGACCCCACTTATATCACCAACCATCACGGTGCCCGCGGTGTGATTCGCCGCATGGAGCGCGACGAGCTATTGGAGATTATTATTAAAGAGTATCTGGAGTCTATCTCGGAATAATGGCGTCTTACGAGCGTTATTTGGGAGTAGACTACGGCCTGGCCCGGGTGGGGGTAGCCATTAGTGACCCTCTGGGCATTCGTGCAACCGGTTTGGAAACGATTCATTGGGACGGTAAACGGGATCAGAAGGTCTTGGGCCGCCTGACGGCTTTGGCCCGAGAATACGATGTCTCATCCATTGTCATGGGCCTTCCTAAGAGAACCGATAATGCCGAAGAAGGCCAATCGGCTCAGATGGTTAGAGCCTTTGCGGCCAAATTAGAAGAGGACCTGGAGGAAGGCGGCAAGCCGGTACCCATTGTATTTGTCGATGAACGTCTTACCACGGTGCAAGCCGGAAGAATATTGAGAGAATCAACCGTTAAGAAGGGCCGGTATCGCCAAGTCGTAGACCAGGTAGCGGCCGAGCTTATTCTGCAATCTTTCTTGGAAAAGAAGAGATGGTCAGACCGAGCTAATGAAGACTAGCA
This sequence comes from Oscillospiraceae bacterium, assembly GCA_029983685.1. Lineage (GTDB taxonomy): Bacteria > Bacillota > Clostridia > Saccharofermentanales > Fastidiosipilaceae > JASBZA01. The sequence goes on along the minus strand of JASBZA010000013.1, from coordinate 27,653 downwards.
ACAAAGGAGAATTGTTATGAGCGAACATTTAGAAGGCCATATGCCTGAATTTGATCACGAGGCTTTCGCCGGATGCGGTCACGACCATAGTCACGATGACGAGATGTCCAAGGAAGCGCTCTTGGATGAGCTAAACGATATGATTGAGGATGCATCGCAATATTCTATTGTGATGGCAGACGAAGAGACCGGTGAAGAGTTTACCTTCTATATGATGGACGACTTTGACTATAGAGGTGAAGTCTATGTTGTCCTCTTGTCCGTAGATGACGGCGATCCGGAAGCTATTTTTGCTCGTGTAACCGATATGGAAGACGGAACCGAAGGTTTCGAGACCCTTAGCGATGACGAGTACGACGAGATTGCCGATTACTATGCCGAACTCTGTGACCAAGCTGCCGAAGAAGACGACGACTATGAGTGGGATGAAGAAGACTACGAATACGAAGAACTTGACGTCGAAGAGGATGAAGACGAAGACAACGAGTAAAGGAGCTTTGCCGCATGGCTTTCTTATCACGATCTAAACGCAAGAATAAACAAGAAGGAAAGTCCAATGCTTCCTGGACTTTGGCGCTGGAGAGTGATTTGGCCGAAGACCAGAACCTTTTGGTTTTGGAGGATGTGGATACGGGGAGCCAGTACTTCTTAGAGAAGTTGGATTCCTTCCGTATGCGCGGACAAGCCTATATATGCATGGCGAGTTATGAACCGGACTTGGGCAACCATCAGGAGCCCAAGCTGGTCATCATGCGCCTTTTAGAACCGGAGAATAATAATCAACTCTTCGAATCCATCAGAGACCCCGGAGAAATGGATAGAGTTTTTAATGCGTTTTACAAGAGGATGGAAGATGCCATCCTGAGAGAATCTTAGAGGTCTGTTTCATAATAGAAAGTAGGATAGAACATGGGAAGAGGAGACAATTGGGATCCGGGCTATTTTCCGCCTGAAAATGAAGGGGGTCAACAAGGCTCCAACCCGACCGCTACTGTAAAATTTCGTAAACCCGGTTTGGACTGGGGAACCTTTGTTTGGCCAATCGCGATGGGCTTGGTCCACATGATTACCAGTGCCATCGTTTTGTTGGTTTTCACGGGAGTCGACATAGCGATTAACGGGGCGGAGATTCGGGCCATGTACGGAGTGAACGATGTTTTCAGCGTCAACAACCCCGAAGTCCTTGCAGAAGTCCTATACCGCTTTTTCCCGGTCAAAGCCATTATTTACTCCTTGCTGCAAATCATTATTTTTGCCGCTTTCCTGGCCTGGCGTAATCGCAAAGAAAAGTACTATGTACTGACCGGACCCGGCAAACCCTTAGACTGGCTGTCTTCGATTTTGATGATTGGCACGGGCCTGGCTTTTGCCAATCTTTGGATGACCTTGCTGATGAAATTAGGCGAAAGAAATGACGTCATTCAGAAGCTTTTCCAAGGTTATTCCGATATGACCGAGACGGCCTTTGTGATGGAGGGCAATCCTATCCTCCTGACCTTGGGCCTGGCAGTCTTTGTTCCCATAGCCGAAGAGCTTCTATTCCGAGGCATTATCATGGCGGAACTTAGAAGAGTCATGCCGCTGGGCTGGGCAGTCGTTATTAACGCTTTGATCTTCGCTGTTTTCCACATGAACTTCGTTCAAGGCGTTTATGTGTTCGTCGTAGGTGTCCTTATTGCCTTGGCCTATGTCTGGTCCAAGTCTTTATGGGTACCCATTCTCATGCACATGCTTTATAACTTTTTCGGATCGGTTTTTTTCCAAATTGTTCCTCTGGACGAAGCGGGCGAAAATATTTTCGGTATCGTGCTGACCGTACTGGGCGTTATCGGCTTAGTGATGCTCTTCATCCTTCGTAAGAAGAGAAAGCAGGAGCCGGCACCTAAACCGACTCCGCCGGAACTTTTAAATCAGGAATTCAATAGGCCGGAACCTATGGCCTAGAAATAGCTAAGTTTTAGAAAAATACAGTGAAATAGAAAGAAGTGGAGTTTTGCCTCCACTTCTTTTTTAGTCCTTATGATTGGTTAAGATGGTTTCGTAAAGCCGGACCATTTGGTCCATACAATTGGATAGTTTGTATTTTTCGGCAAATTTGGCGTACTTTTGTTTGTAGAGTTTTCTTTCTTCCGGATGGTCTATCCAATAGTCAATCTTACGAGCCAAATCTTCCGGGTCCCCAGCCTTAAAAACGCTCTTTTCGCTTATGGCAAAGCTGCTACTGGCCGAATAAGGTGCATCCGAAATCACGGGAACGGCACCGCAGGTGATGGCCTCCAAGCAGGAGATGCCTTCGACTTCGGCATCGGCACAGTGGATATAAAGATCACAGAAATTGTAAAATTCCCGCAGCTGCTCGGCATGATAAAAGCCGAATACGGGAGGATTCTTTAAGCTTTTAGAAAGCTCTTTGAGCGCATTATCCTGAGGTCCGGCTCCGGCAAAGATCACTTGAATTTTATCTTGATACTTACTGTAGGGAATGGCATCGACTAAAAGGTCTTGACGTTTTTCGCCTGACAAGCGGCCGACCATCAGAAGTAAAATCTTGCCGTTGTATGCATCCGGCTTCTTTATATCCGGTAAGGGATGGTAAAATTCGTTAACCCCGTTGCTGATCACAGCCAGTTCCTGTTTGTAGCCGTGACGTTTCAGTTCATCGGCTATCATCTGAGAAGGGCAGTGGATGTAGTCAAAATATTTATAAAAGGTCCTATGAAAGAGACTATAAAGCCGGTCATTAAATCGGTCTACCGTGCCCAGCTTTAGGCTGTAAGAGATATTCTTGGGCTGGACATGAAAGGCGGCCAGCATAGGCTTATTCATAGAACGGGCGACTTTTGCCCCGCTGATACAAAAAGGCGATGCTAAAAAGAAGTGGACCAGGTCGGCATCGGCAAAAATATCTCGAAAGACCTCATCTTCGGGAATTTTGGCAAAGGCAAAACCCTGTTTTTCAATCAAATCTTGAAAAATCGGAACATGTTGTTTCTCCACATTGTTGGAGTTAATGGCACAAATGGAAATCTCATGACCCAAATTTCGAAGACACTCTGCCGACCTCTGGGCCGTAGCCGTGGTGCCGTTATTTAAATTGTCGAATTGGTCAATTACATAAACTATCTTCATCTAGCAATCCTTTAAATGAGTTGGTTGGCGCAGTACCAGGCCAAGGCATTGCAGGCCAAATACATGGTCAAACAAATGGTTTGGTAGGTTGACTTCGAAATATAGCGCGCGAGAAACTCTGTTCCTCGGGGAGGCTCGGTGATAAAGCCGTAGTTGGTGCCGAGTTTGGGATTGGCTACTTTATGCATGAGATAAAGATAAGATAAAGTAATCAGCGAGGTATAAAGCAAAGTGTAATAGGAATAGGGTGCGGTTCTTTCGAAGATATACATAAGTCCCAAAAAGAAGATGCCGGCGTGCTCCACGTAGTAGCCCAGGCGGGTCATGTGGGGGAAGGCATAGTTTCCGGGCGAGGCGAAAATGATAGCCAATGCCCCACCGTATATGCCGGCGAAGACCGACCAGTCCACGAGCGCTTGCCAAATCAGGCTGTGCCAAGGTAAAAAGAATAAAAGGCTGTTAACAGCCAGAAAAATGGCGGAAATATTGCAGCTAAATAGTGGTATACGAGCCTCTAAATCATAGAAGTCTCGCTTTAATAAAAAGCGCCGCACGACTGTAACCAGGAGGGCAATGCTGATGAATATATAAAGTTGCTTGCGCAGTCGAATCGGTTGAAGTTTATAATAGCGCACAAAAAAATAGGTCAAAATAAGAAAAGCCAATATGACAGCCCAGTCTCTGAATCCGGTCATCCAGGGACTGTTGTCTTCTTCATCCCGATACAAAAAATCACTTATTTCTTCTATACGGTGACGCATGATTCCTCATCTTTCCTTATGCTTAAAATTCTGCTGATATCATAACACTTTGAGTATAAAATCGTTTTTTATTATATAATGAATCGGAGTCCATGATTGTTATAAATTTTGAAAGTCAAGGGAGGACACGATTATGAAATTTTGTACGAATTGCGGCAGCAAGTTAGAAGAAGGCGCTAAGGTCTGCAGTGTTTGCGGCCAGACGGTTGAAGGTCCCGTCAGCCCTGCTGAGCCTGAAACGGTTAAAGAAGCCGAGCCCGTATCGGAGCCTTCTCCGGTAGAATCCATGAATCCCATGAAGCAAACTGCAGCAGAAGAAATAAAAGAAGAGCCGGTTCAGGCCCCCGTGCCCGAAGAGTCCGCAGCGAGCAAAACCTACGAGCAACATTACGCATCCGGCCAGTTCCAAGGTATGCAAAATCCGGGCCCACAAGGAACTTCTAATAACTACAACGCCGGCAATTCTTATTCGAATCAGGGAAACTTTAATTACGGTAACGCCTACAACGGCCCCGTCCAGCCAACCGGCCAAGTACACAACACCTATACGCAGGGGCCAAATCAAACAACAGGTCCTCAGAACCCCCAAAATCCTCAGTCTAGCTTTGGCCAAAACCAAGGCTCTTATCAGCCTTATAATGCCGGTGCTCCGTCTAATCAATATCCCGGTCCTAACGGCCCCGAGGACAAGGCACCTACCATGGCTTTGGTCTCCATGATTTTAGGTATTGTAGGCTTACTGGCATGCTGCTTCATCCCTATCATCTCGATTGTAACCGGTGTCGTCGGCTTAATTCTGGGCATTATCGGTCTCAAACAAAGTACTGTGAAAAAGGGTATGGCCATAGCCGGCATTATTCTGAATGCCTTATCTTTAATTCTGGGTATTGTGACCGTCATCATTGTCTTCAGCATCGGTGACAGCTTGGTCGACATTATTCAACAAAGCGGTTTTACTTATTAATGACTTAGCCGCCATTTGCTTTGAATTTGAAAAGTACGATTGATTTTGAATCCCCCAAAGTTTCAAGAGGCTTTTTCTATCTCCTTTTAGTAGGAATGGGACTGGGCCTCTTGTTTTGGGGGATTCTTTATTTTCTGAAGATTGACTTTTATGCCATCTTATCGCTTAATCGATGCAGCTTTCGCCATGCTACGGGTCTTTACTGTCCAGGCTGTGGTGGTACGAGGGCTTTTTTTTCACTCTTACAAGGCCGAATCGGCCAAAGCTTTTTCTACCATCCTCTGGTACCTTATGTTTTTTTTACCGTCCTGGCCTTCATGCTTTCACATATGCTGAATATCTTTACTAAAGGAAAGGTAAAGGCCTGGAGGGTTCGACCCATCTTTTTCTATGTTCTAATTGCTATCTTGTTGCTTCAGTGGCTGGCTAAGAATATTTGCCTGCTTTTGACGAATACGTATTTTTGGTGACTAGATTTTAGGAGAAACAAAATGAATTTCTTATCGACCCGGATAGGGTCCTTATTTGGGGAACGTCCTCGGGAGGCAACACCGCTTTGATGGTGGCATTAACCGGTAATATGGCATGTTATAAGGATGACCTCTATCCTGATTTTTCGGATTCGGTTTTGGCGGCAGTCGATTGTTTCGGCCCATTGAATCTTCGAAAGCAAAATCCCGAAGCCGAGAGTGACATGATTCGGTGCCTAATCGGTAATCCCGAGGAGGCGGATTTCGAAGCAAGGCTTGATGAATTCAGTCCCCAAAGCTATCTGGATAAAGCAAGTCAAATACCGCCTCTTTTCCTCTTGCACGGAGATAAGGACAGTCTTGTGCCCTTTGAACAAAGCACGGATTTTTATACTAAGGCCAAAGCCAAAGGATTTGATGTTAGAATGGCTTTAGTGGAAGGAGCTGAGCACGAACACGATTTTTGGAGTCAGGACCTCGTTAACTGCATATTCGACTTCATTGAATCGCATGCGCACAAGCTCCGTTAGGAAGTGGAGAATTTGGAGATAAAAACTTTTGAGAGACGGCGCCACATGGAAGAGTCCTTCCTTGTGGCGATTTTTCTGACTTTGGCCGGGGGCTTTCAAGACAGCTATTCTTACGTTGTACGTGGGAAAGTCTTTTGCAATGCTCAAACCGGCAATATTGTATTATTAGCAGGCAACCTCTGTAGCGGAAACTTGCACGCCATAGGCAAGTATCTCATCCCTTTGCTGGCTTTTGTGCTGGGGGTTTATATTGCGGTCCGTATCGAATTTCATTTTCAACGGTCCAAAGTTCTGGTCTGGCAGCAGGCGGTTTTATTAATCGAAATGCTTTCCATGCTGATTGCGGGTTTTCTGCCGGCCAAGCTTCATATTGTTGCCAATTCGCTCTTGTCCTTTTCTTGTGCCATGCAAGTGACCGTTTTTAACCGGATGGAAGGGCTGACTTTTGCCTCAACCATGTGTATCGGAAACCTGAGGTCCGCCAGCTGGAATTGGAGCAAGTATCACCTGACCAAAGACAAGGCTTATCGCCACAGAGCCATCTCCTATTACAGCATTATTGCTATTTTCGCCCTGGGAGCCGTTTTAGGTTTCGCTGCGGCACAACTGATGGCCCTTCGTGCCATTTGGTTGGCTCCGCTATTTTTACTTGTCCCCTTCTTGCTCCTATTTTGGGAAGAAAGAGACGAAAACGAGAGAATTTAATCTGACCTTAACTTTGGCCCCCTATATCCCTATACTTTTTCTAAGCTAAATATATTATAATTTTTAGTAGTAACGCCGTTTTCAAGAAAAAGGTGTAACACAGGAGGAAAAGCATGAACGATAACAACAATGATCAGAATCAGAACCAGGGTCAATACCAGAACCAGTCTTACGGACAGCAGTATACGAATGATCAGAATACGTATCAGAACCAGTCCTACAGCTATCAGGACCCGTCCAGTCAGTACCAGAACCAATACTCCGGCCAAAACCAGGGACCGGTAAAAAATGCTGGGCCGGTTCAGGAACGCAATGTTGCTGTAGCCATTCTTTTAAGTATTGTGACCTGTGGTATCTACGGACTTTACTGGTGGTACAAGATTGAAGAAGACACCGCACAATTAGCTCATGAACAAGGCAACGGTGCCATGGTTGTTCTGCTTAGTGTGGTCACCTGCGGCATCTACGGCTGGGTTTGGATTTACCGCTTGGCCAAAGACCGTATGTTCCGCTTGACCGGTAAGGACAATTCCACGCTTTACATTATTTTGGCGATTTTCGGCCTCCAAATTGTAAACCTGGCTTTGATTCAAACCGATATCAACCAGATGCTGGGCGGCACGAATAATCCCGGATACTAAAGTAACGGACAGGTCCGAGTTTTTCGGTATAATAAACGCAAATGGGATTGGAAGTGTACGTCAGTCCCTATTAATTAAAAAGGAGAAAGAATTATGAAGAGCTATGTATGTAATTTATGTGGTTATATCTACGACCCCGAAGTCGGCGATCCCGATAACGGTGTAGAAGCCGGTACCGCTTTTGCTGATGTTCCGGAAGATTGGGTTTGCCCCCTTTGCGGCGCCCCTAAAGACGAGTTCAGCGAAGTTTAATTCTTAACACAATTCGTTTAGAACTAAGAAACCTCCGGACCGGTGGCTCGGAGGTTTTTTCATGCCTGTATTTGTTCCGCGTCCATAGTTTTTTTAGATTTCGTAGTATCAGCAGGTGAACTTAGTTTTCTTAGAAATTCGGAATAGAGGTTTGATGCTTGTTCTTTCCAAACCTGGCAGGTTTTACGACCAATATCTTCATTGGGAACGTCCAGTTCGATGTGAAAATATCTTTGGCCGTGCTCTATAAGAGATAAAGAGACCTGAATCTGTCCGTTGGGAAGAGGGGTCATTTGAGTCAATACGGCACGGTCGTCTTTTAGCTCTTGCTCTCTTTCCTGGGTAGCGCGCTCGAGATAGGCGGAGACGGGAAGGGGCAGATACATATGGAGTGTGTCCAAAACCTTCATCCCCTCGGTAGTAATGGAGTAACGTTCCGGGGCTTGGCCCTGGGCGGTGCGGATGACTTCATTTTTCCTTTGCGTGGAGGCAACGAGTTTTTCTTTGATGAGTTCGTCCAAAAGTTCGGAAAACTGAAAATAATCCATGTACATGGAGCCTACGGCTGTCTGCATGAGTTCCTGCCTTGTCAGGCTGTCTAGCTTGGCCACGATGGACAATAAGATAACCTTGCGCGTCACCTTATCGGACGCAGGGCTTGTTTGTGTCATAGGGGCACCCCTCCTTCTAAGAATCATATTCTAACGGTAAAGTGCACATATATCTATGAAAAAAAAGGAAATAGGCTATAATAAAACATAATAAACCTACAGGATATTGCAAAGGAGATTGAATTATGGTGAAACTAATTGTCGGCGGTAAAGGAAGCGGGAAGACCAAGCGTTTAGTAGATGACTTGAACCTGCAGGCTCAAAACCCGGAAGCAAACATTATTTTATTGGTCCGTGGTGACCGTTTGCACGAGTATGTCAGACACCCCATTCGTGTCATCGACATGAGTGAATATCCCGTCAATAATTACGATGAGCTCTTGGCTTTTATTGCCGGCTTAGATGCAAAAGACTTTGATATTTCCCATGTTTATATTGATAGCATTTCCAAGGTGGCTAATGTAGACGATGAAGAGGCTTTGGCGAAATTCCTGCCCGCTCTGGAAGGCTTCTCTAAGGAAAAGAATTTCGAAGTCGAAATCATGTACAGTGTCGAGCCGGAAGAGTTGGACGAGCGTATCAAGGCTTACGTTTAAAGAATATTGTATAGGTATAATCTTGTAGAATTTTAACTACAAGAGGAGATTCGTATGAGTAAATTTTGGAGCGAGTTCAAAGAGTTTATTATGCGAGGCAATGTGGTCGATATGGCCGTCGGTGTGGTCGTTGGTGCCGCCTTTAAGGGTATCGTCGACTCACTGGTTAACGACATTATTATGCCTCCTATAGGGTATTTATTGGGCGGTGTGGATTTTTCTTCGCTCAAGGTTGTCATGAAGCAGGCCATAGGTACGCCCGGTGCGGAAGACTATGTACCCGAAGTGGCTATTAATTACGGAATGTTTATTAATTCCGTTATCAGCTTCCTGATTATCGCTTTGGTGATTTTCTCGATTGTGAAGAGTCTGCAGAAGGTTAAGACAGCACTCATTCACGAACAAGTCGAAGAAGAGAAGGAAGAAGAGCCTCAGGGCCCGACCGAGACCGAACTCCTTCAGGCTATTTTGGAAGAGGTCCAAAAGAATAAGCACGAGTCGGTTTAGACTTTCCGGCTTAGCTCTGCGCCTATTCCGTAGCTTCAGGCCCTCCGTCTGGACAGGGCTTTGGAAAGGTGCTAGAATATCTAAGAATATGAAGCTTACTTTAAGAGAGTGGTGCGTCATCGCATCGCTCTCTCTTACGTTAAGGGCCTAAGCCCGGGAGAGAAGACATGTCGAAACTAACCGACCAAGTCCACGATTTAGTGGCACCTTTGGCTGAAGAAGAAGGCCTGGAGCTTCTGGAAGTACAGTATAAGCAGGAGCAAAAGAAGTGGTACCTACGCCTTATCATCGATAAGAGAGGCGGGATAAGCATAGACGATTGTGAGCGTTTGAGTCGCAAGACCGATCCGGTCATAGATGAGAATGTGGACATTCGCCAATCCTATTACCTGGAAGTTCAGTCTCCGGGTCTGGATAGGCCCTTGAAGACACAAGCGGATTTCGCCCGCTATGTAGGCACCGATGTCGAGCTGACGTTTTATCAGAAGCTGGACGGCAAGAAGAAAATCCAAGGCACGCTTTTGGCCCATGACAAGGACAGCCTGACCCTGGATGTAAACGGCACCGAGCAGGCTTTTGACCTGCCCGCCGTAGCACAAGTCAAACGCGTTATTAATTTCGGCTAAGATGAAGGAGAAAGCACAAGATGAATCAAGAATTAATAGAGTCCATTCGTCTCTTATGTAAGGAACGGGGTTTAGAGCCTCAGACTATCTTCACGGCTATTGAAGAGGCCTTGGTTGCAGCTTATAAAAGAGAGTTCAATGCCAAGTCCACCGACAATGTTCACGCCACTTTGGACCCTGATACGGGAGAGATGTCCATATATTTGGAGAAGGTCGTTGTAGAAGATTTAGAAGATCCCAACGAGGAAATTTCTCTTGCCGAAGCTCAGGCTTTGGATCCGGATTTTGAAGTGGACGATGTTTTACAGTACGAGCTTCAGCCCGAACAGTTCGGACGTTTGGCAGCCCAGGCGGCCAAATCGGCCATCAGCCAGGCTCTGATTACAGCCGAGCGTGACCTGATTCATGAAGAGTTTTCCAGCCGTGTCGGTGAATTGGCCTCCGGTGTAGTACAGCGTAAAGACCGACGCGAAGTCGTTGTGGATATCGGCCGTGCGGAAGCGGTTTTGACCTCCAGAGAGCAAAGCCCCTTAGATGACTATTCCTTTAACGAACGCATGATGTTTTACATCAAGCGTGTTGATGACAAGAGAGGCCGTCCGGTGGTCTATGTTTCCAGATCGCATCCGGATCTGGTCCGCAAGCTGTTCGAACAAGAGGTGCCCGAAATTGCTTCCGGCATTGTAGAGATTGTGAACTGTGTTCGTGAAGCCGGATCCAGAACGAAGATTAGTGTGGCAACCCGTGATGAGAACGTCGATCCTTTGGGCGCTTGTGTCGGCCAAAGAGGCATGCGTGTCCAAAACATTTTGAATGAATTACGAGGCGAGAAGATTGATATTATCGAATGGGATCCGGACGAGACTATTTATATCCGTAATGCCCTGAAGCCAGCCAGTGCCAGCCGTATCCAGCTGACCGAGACCGAAGATTCCAAGCAGGCGGAGGTTGTCGTACCGGACAATCAGTTGTCTTTGGCCATAGGCAAGAACGGCCAAAATGCCCGTCTGGCAGCCCGTTTGACCGGCTGGAAGATCGATATTAAGTCCGAGAGCCAGGTCAGAGAGTCTTTAGAGGAAGCCTTTATGGCCAGATTTGATGAGGCGGCTGAGGGCTTAACCGAAGAAGTTGTAGAAGACACGTCGGACAGCCCCGCAGAAGAAACCGAGGCCTAAGATGTCCGGGACTAAGAAGACCCCAGAAAGGATGTGCATCGCCTGTAGAAAGATGCATGATAAATCCGACCTTCTGCGTCTGGTGAGACAAGAAGACCGGGTCTACTTAGATGTGACCGGCAAGGCCCAAGGCAGAGGCGCCTATGTTTGCAGAAACAAGGCTTGTATCGATAAGGCCATAGACAAGGGCGCTATCCGCCACCATTTCAAGGCCGGACCGGCCGAAGACCTTAAGACCGCCTTATATAATGAAGTAGATGCTAAGGCCTTGCGCTTAATCGGAATGGCCAACCGGGCAGGTCAGGTAACAGCCGGTATGAATGCCGTTGTTAGAGACTTGAGTCAAGGGAAGATTAAGCTTCTCGTTGTCTCGGAAGATATAGGCGATAATAGTTTGAAGAAGATAGAACATGCCTCGGAAGATCAGGAGGTCCCCTTGATAACGTTAGGGACCAGCCAATCTTTGGGCAACTACACCGGGGCGGAAAAAAGATCGATTGTCGGTATTAAGGACAACAACTTTGCCCAAGCCATAACCGGCTTACTTGTAGTATAATAGCGTGGTTAAGCGCGTTAATCGGGAGGAAATGTTATATATATGGTAGATAAGAATGATGCAGGATTACGGAATGAATCCTTAGAACAAGTTAATAATGATCCACCGCAATCTGCACCATCGGACCAGGATAGTGCCACTATCAGCATGCAAGGTGTATCCGGTAAAGTCATTACCGGTAAGGTAAAGATTAAGAAGACCAAACGTACACCTAAGCCTAAGACCGGTGATGCCGAGAAGAAGGCAAGCCGAAACGATAAAGCAGGTAAGGCGGAGGCTAAGCTAACGCCTTCCAAGCCTAAACCGGCGGCAGAAACCAAGGCACCGGTTGAAAAGGAGAAGGCTCCTGAGAAGAAGGCACCCCTGTCTTCGGGGCCTCAACCTCGGAAGATTAAGTCCGGGGAGGTTGAAGCTACTGAAAAAACCAAGGCAGAAGCTAAGACTAAGACCGAAATAGCGGAGAAAACCGTTAAACCTTCCGAGGTAAAAGAAGCCGCTTCGTCTAAGGCAGACTTGGAGACCCCTGAGACTCCTAAGAAAACCGCCGAGACTAAGGCGAAGGAAAGCGCGACTCCCCAAAAAGCAGAAGCAAAAGAGGAGACGCCGGCCCAGGACAGCTCTATCCATCCCATTGCCTCTCCTCAACCGCGTAAATTAGGTAATATTTTTAAAGCCGAGAAGAAGACGGAAGAAAAAGCTTCTAAGGAAGAAGCCGATAAGCTTGAAACGAATAAAGAAGATAAGGCCAAGGCTGAACCTAAGAAGGCTTCCAAAGTCGAAGTGAAGACTGAGACTAAACCGGCTGAACCTGCCGGTCCCAGAAAACTTGCTTCCGGCGGTCCGACCCCTAAGAAGATTGCTTCTGCAGGTGAGCTGGAAGGTTCTTTGGCCGCTACGGCAAGGGCTTTCGCAAAACGAAAAGAAGAAAAACAGCGCGAGAAAGAAAGACAGAAGCAAGGCCGCACTCGCTTCACGGGACGCCGCCAAGACCGCTTCTCTTCGGCCCCCGTTTTTGATAAAGATAAGGACGAGGAAGAGCCTAAGTTCCGTTCCCAGTCCAGGCGTAAGAAGAAGACTACGCCCGGCGGTGCAGATATGCTGCCTACGAAAAATCAGGACGGGAAGAATAAATTCCAGAAGCAGACACGCTATAGAGAATTTACTCAGAATGATTATCGTCAGAGAGAAAAGCAGGATAAGTACAACGATTTACGTAAGGAACGTCAGCGCCATAAGCAGAAGCGCGAGGAGCGTCAGAATCAGCAACCAGCTGTAACCCACGTGTCCTTGCCGGAGGCTTTGACGGTTAAGGAATTTGCCGAGGCCATTTCGCGTTCGGCTGCCGATGTGATCACCAGCTTGATGCGTAACGGTGTCATGGCCACACAGAATCAGGAAATCGACTACGATACGGCGGCTATTATCGCCGAGGAATTCGGTGTAACGACCAGCCTCTTGAAGCAAGTAAAGATTTCCGACATTATCTTCGACGACACCGAGGATGAAGAAGAGAACTTGGAGCCAAGGCCCCCTGTTGTATCGGTCATGGGTCACGTTGACCACGGTAAGACGACGCTTTTGGACTACATCCGTTCCGAGCGTGTAGCCGAGGGCGAAGCCGGCGGTATTACCCAGCGTATCGGTGCTTACATGACCGAAGTGGGTGGCAGGAAGATTACCTTCCTTGATACCCCCGGACATGAGGCCTTTACGACCATGCGTGCCAGAGGTGCACAGGCTACGGATATGGTTATCCTGGTGGTGGCAGCCGATGACGGCGTTATGCCCCAGACCATTGAGGCGATTAACCATGCCAAGGCAGCCAATACGGATATCATTGTCGCTATTAATAAGATGGATAAGCCCCATGCCAACCCCGACCGGGTCAAGCAGGAGCTAGCCGAGCATGGCCTGATTCCCGAAGAGTGGGGCGGCTCGACCATTATGGTGCCTATCTCCGCCAAGACCGGCCAGGGCGTCGAAGACCTTTTGGAAATGGTCCTTTTGAATGCCGATGTTATGGAGCTTAAGGCCGATCCTAATAAACAGGCCAAGGGTATCATTATTGAAGCCCAGCTCGATAAGAACAGAGGCCCTGTGGCCACCTTACTGGTCCAGAGAGGTACACTCCACCAAGGTGATACCATTATCGCCGATACGGTTGTGGGTAACGTGCGTGCCATGGTCAATGCCAACGGCGAAGAGAACGTACCGGCCGGACCGTCTGTACCTGTAGAGGTCTTGGGCTTGCCGGAAGTACCGGAAGCCGGTTCTGTCTTCTATGTGGTTAAAGATGAGAAGATGGCCCGTGCCTATGCCGAGGAGCGTAGCGAAGAAGAGAGAGAAGAGCGGATCAACAGAGGTCCTACCGTTACCTTGGATAACCTCTTCAGTCAGATTGAGGCAGGCAAGGTCACGAACTTCAATATCATCGTTAAAGCCGACGTTGTAGGTTCTGTTGAGGCCATGAGCCATTCTTTGCAAAAGCTCAGCAATGACGAGGTCAGGATTAATATTGTCCATGCCGCGGCCGGTGCCGTAACCGAGACCGACCTGCGTCTGGCCGAAGCATCCGATGCAACGATCATCGCCTTTAACGTCAGGCCCAATAACAAGATTATGGATATGGCCAAAGAATTAGGCGTATCGGTTAAGTCTTACACGGTTATCTACCACGCTATTGAAGAAGTCGAAGCCGCCATGAAGGGTCTGTTGGCTCCGGTCTTCGAAGAAGTTATCGTGGGCCATGTGGACATCAGAGAAATCTTCCATGTTTCTTCTGTGGGTACCATCGGCGGTGCTTACGTTAAGGACGGCAAGATTAATAGAAATTCCGATGTCAGAGTCTTAAGAAATGACGTCATCATCCACACCGGTAAATTAGCCTCCTTGAGACGCTATGAGAACGACGTCCGTGAAGTCGTAGCCGGTTACGAATGCGGTCTGAGCTTACAAGGCTTTAATGACCTGGAAATCGGTGACGTATTAGAAGTCTTCCAGATGGAAGAAGTAGAAAGAAAATAATTATTATGGCTATGTATAGACAAGCTCGGGTAGGAGACGAAATTAAGCGTATCCTGGCCCGGGCCATCCAAAACGAACTTAAAGATCCTCGCGTTCCCGCCTTCACCAGTGTGACCGGTGTCGACGTGACCAGAGATTTTTCCTATGCGACTTGCTATATCAGTGTCCTGGGAACTGCCGAAGAGCAGAAGAAGGCTTTGGAAGGTTTAGAGAGCTCTAAAGGGTTCCTCAGATCTTTGGTGGCAAAAGAGCTTCGCGTCCACCAGACGCCGGAACTGCGTTTTCAACTGGATACGACCTACGAAGAGGGTCAGAAGATTGACCGTCTGATTGACCAGGTAATGGGTAAAGAGAAGGAAGACTAAGTGACTTCAGACGCTTTAAGCAGGCGACAAGACGAGCTGGATTTTTTGGCACAAGACCTTTGGGCCGGTGCAAAAGATAGTCCGCTTTGTTTGATTTATCCTCATATAAGAGCCGACGGCGACGCCTACGGAGCGTCACTGGCTCTGGCTTTGGCCATGGAAAAAATCGGCTACAAGGCTGAGGTCCTCTTGGAAGAACCCCTCATAGAGCAATTTTCCTACCTGCCCGGCCAAGAGCTTCTAAAGATTTGGCCTAAATTAAAGGATTCTGAGAAAGAAGCACTTCAAACCAAGCAAGCACTGGCCATTATGGTGGACCTGTCTACACCGGACCGGCTGGGTAAGCGCCGAGACCATTATGAAAGTGCACCTAAAAGACTTATCTTGGACCACCATCTTTCGCGTTTGGAAAACGATACTCAAACCTATATTTTTCCCGATGCGGCCGCTTCTTGTGAACTCATTTACGATGTCATTAATAGCCTGGAGAAAGCGTCCAATCGGACGTTACTGGACCGGGATATAGCGGTCTCGCTTTACTCGGGACTTTTGACCGATACGGGAGCCTATTCTTATAACTCGGTGACGCCCCATACCCTGGAGGTGGGGGCTGACCTGATTCGCCAAGGTATTGATTTTCCCCGCCTCAACAGTCATCTCCTGAAAGAAGTGGACTGGCAGACCTTTTATGTAGAAGGCCTTTTGAGGGCACAGGTGCAAGAACTTATGGGCGGTAAAGTGCGCTATCTTTCGGTTACAAAAAAGATGATGCAGGATATGAAGGCCAAAGACGAGCATCTGGAAGCCATGCCGGGCGCTATGCGTGATATAAAGGGCTGTCTCTTATCTTTGATGTTAAGAGAGACCTCACAAGGCCAGGTTCGCGGTAACTTAAGAAGTGAAAACGACGTCGATGTCAGACTATTGGCCGAGGAGTTTGGCGGAGGTGGCCACAAGAATGCGGCCGGTTTTACCTTGGAAGATACGACTTTGGCCCAAGCACAAGACCATATTTTGGCGGAATTAGAGGCTTATCTTACCGACTATTTGGAATCGTATGCTTAGGAGTCAGCCATGGACCGGAAAGGCATTTTGCTATTAAATAAACCGGTGGGACCGGGCTCTATGGACATGCTGAGGCGGCTTAGGACACTGACCCGGATGAAGAAAATGGGTCATGTGGGTACACTGGATCCCTTCGCCGACGGCCTTCTACCGGTTGTTTTAGGACGGGATACGAAAATCATCCCCTATATGGAAAATTACACGAAAACCTACCGGGTGACGATTGCCATGGGGCAAGAAACCGAAACCCAGGATTTTACGGGTCGGGCCTTAGGTCCCTTAAATATTCCGGAAACTTTTAGTGAGGAAAAATTCACACGAGATCTGGAAGAAGCAGTCTCATCCATGACCGGACCGATTCTGCAGCAAACCCCTGCCTATTCGGCGGCCAAAATCCAAGGTAAGCCCATGTATGCTTATGCCCGTCAGGGAATCAAAGTTGAGGGCAAGGTCAGGCAGGTTGAAATCTATGAAGCTAAAATATTAGATAATTCCTTCAAAACGGAACGTTTGGACTCTAAACTGCCTTTGGATTTTTCTGAGCCTCATCCTTTATATCCCGAAGAAGTCCGAGAAGAAGGCGTAAAACCCGGTCTCGGTCTCTACCAAAGTCCCATTGAGGTGAGCTTGGACATCCATTGCTCCAAGGGGACTTATATCAGGACCTGGGCCCATGATTTGGGCGAAAAATTGGGTTTGGGAGCTTATGCTTTGCGCTTAAGACGTCTTCAAACCGGTCCTTACCGTTGGGAGCAGGGGCTGGCCTGGTCTAAAATACGCGACGGCTCATTGCCCCTTCCTGTCTTCGAACCTGACACAGCCAGGCCCGACCTGCCTGTGATAGAATTAGGTTCGGACGATGCTGTCAGGATCCTGCAAGGCAAGACCGTCTACAGAGATGTCAGCGTGTCCACCCTATACCGAGCCTACTCCGGAGGGAAATTCCTGGGTCTGGTCAGACCGGGAGAAGAAAAAGGCACACTTAGGGCAGAAAGGATGTTTGCTGAGCTTGAAAACCTTAAGAATTGATTTAAGTCGGACTAAGGGTCAAGAATTTCTGGCTACGGCCAAAGGTCGCTCCATAGCCCTGGGCTATTTTGACGGTGTCCACCGCGGCCATGAAGAATTAGCCCACATGGTGGTCCAAAGAGCCCAGCTCTTGGACTTAGAACCTTGTATGTTCTCTTTTGACCGCTACCCCAAGCCCGTTCCGCCCAAGACTGTACTAAATGCCGTTGTGGTAGGGCAGCCCAATCCTAATAAATACATACCCGAGTCGCCCTTATCGCCATCGGATTATCGCTTTAAGGGTCTGATTCAAACCGATTTGCAGCGTGAACGTTATTTTTCCAAGTTGGGAATCGAGCTTTTGATTTTGCAGGAATTCAACAAGTCTTTTGCCAATATCGAGCCGGAAGTCTTTATGGAGGACATCCTTTATAAAACGCTTCGGGCCAAAGTCGTTGTCGTCGGCGAAAACTACCGCTTTTCCAAAAATCAAAGAGGCAATGTTGAGATGCTCAGGGCTTTCTGTGAGGAAAAGGGCATCGAGCTCCATGTTGTCCCGCCTGTTTTGGCCGGCGGTAAAATTGTGTCGTCCACCCGTATTCGTCAGGCTATTGAAGAAGGCGATATGGAAGAGACGACCAGGCTTTTGGGCGATCCTTTCGCTATTCCCGGCACGGTGATCAGAGGTAATGCTATCGGTAGAACTATCGGTATACCCACCGCTAATTTCCGTATGCCCAGTGGCATGGTCCGGCCCAAGTACGGCGTTTATGTTTCCCGGACCTTAATAGGCAAGACCTATTACGACTCCATCAGTAATATCGGCTTGAGACCTACGGTGAACCACACCGACCCCCAGCCCATGGTAGAGACTTATATTTTTGACCGGAAAATCGAACTTTATGAGACCTACATTGAGGTAGAACTCTTACATTTCCTTAGGACGGAAGTGCGCTTCCCGAGCTTTATCGCCATGTCCAAGCAGATGGAAGACGACGTTGCCGAAGCTCAGGACTGGCACTTGAACTCATCGGATATCTACCTTTATTCCCAGGTCAACGATATCCCCATATACCTGTCCAGAAGCGACCGCTACAACACCTCTTATCTCCGGATGGAATTTTACCTGCCCTTAGATAAGGTCCGTTCATCGGAATATGCGCTTTTGGCCAATGTCATTACGGCCGTCTCCAACGAATACCCGACCAGGCCCGAGCTGAAGCGTTTCCTGGACGATCACTACGGGACTAAGATTCACATCGACTATGCCGCAATTAATAACATGCAAAAACTTTCCTTTACCCTGTCCTCAGTTCACACCGGCATGGACGGTAGCCACCCTTTTGAGGAGAGCTATGACCTTCTTTTGGACATGATTTTGCATCCGGCCCGCAATGAGGCAGGCGACTTCCTACCGCAGATTTTTGAAACCGAGAAGCAGAACCACATGATGCATGTAAGGGCCAAAGAAAATATCTCGGCCTCTAGAATCTACAGAAATGCCATGGCCTATTTGTCGCCTGACGGCAACCAGTGGGTCGACCCCATGGGAAACTACGACGTTTTAAGCGAGATTACGCAAGAAGACCTGAAGGAAGCCTGGCTCAGACTCATTACCGAAAGCCAAATGCGGGTCTTTGTCGGTGGTAAGATGGAAGACACCAGACTAGCCGACCGGATTTTGAATCGCTTGGAAGCCTTCCCCAGAAGGAGAGATTCTGTTTGGCTCATTCCGGGTAAGTTCCCCGAGATTATGCATTTCGGTAAGCCCAGAAAGATGCAAGAAAAGCTTCCTATAGAAAAAGCCCAGCTTATCTTATTTTTTAATAATCTGCCGCCTTACACGTCTATGGAATGTGTAACGGCCCGTATCCTTAACAATATCCTGGGCCAGGACCACCGAGGTCTCTTGTCGCAGGGGATTTTGGAAGATTTAGGTCAAGCCTATGTGGTCGAAAGCCGTTACGATGCCTTGCTCCAGTGTATCAGCCTCAGCGTAGAGTTAGAGGATGTTGATGCAAAGGATGTTTACGAAAGTATCATGGCCCATCTGAGTCAAATACGGGACGGCAAGTTGGAC
Source organism: Oscillospiraceae bacterium (assembly GCA_029983685.1). Taxonomy (GTDB): domain Bacteria; phylum Bacillota; class Clostridia; order Saccharofermentanales; family Fastidiosipilaceae; genus JASBZA01. Next base: position 8,588 of record JASBZA010000013.1, on the reverse strand, counting down.
GACGCGGTTTTTAGAAGTGCCATGCGAGCCAACCACAACCGTCTTTTACAGATTCGTGATGACCGTAGCTTGTCTTTGGACTTAAACAGCTTGGAACTTTTAAGCGGACGGAAGTTTATAGGAGAAAACGCCGACTACTTTGCCTCCAGTGTGGAGAAGGATAAGGTTTTGGAATTGGCCAAAAAATTAGAACTCCAATTGGCCTACCTGGGCTTGCCGGAAAAAAGCTCGGTTTCAATGTGGGAGGTAGAGGACCATGCCTGATCAGATCTCCATGATTCGCTATGACCGTAAGGATAGGGTGACCGGTGAAATTGTGCGCTTCTACCAGCATCCTACGGGTTTTCGTATTGACTTCGTTCCTAAAAGAGCTTACAGCAATAAATTTGCCGGCTTGGTCATCCCTTTCGGCGCAGATCAGCTATCTTATACCGATCGGACCTCCGGTGAGCCGGTCGATATTTTGGCCGGTACACCTTTTTTCTTAAAAGAAGCCCTTTTACACATGGATGGGCAAAAAGAGACCCTGGGCCGCTTGGCCGATATGGGTATCCAGATTGAAGGACGGGTGCACAGAACCTATACAACCTATTCTTTCAGTACAGTAGATGACTTTGAAGAGGGAGTATTGGGTCTCTTATCTTTAATCCTGGAAGGCGTCCTCACGACGGATTCGGTGGAGCTCGAGAGAGACAGGCTTCGTACCGACTTGCTTCTGGAAGAAGAGGTCTTAACCGAGGTCGGCCAGGAAGTTTTATTAAGGGGGATGTACGAGAACCGGGCTATCTATTTGCCCGAAGAAGGTCCTTTGGAAAACATCATGCAAATTGACCGGACCTCCTTGGAAAACTATTACCGAAATGCCTACCATCCCCGCGCCATGACCTTGGTTATAGTCGGAAGCTTTGACGGCGAGAAGGAACAAGCGCTAATCGACCGTATCAAAACTTTTTTAGACGCCTTGTACCGAGATTATTTTGATGGTCAGTCAAAGACGAATAGGGTCGGCCCCATGTTCAAATTTCCATCGGATTACGGCAAAGCACCGGTTTTGGCCAAGCAACGTTTAGAGCTGCCTTCTAAGGTATCGGCTTTTTATTTGGGTTACAAAAAGCCCTATCCCGAAGGGGCCAAATCCTACGGGGGCAGAGAGCTGATTTATGCCCGATTGGCCGGTGCCTTGGTCACGGAAATGCTTATAGGTGAGGGTTCTAATTGTTTTGAAGAATTCTATGAGCAGGGCTTAATCGATGAGTCCTTGTCCATTCACTACTATGTAGAACAAGGTTACAGCCACCTTGTTATTCGCGGTGACTCCAAGCAGGAAGAACGAGCGGCAGAGCTTTTGGCCGACCGCTTAGAAGAATATATTCGCTTGGGTGCCTACGAAAAAAAAAGGATGCAGGAGATTAGTCGAGCCAAGATGGGCGTCTTTTTAAGACAAATGGACGATGTGAAGACCCTGGGGGCCATGGTAGCCAATCTCAGAAGTTACCGTTTGGAGTTTTCGGACTATGCGTCCTTGTTTAATCAGATTACAGGTCGAGACCTGGTCGAGGAATTGTCTTTTGTGAAAGAAGAAAACCGTGTCCTGGTCTTGGTTCACGGACATGACAAGAGATAGATAGGATAAAAATATGGATTATGATTTTTTAGTTAATTTTCCCGGTTTGGGTATTGAGAATTTAAAAATAAGCCGGGTGGCCTTCAGTGTTTTCGGCGTGGATGTCTATTGGTATGGGCTGATTATCGCTATAGCTGCTTTTTTGAGCTTGTTTTTGGCCACGCGTCAAGCAAAGAAGTTTAACTTAGACGAAGACTTTGTCTTAGACAATTTCCTGGTTATCCTCATCACTATGATTATAGGGGCCAGACTTTACTATGTTATTTTCTCCTGGGACCACTACAAGGATAATCCAATCAAAATTTTTGATATAAGAGAAGGTGGCCTGGCCTTTTACGGCGGTGTCATCGGAGCCATTTTGGGTATTTTGATTTTCCATAAAATTAAGAAGCGTCATGTCGAGCCTTTCTTAGACTTCATAGTCGTCTATGTGCCTTTGGCTCAGGGAATCGGAAGAATCGGCAATTTTATTAACCAGGAAGCCTTCGGCACCAATACCGCTCTGCCTTGGGGGATGATTAGTAACGGCACGACGGCTTATTTAAATGCCCATCCCGAATTAGGACAAAACCCCAACCTTCCCGTTCACCCCACCTTCCTCTACGAGCTTATCGGTAATTTGATTTTGTTCTTTATCCTGCTTCAAGTCCGTAAGCGCACGAAGATACCTTTCGGTACCGTGGCATCCTACTGCCTGGGCTATGGTCTGATTCGCTTTTTTGTGGAGGGTATCCGTACCGACTCGCTTTATATCGGCAGTACCGATATCAGAGCCTCGCAACTTTTGTCACTTCTGATTGCCATAGGTGCCGTACTCTATCTTTTCTTAATGCGTCATAAGAAGAAGCAAGCTGTTCGAATGGAAGAAGACAAGCTTTTCGAATCGGCCGGCATGGATACAGAGTCTGAAGAAGACGATCAATAGCCCCACTTCCTACCCCTAAAATTTTATAATTTGCAGAATACTGTAAAGTCAGGTCCTCGTTCCGGTTTTTAACCGGAAAGCGAGGACTTTCTTCTTGCCTGAAAAGGTCAACCTGGGTACAATAGGGATACAGTGGTATAAAGTGGTAGATATGAGGGGAGAAGTGGTAGATTAATGGCTAGATATACCCACGTAATTGATGCCAAAGGCCGTATGGTCCTGCCGGCTAAGCTACGTGAGACTATGGGTAAGATTTTATATATCACCCACAGTCTGGATCGGGGCTTTCTGGTCCTTTACTCTGCCCACAATTTCGCCTCGGTTCGAGACCAATTGGAAGCCTTGCCGGGTACCGACCCGATTGCCAGGCGTCTCAGACGAGAGATTATAGGTGAAGCCCTCATGGTGACGGCAGACGGCCAAGGCCGTTTAGCCTTTAGCCAAGAACTTTGGGACCACATCGAAGTGAATCCTGGAGACAGTGTCTGTTTAATCGACATGGGGTCCAGCGTGCAAATTTGCGGTCTGGACTTCTACAAGGCCAGCCTGGAAGAAGAACCGCCGTTAGATGAATTGGTCTTAGACCAATATGAGATTAAGGGCATCCTATGAGTGAGCTGAGTTTTTACCATACGTCTATATTGCTGGAAGAAACGGTGGAAGCTTTGCGGATCAAACAGGACGGCCTTTATGTGGACGGAACTTTGGGAGGCGGAGGCCACAGCAGTAAGATCCTGGAGAGTTTAGGACCCGAGGCTTGCCTCTTGGGCCTGGATAAGGATCAAGATGCCTTGGCTTATGCCGGCCGTAGATTAGATAGAGTCGGAACCAAGGCTCAAATAAAGCTGGTACAGTCGGATTATGCCGACTTTCCTAAGGTTTTGGAAGATTTGCATTTAGGACCGGTGGACGGCTTTCTCTTAGATTTGGGCGTGTCTTCCTGGCAGCTCGATCAGGGGAAAAGAGGTTTTTCCTACCGTAATGACGGCCCCTTGGATATGCGGATGGACCAAAGCCATGGCGAGTCCGTGAAGGACTTTTTAGCCCGGACCGACCGGAAGACCTTGAGTCAGATTCTTAGGGACTTCGGCGAAGAGCGTTTCCATGATCGGATTGCCCGAGCTATTTTAGCCTACAGAGACGAGTCGGGCCCCATCGAAACCACCGGCCAATTAGCCGATATCGTTGTAAGGGCTATGCCGGCTTCATCCAGACGGGAGAAAGGCCACCCGGCCAAAAGAACCTTTCAGGCATTACGTATTTATATCAATGACGAACTAGTTGTCTTGAGAACTTTTTTAGACGAAATACTGACTTACCTGAAACCGGGCGGTGTTTTGGCCATCATCAGCTTCCACTCCTTGGAAGATCGGATGGTGAAACAGGCTTACCGGCTATGGGAGAATCCTTGCCAGTGCCCGCCGAACTTGCCCTGCACTTGCGGCCAAACGCCGTGGGGCAAAGAGATTCCCAGAGGCGGCATTGTCCCTTCGGCGGAGGAGATGGCAGAAAATCCTCGAGCTAAGTCCGCCCGCTTACGTGTATTCGTAAGAAACGAAGACAGGAAGGAATAATTATGGCCCATAAAATTTTTTATGTGAACGATAAAGAGAAACAAGAAGAAAAGAAAAGCCCTATTTTAAGACAAGTAAGGCCCGAAGACAGAGTCGACCGGGCGTCCAAAGAAGCCAGGCAAAGACGGGTAGAATCCAAACGTCTCATGCGCATGTCCCTGGTACTAGTGGCTTTTGTCTTTTTGGCCCTGGTTTATCTACTGAACAAACAGTCCAAGGTGCTTGAAATAACAGCTGAGAATGCTAAACTTCATTACACTATAAATGAATTAACTAAGGAAAATGCCAAGCGTCGCGAAGCTATGTCGAAAAACTTGGACTTGGATAAGATTAGGAAGGAAGCCCAACAGCTGGGTCTCAATGTGCCTAATGAGAAGCAGGTCATAGAGGTTCCTATGGACCAGACCGACCAGTTCTTTATCCGTCTGGCTCGAGCCAACGCCCAAAGTACAAACTATGATGAGGAAGAATAAAAAACGGCGCGAAGGTCCTATCCGGAAGACGAGCCGTGAAGAATATGTAGACCGGATTAGACGCCAGACCCGCCGGGCTAAGTACGGCCTGAGGAAGAGTTTTATTCTGGTAATCATAGGGGTCCTGGCTTTTTCTGTGGCTATCACGGCCAGCCTCTATAAGATTACGGTAAAGGACCATAAGAAGTACAGTGAGATGGCAGCCAATACCCACACGGCCCGCTATCCGATTTATCCTGCCCGCGGCAATATTCGTTCGGCAGATGGAAAAGATTTGGCCATCTCCACCTTTACTTATACGGTAGGGGTGACGCCGGATGTTTTCGGTCCCAGCAAGAACTCCGACTATACTCAGGCGCAAGTGGAAGAGAAGGTGGCCAAAATTCTGGATATCGACCTTCTGAAGTTCCGCCAGAATTTAAAAGAAAATGAAGACGCCGCTTACATGGTGGTCAAGAAAGAAATAACAGCGGAGAAAAATGATGAACTCAATGTCTTCTTAGATGAGGCTAAGGTCTACGGTATGCGCCAGGACGCCAACCAGGCACGCTACTATCCTCAGGGAGACCTGGCATCTACTATTGTGGGTTTTGCTAACAAAAGAGATGAGAACATTGAAGGCGTTATAGGCATTGAGTCTTACTATAACAGCCTCTTGGGCGGTAAGACCGGCTACTATTACGGGCAGGTCGATAACTACTGGGGACAAACCTTACCCAATACCAGCCAGATTTATGTCCCGGCCGAAAACGGCTATGACTTGGAATTAACCATCCAATCCGACCTCCAAGCCAAAGCTCAGGAATTAAGCAGGCAAGCCGCTGAGGTTACCCATTCTCTGAACGGTGCGCAAATGCTGGTTTTGGATGCCAAAACCGGCGCGATTTTGGCCATGGCCGGCGATAATTACTTCGACCTTAATGACCCTATGGAAGCTCCTTATAATGTGGACCCTAAGAGCTGGGACCCGTCTAAGAAGAAGGAACAACTGGACTACTTAACCGGTACCTACTGGTATGGCAAGAGTGCTTCACAACCCTATGAGGTCGGCTCGACTTTTAAGCCTTTTGTCTTAGGCATGGCCCTGGATGAAGGGACCATTACGCCCGAATCCATTGTGTCCGATGAGTTCGTATATATAGAAGGCTGGCCTGAAGCCATTTCCTCCTACGACGATATGAGCAAGGGCGCTATCAGTATTTCTTACGCTATCTGGGACTCCAGAAACCCGCCTTTTGTAAGAATTGCCCAGGGTTTAGGTTTAGATACTTTTTATAAGTACATCAGCCGTTTGGGCTTGAGAGAGAAGACCGGCTTGGATGTAGCCGGTGAAAATGTCGGTTTGGTCCACCAGGAACCCCAGGAAATCGATATGGCGGTTACGGCTTTCGGTGAGCAGATTACCATGACCGGATTAAGGCTTGCGACCGACTATGTCCTGCTAGCCAATAACGGTGCCATGTTAAGGCCTTACCTGGTCCAACGCGTGGTGGATGCGGACGGCGAAATCAAGGAAGAGCACCAGCCCGAAGTAATCCGTAATGTTTATTCCGTCGAGACAGCCGAAAAGGTACGACAAATCATGTTGGGCGTAGGACGTTACGGAACCGGTCAGGAGCTTTATTTACCGGGGTTGGAATGTTCTTATAAAACAGGTACATCCAGTAGGAATCTGCATGGTGGTGTTAACGACGATACCCAGACATCAAACTATGTGACACTTTTGCCGGCAGATAATCCGCAATACGTCATTTATTCCGCTGTCCATGATTTAGAAAAGACAGATGGCTGGTCGTTCCAGGCTATTCATAGACAAATGAGTGAATATATCGCCTTTCGCGATGATTTTCCATTGAAATATAAAGCTTATGATTTAAACAAAATTTTTTCTGTGAACTATTCTCCGGATGTATTAGGTAGCTCTTTCGCCGATGGCCAAAAGAAATTAATGTGGCAAGGCATCTATCCGGTGTTAGACGATAAACTAAAACCCGGTGAAACTATTCAGTCTCAATACCCGCCTGCCGGTGGATATAGTTCCTATGATACCAAGGTCTGGCTTTCTAATAAGGCTAATGCCTTACCCGACGAGTGGACGACCATGGAAGACTTCACCGGCTTGACGCTGGAAAATGCCAAAAAGCAGGCCCAACGCTTGGGCCTCAATGTGGTCTGCATGGGCGGCAACAGAGCCGGTACGGTCACCGACCAGGAAGTGTCTTACCAGGACTTGGCCGGAGGGTCTAAACCCGGCGACCTCATCCGAAAATATTCGACTGTGGTTTTGTATTTCTACGGTGATGACAATCCGGGACCCTCCGAGGACGACAGTTTGACTTACGGTATGAACGACGGAACAGGAGCCCTGTACGGCTACTGATATAGGAGCTAGGATGCATAAAGAGTTTAATCTACAGAACATCGCCCGGGTCTGCCGGGCTGAACTTATAGGAGACCGAACGGACCTTGTGATACAAAAGGTCCGTACCGACAGCCGTAAGGATTTGACGGAGGGTCTCTTTGTGGCCATTGTAGGCCCCAATAACGATGGCCATGACTACTTGGACCAGGCACTGGAAAACGGAGCCTGGGCCCTTTTAATATCTGAAAAAGACCTCGTGCCTCGTTACCGGGACAAGGCGGCCTTGCTTGTGGTAGACGATACCACCGTAGCGCTTGGTCACATTGCCCGCTACTACCGTGACCTGACCCGGGCCCAAGTCATTGCAGTCAGCGGTTCGGTCGGTAAAACCTCTACCAGAGATTTTATTGCCGCGACCCTGTCGCCCTTTACGGTTGTCCATAAGACTAAAGGAAATCTCAACAACCGTTATGGCTTGGCTTATTCTCTTTTAGACATGCCTGAACATACCCCTTGGGCCGTTATTGAGCTGGGGATTGAGGGTAAGGGAGACATGAAGGATTTATCCTATAAGGCCCATCCGGACTTGGCGGTCCTGACCAATATCGGCACTTCCCATATGGAACATTTTGAAAATCGCAAAGACTTGGCAGAGGAGAAGAGGGCTATCTTATCCGATGCTAAGGCCGGTGCTCCCTTATTTATTAATGCCGATGACCCTTATTTACTACACATTGCCCTGAAAGAAAAAGCTAATAGGCCGGTCTACCTGGTCCATATGAAAGGCCAAGGTAAATATCTGAGAACCGAATTAGAAGAAGACAATACTTTAGATCCGGCCGAATGGAAGCAGCAAGAAGAATTAAGCCGCATCTTAGCCTCTTACGATGGACCCTATACTTATGGTACTTTTAAGTCCGGTACCGAATTTTACGCCGAAAATATTCGTAAAACCGGCCATGGCCAAAGCTTTGACTTTTATATAAAAGAAGCAGGTCAAGCAGAAGAGACAAAAGTCTCTACGGTTTCTTTAAAGCAAGTGAGCCTTTCGAACTGCCAAAACGCCCTCTTTGGCCTGGCTTTGACCCTGGTCTTAGGCCATGATTTGAAGCCGGCCGTAGAAGCTTTGGCGGATTTAAAGCTCACATCGGGCAGGCAAGAGGAAGTCCGTCTTAGCGGGGGCAACCTTTTGATTAACGATGCTTATAATGCCAGCCCCGAGTCGATGAAGTCCGCATTTGAACTGCGGGATGTCTTAAGCCGTGAAGGAGACTATGACGGGACCCTGGCTATCTTGGGAGGCGTCAATGAGCTGGGATCTTTGGCCCCGGCGCTTCATCTGGACATAGGCAGGGCCCTGGGGAGGGTTAAACCCGATAGGACCTGGCTGGTGGGACCCTGGGGTCAGACTTTGGCCCGAGGCTTAGAAGAAACCGATCCGGATGCATCTTATAAACTTTTTGAGGACACCGAAGCGCTATTAAACTTTATCGAAAAAGAAGCATTTTGCCGACAGTTAATCCTGGTAAAAGCGTCCAGGACCTATCATTTGGATGACGTTTGCCGGATTTTGTTAGAAAGTCCAGCGGTAAATAGTCAATAGACTTTTTACATAGAAAGAACCTTGAAA
>JASBZA010000012.1 GCA_029983685.1 Oscillospiraceae bacterium | reverse complement strand
GACTCATGCTATTGATTTTTATGTTTCCCGTGTATTCAGCAATCTTATAAAAACGACTCAGGAAGGGTGGAAATTATGAAAAAAGCATTGAGGAATACGATTAAAAAATTGGCCGCTTGGACCCTGACTGCTGCTTCTTTGCTGACGCTTGGAGCTTGCGGCAAAGAGAATTCGAGCAAGGGAGCTTCTGATTTGTCCTATGTTAAAGATAAGGGGAGTTTAGTCGTGGGCGTTACCAGATTTGAACCTATGGACTACATGGAAGGTGAAGAATGGGTGGGCTTTGATGCCGACCTGGCTAAAGCCTTCGGAGAAGATTTAGGTGTTTCGGTCGAGTTCCAGGAAATAAACTGGGAGTCTAAGGAAGTCGAACTTCAAGCCAAAAGCATTGACTGCATATGGAACGGTTTAACTTGGTCAGAAGACAGGGCTAAGGAAATGGGCGTCACGAAGGCCTATCTTACTAACAAGCAGTGTCTGGTGGTTAAACCTGAATTAGGGCAGAATATTAAGTCTATAGAAAATCTGAATGGGTTAAGTGTTGCCGCCGAGGCCGGCTCAGCGGGTGAAAGCTATATTAAAGAGAATTTATCTGATGTTAAGTATATAGAGAAAACGGCTCAAATCGATTGCTTGACTGAACTTAAGATGGGTACGGTTGATGCTTGTGTAATCGATCTTATTATGGCTGAGTATCTTACTAATAAAGAGGGAAGCAATTTCCAAGGTCTGGTTCCCTTGCCGGAAGTCTTAGACAGTGCAACAGAGGACTATGTAGTGGCTTTCCGAAAAGGGTCAGATTTAGTCGATAAAGCCGATGCTTTCTTCGAGGCGAAGATGAAGGATGATAGCCTAAAAGAGTTAGCCAATCGCTATAAGTTAAGCCAAGCCTTGCCGCAATAATGTCTATGTTTGGGATTATTACATGGGAATTGGCCAAAGGCTTCGGTGTGTCTTTGGCCCTTTTTAGTCTAACACTAATCTTAGCTCTTCCTTTGGGCTTGCTATTGATGTTTGCATTGAAATCCGAGTGTAAAATTTTAAGAAAGGCCAGCGAGACATTGATTCTCCTCATTAGGGGAACGCCCTTGATGTTGCAGCTCTTGATTGTTTTCTTTTCACCGGGCCTTTTATTCGGCCGAGTTATTTTCGCACAAAATCGCTTTCTGGCAGCTCTAATAACCTTTGGCATAAACTATGCCGGTTACTTTGCTGTTATCTATAAAGGCGGTTACGAAGGCGTTTCATCAGGTCAAACCGAGGCAGGACTGGTTTTGGGCTTAAGTAGGGGGAAGATTTTCCGTTATGTGTTATTCCCACAGATTTTTAAAAATATTTTGGCGCCGATGAGTAACGAAATTATCACTCTGGTAAAAGACACATCTCTTGTGCGGGTCATTGCAGTGGCGGAAATTATTAAAGTAGCTGAACGCTATACCAGCCAAGGTCTGATTTGGCCCTTGTTCTACACCGGAATTTTCTATCTTCTTTTCACCACACTCTTAAGTAAATTCTTTAAAAGCTTGGAAGATCATCTGGCCTATTTCGAAACAGCCTAAGAGGTGTTAATCTTCAACGAAAAGTTTCTTGTAGCCCTTTCCGTACTGAAGAGCCCTTGATACACGGCTTAGGGTCGCAGAAGAAATATTACAGACAGATGTAATTTCCTGATAGGTTTTACCTTCGGCCAGGAGTCGGGCGGCAAGAAGCCTTTGGGCCATATTTTCGATTTCCTTATAGGTACATAGGTCAGTTAGCAAGTCTTCAACAGCTTGAGGTGAATTGGTCTCGGCCAAAATTTCATATAAACTTTGTAATAGCTTCCTGTTTTCCATAGAGCCTCCTTATAGGTCCAAAAGCAGTCTTATTTTATCACGCTCATCCGGTTTATGTGCTAAACTTGTCTCGTTACTATTACCGGTAGTCATATGAAGGAGGCTAATCGAATGAATTTTGAGATTGACTTAAGCAAGTATGCAGAACTGGGCGTATCCGAATTACAGGATGCTTTTGATTTTGCAGTAGACCAGGTGAGGCGAAACTTACCTGACTTTACCTATAAATGCCAATCCAGCAATTCGGAAAACAATATATATTGGCAAGAGGATAACCTGGAATGGACAACCGGTTTTTGGCCCGGTGAGATCTGGCTGAGCTACGAGAGAACCGGAGACCCTATCTTTGCTTTGGCCGGCGGTATTATGGTTCAGTCTTTCTTGGATCGTATTGTGGATAAGATTGAAGTTGAACACCATGATATGGGCTTTCTTTACAGCTTGGCTTGTGTATCGGCTTATAAACTTACCGGCGATGAGGATGCCAGAACGGCGGCAATTTTGGCTGCTGATCAGTTGGCTTCGCGCTGGAATGAAAAAGGCAAGTTCCTCCAGGCTTGGGGACCTTTCGGAAGCCCCGACCACAATCGTTTAATTGTAGATTGTCTACTTAATTTAGGACTTCTATATTGGGCTAGTGAAGAGACGGGGGATCCTTATTATGCTGAATTAGCCCATCAGCATATCGAGACCACCCTGAAAGTGATTGTACGAGACAACGGATCAGCCTATCATACCTATTATTTTGATGTAGAGACCGGTGCGCCCGATAGAGGTGTCACCTTCCAGGGTTATAAGGACGATTCATCTTGGGCCAGAGGTCAAGCCTGGGCAGTTTACGGTACTGCGATAAGTTACCGTTATACAGGTGAAGAAAAGTATAAGGAATACTTCGAAAAAACTTTGGCCTATTACATGAACCACTTACCTTCTGATTTGGTACCCTATTGGGATTTGGACTTCGGTGAAGGTTCCGGCGAACCTTTGGATTCGTCGTCTTCTTCCATCGTGGCCTGCGGCCTCTTGGAAATGGCAGGCCTTTGCGAGGGTGAAGAAAGAAAAGAGTACCGTAAGTTAGCTTCCATCTTGATGAAGGCCCTAATTGACAAGTGTGCGGTAAAAGACCCCGAAGAGTCTAATGGTTTAGTTTTAAACGGCACTTATGCCAAGCACTCGCCTTATAATGGTATCCCTGAGGACCGCGGTGTGGATGAGTGCGTCTCCTGGGGCGACTACTACTACATGGAGGCCTTAACCCGCCTCAGCACCGGGTGGGATCCATACTGGTAAGAAATAACCATCAGTAAGAAGTAAGTCTTTGGACTTATAGATGAAATAAATCATTAAACCAATAGAAAGGAATAAATTTATGGACACCAGATATTCTGCGAATCCTGAAGACTTAAAGCGTTATACAACCGAGGAACTGAGAAAAGAATTCCTCATCCAAAATCTCTATCAGCCGGATACTGTCCAGGCGGTTTACTCACACGTGGACCGTATGGTTACCCTGGGCATCATGCCGGTTGAAAAGGAGATTTCTATCGATGAGGGCATGGACGTTTGGCATACCTTCGGCGTTAAGTATTTCCTGGAGCGCCGTGAGGTAGGCTTCTTTAATATCGGAGGTGAAGGCCACGACGGTCAGATTACGGTCGACGGCACCACTTATGATATGGCTTTCCAAGATTGTATTTATATCACCAAGGGGGCCAAAGAAGTCCACTTCAAGAGCAAGGATCCTCAGAAACCGGCCCGTTTCTACGGTGTATCGGCTCCGGCTCACGTGAGCTTTGAGACCAAGCTTTTGACCTTCCAAGATGCTAATAAGAAGCCTTTGGGCGAGGTGGCTTTGGCCAATAAGCGTGTCATTAACCAGTTCATCCACCCCGATGTCATTGAGACCGCTCAGCTCTCCATGGGTCTGACCCAATTAGACGAAGGCTCGGTTTGGAATACCATGCCTACCCACACCCATGAGAGAAGAATGGAAATCTACACCTACTTCAATATCCCCGAGAACAATGTGGTCTTCCACATGATGGGCCAGCCGGATGAGACCCGTCACATCGTTATGCAAAACTATGACGCGGTTATCAGTCCTTCTTACTCCATCCACTCGGGTGTCGGTACTTCGAATTACACCTTTATTTGGGCCATGGGCGGTGAGAACCAGGAGTTCGACGACATGGACCACATCCAAACAACCGATCTTAAGTAAGACTTAATATTTATTTACGATAAGAGGTCCGAGCTTTGTCTCAGGACCTCTTATTTTGCAGAAAGGGCTATATATGAGACTCATTCAAGATAAAAGCTTTTATCAGGATTTACCGAAATTACGTGTCGCTGTTTTAAGAAACGGAAAGGAAATTGTATCTTCCGATGTGGCCAAAGAAGAGGCTAATCCTTATCAGATGACCACGGCCGAAGACGGACACCACGGCCCTTACCCCAGACTGGGTGTCAGAGGTACTTATGAAGAAGGTGATCAGATTCTGGTTGAATCCGACCGGGAGATGACCTGGGTTTGGATCAGACTGGACGCCACCATGGATGAAGCGCTGGTTTTAATGCGCGAGAAATGTTACACCTTCACCATCCCTTTCGGGGATAAGAAGGTCGGCCATGATCCGGCTGCTTTTACCGGCGATGTGCACCTTATTACCGCCCGAGCTGCCCGTAAGGAAGAGATTGAAGCCAGACGCTGCATTTCTTTTAATCCCTATGACCTCCACGAAAACACCACGACCTATCCGCACTCTACGGCTAATATCGAGACCAGGGGTGAGGCCTGGTTTGCTTCCCGCAATGCTACAGACGGTCTTCATGCTAACTTAGGCCACGGACCCTGGCCTTATCAGTCCTGGGGTATTAACCGTGACCCCAAGGCAGCCATGACCATAGACTTCGGTACTAAGATGGCAGTCGACAATGTTCGCTTTACCATTCGCTACGATTTCCCCCACGATGCTTATTGGAATCAGGCAGAGATTATCTTCGACGATGACGAATCCAAGCGTTTTACACTGGAGTTGGAGAAGACTGACTTGCCTCAGGTTTTTGACTTGCCCGAGACTGTCTCTTGCCAAAGTGTCCGTCTGGAAGCTTTAATCAAAAACCCGGATTGTGAATCACCATTCCCGGCCCTGACTCAGATTGAGTTTTACGGAAAGCTGGAGGTTTAAGATGTCTCAGCAGCCGAATATTCTTTACCTTATCCCGGATGAATGGCGCCAAAGAGGTATGGGCTTTAGGGGAGAAGACCCTGTTTTAACCCCTAATATCGACCGCCTGGCAGCTGAAAGTGTTGAGTTGGAAAATGTGATTTCCAACTACCCTGTGTGCACGCCGCACAGAGGTATGCTCTTTACCGGCCAGTACCCTTGTACGGCTCGGGTTATGGGCAATGCCAACTCTTCCACCTCGCAATTTATGTGCCGCTTACCGGTCAACACGACCTGCTTGCCGGATGTGCTCGATGCCAACGGTTACTATTGTGGCTATGTCGGTAAATGGCATCTGGATTCACCGGTTGTAGAAGACCAGGCCCATTTAGAAGAGGTAAGGTCTGATGGCAAAATCTGGGATGCCTTCACCCCGGAGAGTAGGCGCCATCACTTTAAATATTGGTTCTCTTTTGGTTGTAATGATCAGCATTATCAACCGCACTATTGGGATAACACGAACAAAATTGAGGAACGTTCGGATTTCCCCGGAATGTGGTCACCGGAAGTTGAAGCCGAAAGAGTAATTGATTTTATTAAAAACAAAGATAATGTCAGACCAAAAGATCAACCTTTCTTCCTAATGTGGGCACCGAATCCGCCCCATATGCCTTTTGAGCAGGTTCCGGAACGATTTAAAGATCTCTTCCAAGATAAGGATTGGGAAGAACTCTTGTTGTCGCCTGCTTTTACAGAAATGACGGGCCCGGCATCGGAACTGCCTCAAGATATGCAAGATCAGTATGGAGCGAACATGGCTTTGGCTAAAGAAGAGGTTAAAGACTATTTTGCCCAAATTGCAGGTGTGGATTATTACATCGGAGAGGTCTTGAAAGCTCTGGATGAAGCCGGTTTGAAAGAGGATACCATTGTCGTTTTTGCATCGGACCACGGAGACCTTATGGGAAGCCACGGACTGATTAGGAAAGGCCCCTGGTTTGATGATTCGGTTAAAATCCCCTATCTCATTCGCTGGCCCGGAAAGCTTAAGCCCGGTAAGAGAGCGTTTCTGATGAACACACCTGATATTTTCCCGACCTTGATATCTATGGTGGGGCTTAAAAATCAGTTGCCTTCCTCAATCGAAGGGCTAGACTTAAGTCGTTTCATTATGGAAGAAAATTTAGAAAACTCGATTAGCTACCAAGACCCGGCAGGCGGTTTGGCCTACTTTATAAATGCACCTATGAATGCAAGAGGTGTCAGGTCAAGCGATTACTATCTAGTTGTCTTAAGAAATCACTACGATGAGGAACGTTATATCCTTTATGATCTCAAAAAAGATCCCTATCAGTTGAAGGATGTAGCCTCCGAAAAGCCCGAAGTCGTGCAAGAATATCGTGCCCTCTTACAAACTTGGTTGGAAGATTGCAAAGACTGGTGGCTTTTGTAGCTAGAGTTAAAAAAAGTATATCTTATAAAAAGATGCATATTGAATAAGACAAAATAGAGTCTTAAAATGTAGAAAGTGTCTATTTGTAACCCCTTACATCCATCCGACTTTAGCAAATAGACATAATTACCGGGAGGTTTGCTTATGAATGCAGCAAAAGTACAAAAGAAGCCTAAGACAACTTCTAAGCTCAAACAGATGAGAAGTGACTGGCAGCTATACGTACTGCTATCTTTCGGGCTTATATGGCTAATTTTATTTGCATATAAGCCGCTCATGGGTCTTCGTATCGCTTTTTATGATTTCAATCCTTTCGGCGGCTTGGCCAAGTCCAGATATGTAGGGTTTGAGAACTTTCAAAGGTATTTTTCAAGCCCCGACTTTGCCAGGACTGTGAAAAACACGGTGATGTTGGCTCTGTGGCAATTAGGCTTAATTTTTCCGGCCTCTATTATTTTAGCCTTGGTGGTTACACAGATGACCAGCCGAGGTATCAGCAAGGCCACGCAAACCATCACGTTCTTACCGTACTTCATTTCGGCCGTTGTGGTTGCAGGAATGGTCTTAAGCTTTACATCACCTAATAATGGCTGGATTAACATTATCCGACGTAGCTTTGGTTTAGAACCCATTTACTTTATGGTTCAGGCCAAATATTTCAGACCGATTTATACGTTGATGCTCCTATGGATGCAGGCAGGCTACAACTCCCTTGTATATATTGCGGCTATTATGGGGATTGATACATCGCTTTATGAAGCTGCAACTGTGGATGGAGCCAACAAGTTACAGCGTATTATACATGTTACCCTTCCGGGAATTCTGCCTACCATTATGACCATGCTACTCTTGAATATCGGTAAGATGATTAGGTCCGGCTATGAGACCATCATTCTCTTGTACCATCCTTCAACCTATGAAGCAGCCGATACGATTGCAACTTATGCCTACCGTCTGGCTTTTGACAATCCGGGCCGTGCAGATTACGGCTTATCCACTGCGGTCGGCTTAGTAGAAGCTGTTGTGGCCTTTATCATGGTAGCTTTGGCCAATTACATGAGCCGCAGAGTGACAGAGAGTTCTTTGTGGTAAGGAGGCAGACAGAATGGCTACAAAAAAAGCAAAAATAAAAAGACAAGGTTCCGCTACGGTCAGAAGCAGAGGCGAGAAGGTGTTTGACTTTGTTCTGAATCTCATAGGTGTTCTTATATCACTGGTTACGGTGTATCCTCTCTACTACATTCTCATTGCATCTATGAGTAAACCATTGTCGGTCATTAACGGCACAGTCATTACACATATTGTCGATTTTAGTTTGGACGCATATAAGGAAGCCCTCAGAATACCCAACCTCTGGGTCGCCTATGGCAATACATTCTATTATGCTATTGTAGGCGTGGCTATGAATATGTTTTTTACAACCACTATGGCCTATGCACTTTCCAGAAAACGTCTGGTCGGGCGAAAACTTTTTACTTTGATGATCGTTTTTACGATGTGGTTTAACGCAGGGCTCATTCCTACCTATATGAACTTCAGAGATCTGCGTCTACTGGATACTAGGGCCGCTATTATTGTGGGTTTCGGTATTAGTGCCTACAACTTAATTATTATGAAGAATTTCTTCCAAAGTATTCCGGAAGAAATGGAGGAAGCGGCACACGTGGACGGTGCTTCTGATTTTAGAATCTTTTTTAGGATTTGGCTCCCCATGTCAAAACCGGCACTGGCAACCGTGACTATGTTCTATTTGGTTAACAGGTGGAATGGCTATTTCTGGCCTATGACTCTCTTAAGGCAGGATAAGCTGATGCCCTTACAGGTATTAATGAAGAAGCTCCTGGTAGACCAGACTGCTAACGAGACAGAAGCTCAAATTATTACGGCGGCATCGACCTGGTCTCCGCAGACCAGAATCTACGCTCTTATGGTTGTAGCGATTATACCGATGCTATTAGTTTACCCCTTCTTACAAAAATACTTCAAAACGGGTATGACGGCCGGAGCTGTTAAAGGATAAGTTAAAAACCATAATAAGTTTCAAACCCGGCTCGGTCCGGGAGGAAAATAAGCAAAAAGAAAGGAATAGTTATGAAAAAAAGAAGAATACTTGCAGCTGCACTGGCTTTGTCCATGACAGCAATTCCGTTCTTAACCGCATGTAATAAAGGTGGAGAATCGGGAACCGGCACAAGTAAGACCGGTGACGCAACAGGTAGTGTGAGTGAAGGGGACAAAGGCTCTCAAGCAAGTAGTGCCGAGGGAGGCGATACGGAATATTATGTCTCCGATGAGAAACAGAAGTTCTCTATTTTCTTGAACTTTAATAATATGCCTTTTGATCCTCAATGGCCGGTTTGGCAGGAAGTGCAAAAACTGACCAATGTCGAATTGGAAGCCAGCATCCCCCAAAGCAATTCGGATGAAGCACAAGCTTTCCAATTAATGCTGTCTGACAATAACTTGTCTGATATTATCGGCTATGTGGATATGACCGCCTTAGAGCAACTGGGGTTTGACGGAGGCTTGATTCCTCTGAATGATCTTATCAAGGAGCATGCCCCTCATATTCAAAAAATGTTGGATGAAGATGATGCGTTCCGTAGAGCCGCTACGGCTGCAGACGGCAACATCTACTTTATCCCCAGAAACCAGGAAAACCGTTTTGCTGAATTTTACTGGATTCGCCAGGACTGGCTGGACAAATTAGGTTTAGCTGTTCCCGACACGGTTGATGATCTTTATAAAGTCCTGACCGCTTTTAAGAATGATGATCCTAACGGCAACAGTGAAAAGGATGAAGTACCTTTCTTTGATCGTGCCGGTCATAAACATCCGGACGAAATCCTCTACCTCTGGGACTCTTCTATTCAGTTCTACCCTAGAGACGGCCATCTCATGTATGACCCCATGCATGAGAACTTCAAGTATGCCATGGAACAAGCCTGCAAATGGTATAAGGAAGGTTTGATAGACCAAACTTACTTTACGCGCGGCCCAAGTGGACGTGATGAACTTATGAGTGCTAACCAAGGCGGCTTTACTCACGATTGGTCTTCTGCTTCGAATTACAACAAGTCTTTGGCCAAAGACGTGCCCGGCCTGGAGATGGTCGCTATGGCACCTCCTAAGGACCAAAACGGCAACCGTGTCGAACGTACCGTAAACATGCCGGGTGTAGGCTGGGGTATTTCTGTCAATGCCAAGAATCCCGAGATGGTTATGAAGTTCTTTGACTTCCTCTTTACCGAAAAGGGACAGACCTATATGGACTGGGGTCTTGAAGGTGTCTCTTACGATGTCAATGCAGACGGATCCAAGGTTCTTAGAGAAGATTTCCTGGCTAAAGAAGGAACACCTATCGGTAATCTTCGCGCCATGGGTTCTCGCTATAGGGTAGGCTATGCGTCTAGCTTAGAAGCTGAGCTATCAACCTATTCCGAATTTGCCAGAGCAGCGGCTGAACTGTATCAGAAAAATACGGACTGGTATCGCCCTGATGTACCGCCTTATGCAGATGGCCAATTGCAGCTCAAGCTCACACCGGAAGAGAGTGCGGAATTTAACCGTATCATGGGTCCTATTACGACTTATGTGCAGGAAACCTATACACAATGGATTTTAGGTACTAAAGACTTTGCTTCCGAGTATGACGCTTTTATTGCCGAATTGGAAAACAGAAACATTGCCCGCGCCACCGAAATTATGGACAGTGCATATCAAAGGTATTTAGGTAAAAATTAATGAGACGAGAAGCTGAATTAAGATTGAATGACGCCATCCAGGCTTTCCCCTTCGAAGGGAAAGCCGTGGGGGCTGTACGTTACGGTAACGGCCATGTGAATGACACCTTCTGCTTGTATACGCAATTGGATTCCGGAGAACCCATGCGTTATATCTTGCAAAGGATTAATACTGAGACTTTTAAAGATCCCGACGGTTTGATGGAAAATATCTTTGCTGTCACCGACTTTATTGCCGAACGGGCTGAGGCCAACGGTGAAGACCCTTTGCGCTCTACCATGAAAGTCTATAAGACAAATGACGGTAAGCCCTATTACAGGGATGAAGACGGCGGCTGCTGGAGAATGTATCTGTTTGTAGATGATTCCTATTTTCTGGAAAGAGCCGAAAACGAGGAGCAGTTCTATGAATCGGCAAGGGCTTTCGGAAACTTCCAGCGTCTTTTGGCCGACTTTGATGCCTCTAAGCTCCATGAGACCATACCTCTTTTTCACGATACCCGCGATCGTTACAAGAAATTGGAAATGGCCATCGAGAAAGACGCATGTGACCGGGTGAAGTCAGTCGAAAAAGAAATCGCCTTTGTAAGAGACCGCAAGGATAAAGTAGGTCAGCTGATGGATATGTTGGATCGTGATGAACTGCCCCTCAGGGTTACGCATAACGACACCAAGCTCAACAACGTCCTCTTTGACAAGGATAGCCACAAGGCCATTGTCGTTATTGACTTAGATACGGTGATGCCGGGCCTGGCCCTGCATGACTTCGGCGACTCCATTCGCTTTGGCGCATCTACCGCTTTGGAAGATGAGAAAGATTTGAGCAAGGTCTCGATGTCTTTAAGTTTGTACGAGGCTTATACCAGAGGCTTTATGGAAACGGCGGGCCATGCTCTGACCGAAACCGAGATTGATAATCTACCCTGGGGCGCCTATCTCATGACCTTTGAATGCGGCATCCGCTTCCTGACCGACTATCTGGAAGGGGATCATTACTTCAGAGTACACAGAGATGGTCATAATCTGGATCGGGCCAGAACCCAGTTTAAGCTTGTTGAAGACTATGAGAATAAATGGGAACAGATGCAAGCTATTGTTAATAAATACCGTTAGTTGAGGTAGAGAAAAGCTTACATAATATTTACAGCTAGGTGGCCGTTTGGCCCCAAAGCAAAAGAGCTTTCATGTTAGGATAGATGCACTATTAAATTTGGAGGTAAAGATTAGATGAAAATTGCATTGATTATGGAAAATAGCCAGGCAGCTAAGAATGATGTGGTTTATGAGACTTTGAAGAATGTTGTAGAGCCTTTAGGCCATGAAGTGGATAACTATGGTATGTACGGTGCAGATGACCCTAACTCTTTAACCTATATCCAGAACGGCATCTTAGCGGCTATCTTGCTGAATTCCGGAGCAGCTGACTTTGTAGTAACCGGTTGCGGGACAGGTGAAGGTGCTATGTTGGCCCTGAATTCTTTCCCCGGCGTCATTTGCGGTCATGTCCAGGATCCTACCGATGCCTTCCTCTTCGGCCAGATTAATAACGGTAACGCTATAGCCCTTCCTTTTGCCAAAGGTTTCGGCTGGGGTGCTGAGCTTAACCTAAGCTATATCTTCGAGAAACTCTTCACCGGCGAGAGAGGCCAGGGTTATCCTGAAGAGCGTGCTGTGCCCATTAAGCGTAATAAGAAGATTTTGGACGAGGTCAAGACCAAGACCTACAGACCTTTAGTCGATATTCTGAAGGATTTGGATCAGGACCTGGTCAAGGGTGCTATCTCCGGTGAGAAGTTTGAAGAACTCTTCTTCGAGAATGCTAAGGATGAGGAAATCATCGCTTGCGTTAAGGAACTCTTAGGAAAATAAAATACGAGGTTAGATGAAATTAGTCCTATGACACAATTTATATTTAACGAGGACAAGGGCCTTCGGGTAGATACATGTTACAAGTCTACCGAGGGCCTTGCCCTTTTTGACTTTGCTAAAAACCACTCCACCTTTGCCGGCAAGGCGGGTGAAATCTATTACTTGCCCTCTATGGAAGGTCAGGGTCAGTATCTCTTAGGTCTGGGTGACCGGGATAAGCTGGACTTGGAAGCCTTACGTAAGGCAAGCTTTAACTTGGCACGTGCCGCAAAAGATAACAAGACGGCCACACTTCACTTGAACTTGAACGATTTTGAACTCGACGGTTTTAAGGAAGAATCCGTCCTGGAAGCCTTGATGGAAGGCTTTTGGCAAGCCGAATACAAGTTCAGCAGAAAAAGTGACCTGGCTAAGGACGAGGACGATTCAAAAGGGCAAGACGAGGAGCTCGAAATCGCCTTCTTGACCAATCTGGATGAAGCGGCCTTTCACAAGACCGAGGAGCAAATCCGTAATCTCATCGATGGCCTCTTTTTGGCCCGTGATCTGGTCAACCAAACCTCTAATGAGATGTATCCCGAAGTCTTAGCCGACAAGGTTAAGGACGTTTTCCAAGACTTGCCGGTTGAGGTTAGAATCTTAGATGAGCACGAAATCCAAGACCTGGGCATGGAGGCTTTTTATTCTGTAGCGAAGGGATCGGACAGGCCTCCTCGTTTTATTATCATGGAATATGACGGCGGTGAAGAAGGCCAAGAGAAGACTGCTTTGGTGGGCAAGGGACTGACTTACGACAGCGGTGGCTATTGTATTAAGAGTGCTCGCGGCATGTCTACCATGCACTGTGACATGGGTGGTGCGGGTACGGTCATCGGCACGTTGTTGGCCTTGGCTAAAAACAAGGTTCCGGTCAATGTCGTGGCCGTAGTGGCAGCCTGTGAAAACCTCATTTCGGGCTCGTCTTATAAGACCGGTGATATTATCGGCTCTTTGTCCGGTAAGACCATCGAAGTGGGGAACACCGATGCTGAAGGCCGGTTGACTTTGGCCGATGCGGTCTACTTTGCGACCGATACGCTTAAGGCAGATCGTCTGATTGATTTGGCTACCCTGACCGGTGCGGTCATTGCGGCCTTGTCCGACGAATATACCGGAGCTATCACCAATGATGAAGCTTATTTTGAAGGCTTGCAGGAAGTGGCTAAGACCGAGGGTGAGAAGATTTGGCTCTTGCCTAATGACGAGAATTTGGCCAAGAAGAACCGTGACACCAAAGTAGCAGACGTCTTGAATTCGACTTCGGGCGGTGCCGGAACTATTACGGCCGGCCAGTTCGTCGGAGAGTTCCTCGCCAGAGAAGTGCCCTGGATTCACTTGGACATTGCCGGTACCGCTTATGGCGACCGGGCCAAAGGTTATGTACCCGAAAGGGCAACCGGTGTTTTGGTGAAGTCTTTATACCGCTACTTATCTTTGACCTAATATGGTAAAATCCTTGGGCAGATATTTCTGAAGAAAGTTAAGTAGCCATAAATATGAACAGAGTAATGGATGCCCAATTATATGAGGCCCTTATGGCTTTCCCCTTTCCGGGGGAGGTCGTCGGGGCCATTTCCTATGGATCAGGCCACGTGCATGAAACCTATTGCGTTCATGTCCACGGAGCGAATCAGGTCTGTACCCAGTTTATTTTGCAGAAGCTCAATACTACGGCTTTTAAGAAGCCGGTGGAGCTAATGGAGAATATTACCTTGGTGACGGACTTCTTGCGCCAGCAGGCCCTGGACAAGGGAGAGGACCCCGATCTTTATCTGACTGTTATCCGGACTAAGGACAAGACCTCTTTCTATCAAGATAGCGAAGGCGAGTATTGGCGCCTCTATCCTTTTATCACGAACTCTATCTCCTATGATCGGATTAAGTTTCCCGCCCATTTTTACGAATCGGCCAAGGCTTTCGGTAACTTCCAGAAACAGCTTGCCGCCTTTGATGCTTCGAGACTTCATGCCACTATCGAGCGTTTCCACGATACCCGTCACCGTTTAGAACTTTTGGACCGGGCTATTGAGAATAACTATGCCGGTCGCTTGGATGAGGTGGAAGCGGAAATTAAATTTATTAATGAAAAAAGACACTACGGGTCCTATCTTCTAGACCTTTATGATAAGGGCTATTTACCCTTAAGAGTCACCCACAACGATACCAAGTTAAACAATGTCCTCTTCGACCGTGATACCGGTAAGGCCATTGCCGTTATTGACCTGGATACGGTTATGCCCGGACTTTCGGCCTATGACTTCGGAGACTCCATTCGTTTCGGCTGTACCCAGGCGGACGAGGACGAGAAGGATTTAAGTAAAATCCGCTTCGATCAGGCGCTTTACGATGTCTTCTGCAAGGGCTTTATGGAGGGTGTAGACGGTGCTCTGACCCGTAAGGAAATCGAAGTCCTTCCTTGGGGGGCATACATCATGACCTATGAAGTGGGCGTCCGTTTCTTGACCGACTATTTAGACGGTGACAAGTATTTCCACATTGCCCGACCCGAGCATAACCTCGACCGGTGCAGGACCCAACTGAAGTTCCTGGAAGAAATGGAACGCAATTGGGACCAAATGCAAATTAGAGTCTAGGACTGACCTTATCCTAAGGCCACATCTAGAACCATCATGACGGTGAATCCGAAGGCTACGCCTATAGTTCCGATATTGGAGTGGACATCGGACTGGACGTCCGGAATGAGTTCTTCTACGACCACATAAATCATAGCACCGGCTGCAAAGGCCAAGAGATAAGGCAGGGCCGGTGTAATAAAGCCGGTAAAAAGAACGGTGATAAAGGCTGCCAGAGGCTCAACCGCACCGGAGGCTGTTCCGTATAAGAATGCCTTTGTTTTGGAGTGTCCCTCAGTTCTCAAAGGCATGGAGATAATAGCACCTTCGGGGAAGTTTTGTATAGCAATACCCAGTGCCAACACAAAGGCTGAGGTCCAGGTAATATGGGACTGACCGCTCAAGAGCCCTGCGAAGACCACACCTACTGCCATACCTTCGGGGATATTGTGGAGGGTTACGGCCAGGAAGAGCTTGGAGTCTTTGGAAATCCGGACATCAGGTCCTTCTTCCTCTTCGCTAATCTGGTGCATGTGAGGCACAACTGTATCCATAAGTAAAAGAAAACCTATACCTAAGAGAAAGCCCGCTGCAGCCGGTAGCCAGGCAATTTTGCCCTGGGCTTGGGACATCTCAATAGCGGGAATTAATAAGGACCAGACCGAGGCGGCAATCATGACGCCGGCGGCAAAGCCGACCAAAAATTTATTTAACTTCAGATTAATCTCATTTTTCAATAAATAAACCATGGCCGCACCCAAAGTCGTTCCGACAAAGGGCAGCATGATTCCCAGAAATAGTTTCATGTGTTCGCTCATAAATGTTTCTCCTCTTGCTAATGGCCCTATTCTACCTATGTCGGGGGTTCGTTTTCGTATCTTTCAAAAGACTTTATAATAGGGCTATGGATCGGACCGTTTTACATGTCGATATGAATAATTTCTACGCATCGGTAGAGCTTTTGACCCGGCCGGATTTAGCCGATAAGCCGGTCATTGTGGGAGGCGATGAGGCCAAAAGACACGGGATTGTTTTGGCCAAAAATAATTTGGCCAAGTCTTACGGCGTCAAGACGGCCGAGACCCTTTACCAGGCCCTGCAAAAGTGCCCCGGTGCCGTGGTCTTGCCTGCCCAACACGATAAGTACCGGCATTATTCGGTCTGGGCAAAGCTCCTCTACAGAGAGTATTCGGACCGAGTGGAGTCTTTCGGCCCCGATGAAGCCTGGATTGATGTAACGGAATTAAACCGGTCGGGGGCGGCTTTGGCCCATGAGATTCAAAATCGGGTAAAAAGTGAATTAGGATTGCCGGTTTCCATAGGCGTTTCCTGGAATAAAACCTTTGCCAAGATGGGCTCGGACTATAAGAAGCCTGAGGGCATAACGGTTATAGGTAGAGAAAATTATAAAGACTTGCTTTGGCCGCTGCCGGTGGGAAGGCTTCTTTTCGTAGGACGGGTGACGGCGCAACGTTTGACCCAGATCGGCATTGAAACGGTAGGCGAGTTGGCCAGGCAAGAACCCGAGGACTTGCGTTATATCTTGGGGAAGAACGCAGACCGGCTGATTTATTCGGCCAGGGGAGAGGACCGATCACCGGTATTAACGGCGGAGGAGATGGGCCATCAAAAGTCCATAGGCGCCATGCATACCACAGATCATGATGTCAGAGACCCGGAAGACATTCGAAAATTACTCTGGGACTTGTCGGGCCGGGTAGCCGAGAGGGCTGTAAGAGCCGGACTTAAGGGGAGGACCGTCAGCATCACGGTCCGTTATCAAGATTTCAGCCAACATTCCAGACAAAGAAGTACGGCCTATCTCATGCAAGACCAAGGGTCGATTTTTGAACAGGCGTGGATTTTGTTTGAGGCAGGTGTCTCGGAAAATCTGACGAAGCAAGGGGTGCGGCTCCTAGGTGTGAGCCTGGAACAGTTAGAAGATGAAACGTTGCCTCAGCAAGTAAGTTTGGCGGATTGGGCCAAGTGTTACACGTCGGAATAAGTGCCTTTGCTAAGATGATAGCAACAAATTTTTAGGAGGTTTTTATGGCTAATTTTGAATTTTTTAAATGCGAAAAATGTGGCACTACGGTAATCCGTACCAGTGGTGACAAGACTCCCGTATGCTGCGGTGAGCCTATGACACTCTTAGAGGCCGGTACTGTTGATGCGGCTAAAGAGAAGCACGTTCCCCAGGTTGTCCGTAACGGCAACCATGTTGAAGTACAGGTAGGTGAAGTAATTCATCCTATGACCGAAGAGCATCACATTGCTTTCATTGCTATTGTTCAGGGGAACAAGGTTCAGAGAGTAACGCTGGAGCACACCGGTGAGCCCAAGGCCACTTTCGAAGTAGCCGACGGACCTATCGAGGTTTACGAGTACTGCAACCTGCACGGTCTGTGGAAGGCTGAAGCTTAAGTTGCTAAAGGCAGAATCTTAAGACTCTAACGTCCACACGTTTAAGTTTAAATTTTGACGGAGGTCGGACCATAAACCCTAGCCAAACTTGGCAGGGGGTCCGACCTTTTCTTTGGCATTTTAAGCTTTGTCTTTATCCGGACGGATTTGGGCCTCGAACTTGAGCTTGTCGTCTATTAAGAGCGGATATACTTCTTTGAAGTTCAAATAGTCAACCTGGCCGGGGAGGATGAATTCCGGGAAGATGGGGAGGTTTTCCGGCAGGGGTTCGTTCTTATTATTAAGACGTTTGGCCAAAGCGTACACCGGCATGAAGCCCAGCTTGTAGGGGGAAAAATAGACCAATAGGTCCAGTTTGTTCCGGTCCATAGCTTCAATCATGTTCTTACCTGTGCCGTAACCGATGATGAAAGGCCTTTGGTCTTGCTTCTCGTAGTAACGCACGGCTTCTAAGCTGGCTTTTTCGTTGTCCAAAATCAGTAAAGACGTCTCCTCGAAAAGCTCCGGATTAAAGGGGCCGTTGTTCTGGATATGGATGTGGTCCGGACCGTAATAGTCGGATGCAAAATCCAGCAGGCGGTTAAAGTAGGGTGCTTTGCAAAAGCCCTGGCCTTTAATATCTCTCTCGGACCCGTAAAGGCTCAGTCCTTTATGGCTTTTGTCGATTCTGGGGACCAAAGCCTGTAGTGTCTTAAAGAGATTATCGTAATCGTAGTAGACTCGGAGCAGGGGCGGGATTTCGGGAACATCGGATTCCGCGAGAACCACCGGGGTGCCCTTACCTCTCAGATATTCCAGGGGCTTTTTGAGTCTGGAATCCATTGAACCTATGACCACAAGGCCTCTTAGGTCTTCATCTTCGTTATTTTGCAGGATTTGGAAGGTGTTCATAGCCCGGTCTAAGTCATCGCTTGTGTAAAACTCCACCTCGCTTTGGCCGGGGAAAGAGCAAGACTCGGCCAATAAGACGCCATAGCCGATCTGGTCCTCCAGGTCAACTCGGCCGTTAAGCCCCAGGTACAAGACCATAATCTCCGGGGTTGTGTCATCCGTCTTGTCTGTCGTCCGTTGCGGGTTGTAGTCTAGTTCCTGAGCGACTTCCAGTACCCTATGCCGCTTTGATTTACTTACACCGGCCTGGCCGTTCATGACCCGGGAGACCGTGGCGATCGAGACGCCTGCTTTGGCAGCTATATCCTTAATCGTGACCATGCTAAGTCTCCTCCTTTCGAGCAATCTTACCTGCATTATACCGTAAAAGTAACATATATTTGTGCATTTCTATATGCCGATATTGTATAATGTCATGCACTGAAAAATAAGTGGAGGAACACTATGTATAGAGAAGTTAAATTAGAACAGGTCCAAGAAATTCTGGACAAGGAACCGGCTCGCTATTTTGATGAGAGAGAAGAGCTGGAAGATATTTCTTTGGAAGACAATACACGCTACTATCTGTCAAACGATATGCTTTTGATTTTTTCGCCGCAGAGGATTAAGACCCTAATCACAGCGGTGCCTCTGAAGACAGACTTTGATTTGGCCGCTATGGAGGATTTCATTAACAAGCGGTCCGACCGCTTCATGATTTATCTGAATGTTACCGGTATTAATGCCGGCAGCCTCCGCTTTAACGAGCCTTATGTTATTTCGGATCCTTATAAGAGTTATTGGACGGACGGGGCCGACCGGACCGAGATTAAGGCGGAGGTTCCGGGACGAATCAGACCTTTAACCGATAAGGATACTCGCTATGTCCGAAGCTTCCCCGATGAGGGTGATGTGCCCGGTATGAAATTAAGAGAATCCTTCAGTATCTATACCGATGATGATATCGGTACCATTCTGGGCTATTTTTCCGAAGAGGGCTTCCTATTGGGCTACTTGTCTTATACGCCTTCTTACTTGGACGCTTACTCGGTAGACGGTATCTTCGTTACACCTGCATCCAGAAGACAGGGGATTGGTACGGCCTTGGCCCAAAAGATGATTGAAGAAGCACACGAGCAAGGTATGGAGGCCTATTGGCCGGTGGCTCAGACTGAGCTGGTCGAAAAGACTGCCGAAAAAGCGGGCTTTAACTATGTCGCCAGTCGCATTACCATTGAAAGTGTATAAGATAAGCCACACGTGCACGTTTTAGTTAATCAAGAAGCAATTAAGAATTGGGCAGGTCGGGTCAATACCTTTATCCGAGGCCGTAATCTTTTTAATGCAAAAGAGAGGGTGGGCCCCATTGCATACGATGCCGAGACCGGTGTCTTTAAGGTCAAAGTATCCAGCTTTTCCGACAATGTCTACGATACGGCTGTCTTGACCGAGAAGGGGGAGCCTAAGGCTTGCTCCTGCTCTTGCCAAGATTTCGGTCGGCAAAAGGGCTGCTGTAAACATGTGGTTGCACTTCTTTTGGCTATGGAAAATCAATATTTTCCGGACGAGGGCCAAGAAGTGGTAGCGCTCCCCGCTATGCATCTTTTGGCCGGAAAACCGGTGGTTCCTACAGACTTTATTGCCTTCGATGATCTGGTTAAGCAATCGGATGACGAGAAGAAAAGACGGCCCGGCAGAAGACCCAAGGCGCCCGAGCAAAATCGGCAGAAGGCTAGTGGGAATTCGGAACATAGTGTAGGGGGGCTAGGTCCCAAGATTCAGTATTGGGCCAGGAAAGAGCTAAACGACTATGAGCCCGGTACGATAGACGATCCGGTTTACTTGCAGATTGTTTTTGACCTGGAGGAAACGGCCAAGACCTCCCGGTCGGTCAGCTTGGTTTTAGGTTCCGACTCGGATGACACCGGCCAATATCCCTTAGATACGTTTTTGGAAAAACTTCAACAAGAAGAGCCCA
Source organism: Oscillospiraceae bacterium (assembly GCA_029983685.1). Lineage (GTDB taxonomy): Bacteria > Bacillota > Clostridia > Saccharofermentanales > Fastidiosipilaceae > JASBZA01. Next base: position 30,920 of record JASBZA010000012.1, on the reverse strand, counting down.
TCTATATAGGGCGCGGTAAGTATTGGCAAGAAGACCAGCTCCTGGACCGAAACCAACAAGGGGTCTTGACCTTTCTCGAAAAGACTCGGGATAAAGCCCTGGATTGGAACCAAATCCTTTATTGGATGGAGTTTACGGGACCCTATCTCAAGTTCGCTTATCGCTTCCGCCAAAGAACCGCCCCGCTGATTGTCTGGGAGGGCCTTAGCCCTGCTTTCCACCTGTATTTGGAAGAAGGTGACAAGACGGGGACTTACAAGATGAGTTTTTGTTATAATTCTGAGCCCTTGCATGTCGCCTACATGGGCGAGCTGAAAGTAAAGACCTTTGCAGAGGATGCGTTTTTCTTGCTGGCTGATACGACTTCGGTCCTGGCTTTTCACAGCAGCGGTTTTTACAGTTTAAAGCAATCGGAAGATCGGCTGATTAACCAGGTTTTGGAACTTTTGGCCGCAGACGCATCAGCCTTCTTGAACATGAGTACCAAGGACGCCAGCAGTTTCCTGAACCTGACCCGGTCTTATTTAGCCCATAGTTCTAAGTTGGTCATTAGTCCCGCTTTAGAGGAGAAAATCATCCGCCTGCCGGTTGAAATGACGAGCTATGTCGATTATGCGGAAGGTGTGTTTTATCTCCAAGGTTTTTTCAATTACGGCGACTTGGCCATTGCAGCCGGTACGGGAGACAAGACTTTCCAAGACCATCAAGATAAGCTTCTGATTCGCCGCGAGGAAGAAGAAAGGGCCTATTTGCGCCTCATAGAAAAATGGGGCTTTGCCGTCGGCTTAAGAGAAGGCCAGTATGTTTTAACCGGTGAAGATGAGGTTTTCAACTTTGTAAAAGAAGGTCTAAAGGCATTCGGTGAAGTTTCTCGTGTCTATATAACCGAAGCAATCCGCCAAATTAAGCTCCTGCCCCTCCCCGAGATTGAGTGGTTTGATGAACCCGACGATGTCGATCCTTATCGTGATATCGAAATCGCCTTTAAGGTAGGGGATTATAAAGAAGACCAGGTTAAAGATATTCTGGAAGCAATAGCCCGCCGCAAGGCCTATGTTAAGCTCGATGCTTCCCTCTTCCTGGATTTGGAAGGCCGGACCTATGAGGAAAGAGAAAAAATCAGAAGCCTAACCAAGTTTGTCGATAAGCTCATCAAGTGGGGCGGTGTCTGGCAAGACGGAGCTTTTTACCTGCCGGCTTTTAGACGCTTATCGCTTCGCTTTGCCATGGGTAAAGGCAAACCCCAAGTCGATTTGCCGGACCTTCCTTCGGGCATTCGTGCCAAGCTCAGGCCCTATCAGCTGGAAGCCTACCGTTGGCTTTCTTATTTGGACCACTATCGCTTGGGCGGCATTTTAGCCGACGAGATGGGCTTGGGTAAAACGCTGGAGATTTTGTCCTTTATTTGGTCTATTTATAAGCAGCAAGGAGGCATCCACCTGGTGGTCTGCCCAACCTCGCTTATTTATAACTGGGAACACGAGGCCAAACGTTTCATCCCGGATATGCCCTGCCGTGTCATTGAAGGCAATAAAGAAAGCCGTCTTCAGTCTTATAAAAAACAAGATGAGGGGCTTATAATCATGTCTTACGGCGTGTGCCGGCAGGATGCCAGAAACCTCAGGCGTAAAGACTTTAACTTTTTGACCATGGTCTTGGACGAGGCACAAAATATCAAAAATCCCCAGACCAAGACCAGTCGGGCGGTTAAGCAGCTGAAGGCCCAAAGGCGCTTTGCCCTGACCGGTACCCCTATTGAAAACAATATTGTGGACCTCTGGTCTATTTTCGATTTCATCATGCCGGGCTACCTGTTTGATCTTTATACCTTCAAGAACCACTTTGCGCTGGCAGGATCTGCATCGGCTTTGAGTTTGAGCCAGCAGCAGACTTTGGCCAAAAAAGAAAAGGCCCCGGTCCGAGACTATCTGGAAGCGGGTCTGGCTTTGGCCCAGCAAGAAAGCTTGCACCAATTGGTCAGTCCCTTTGTTCTACGTCGACTGAAAGAAGAGGTCCTTCAAGACCTGCCGGACAAGATCGTGACCGATATCCCCTGTCCCATGACGCCGGGTCAGGCCGATGTTTATGAAACCTATTTAAGACGAGCCAGGCAGACGCTTTATGAAGTCAGCCATTATGAAGGCCAGGCCAGGGTTAGGGGTAGGATGACCATCTTGGGTGAACTGACCAGGCTCAGGCAGATTGCCTGTGATCCTTCGCTCTTCATCCCCGACTATGCGGGTGGCAGCGGCAAGCTCGATGTCCTAAGTGAATTGGTGCCGGGACTCTTGGACCAAGGTCACCGGATTTTGATCTTTTCGCAATTTACGTCCATGTTGAGCCGGATTAAAATGCTTCTAGCTTCCAAAGGCATCGAGATGTTTTATATTGACGGTCGAGTGGGCTCAAGAGAACGCCTGGATTTGGTCGAGCGTTTTAACCGAGGCGAGGCCCAAGTCTTCTTAATCTCGCTTAAAGCAGGCGGTTCCGGTTTGAACCTGGTCGGTGCGGATGTGGTTATCCACTACGACCCCTGGTGGAATCCTGCGGTAGAGAAGCAGGCCACGGACCGGGCTCACCGTATAGGCCAGCGTAAAGTCGTGCAGGTTTTCCGTCTCTTGACCTTGCATTCGATTGAGGAGAAGATACAAGAGATGCAAAGAGAGAAAGAAGCCCTACTGGATGATATTGTGACGCCGGGGGCGCACTTTATTCATAAAATGGATGACGAGACCATTAAGAAGCTTTTTGAGTAGAAAAGTAGAGGATTAGCATGCAAAACGAAGACCTGTTCAAGAAAGAAGAAGCCTATTTACAAGAGGTTTTGGAGTTCCTGAAGACCAGGAAGACCTATTTGGAAGCGTATAATGCCCGCCTGGAAGAAGAGTCTATTGAGCTTAAGGCCCTGGCCTGGGAAGACCATCTGGAGTTAGGCGAGACCGATACCAATGCCCAATACGATTCCGCCGTTATTCAGAATGAACTGGCCCATGCCCACGAGGTCAAAACCAACCAGGCCAAAGAACTGGCAATCCTGCCTAAACTGATGGAAAGACCTTATTTTGGTCACATGACCTTTGCCTTTACAGACGGAGAGGAAACCGGCGCCGAAAATGATGATATAGAGGAAATCTATATCGGCCTAAAAGACCTAGTGGATTACGAAGAGATGAAGCAGTACGTGACGGACTGGCGAGCACCTTTGGCCTCGGTCTATTACGATGTGACAGATTTGGGACCGGTCGATTTAAGAAAAGAAGGTGTCAATGTCTTGGGCCGACTTTTGGCCAAATACCAAGTCGTTATTACCAAAGGTCAACTGGACCGTGTTATCAACACGACCGAACAAATCTATGACGATATTTTGCAAATGGTTTTAAGTCGGGTTTCATCGGCCAGGATGAAAGAAATTGTCCAGTCGCTCCAAAAGGAGCAGCACCTCATTGTGCGAGAAGAGCCGAAAAGGAATCTTCTTATCCAAGGTGTGGCCGGATCCGGTAAGACGTCTATTGCCTTACACCGAGCCGCTTATCTCATGTATGTGGATAAGAATATGCAAGCCGACAATATCTTGCTCATTACGCCTTCGGACTCTTTTGCCACTTATGTAGGCGAAGTCCTTCCCAGCTTAGGTGAAGAAAATGTGCGCTATATGACGGCAGACAGGGTCTTAAGAGAAGAAATCGGAACGGTTCAAGGCCGTTACGTCAATTATCTCTTCGTGCCGGCCACGATGGAAAAGAAAGTCCTGACCACATCTTATCGCTGGCTTGGCTGGATTGAAGAGTTTGCCTCTTATGTCACGGAAAACGGTTTTGCCGCTTCGGATATGACAACACCCTATCTCAAGGTCCCGGCCTCTCTATTGGACCGGCTTTATAAACAGAATTATAAGTTCCTGCCTTATTTTCAACGTCGCGAGGCTATTTTGCGCCACCTGCAGGATTTGGTAGACAACAAAGAAGACTATGATTTGTCTTACGATGCCTTTAATACAGCCCTTTCTGAGATGTTCCTCTTATCGGACCTGGTTCAAAGCTATCAGGTTTTCCTGCGCTGGCTGGCAGAAGAGAAGGGTGTCAATCAGAAGTTTTTTGATACGGATAAGTTCGATAGTGAAGACTTGATTGCTCTGGGTCTTATGAAGGTCCTCTTGTACGGTCCTTCGGATACCGATTGGGTCATGCACCTGATTGTGGACGAGATGCAGGATCTATCTTATAGCCTTCATGCGTTCTTGCGCCGGACCTTTAATTGCCCCAGGACACTTTTGGGCGACGTCAACCAAGCCATTAATTTCCCCTTGGAAGACGATTATCTGGATAAGCTGGCCGATATCTATCACCGTGACCCGATTAAGACCCTGACCTACAATCTGGATACCTCCTATAGGTCGACTCGGCAGATTACGGAATTTGCCCGCAAAATTGTTTCGGACCATTCCATAAGACCTCTGAACCGCGAGGGTCAGGCGGTGGGCTACCATGCTTTTGCAGCCGATGCAAAAGCCGATCTTTTCGAGAACTTGTATAAGCAAGCACAGGATTGGAAGAAGCAAGGGTTTAAGACGGCTCTTCTTACGACAAAAACAGATGAAGAAGCGACAGAACTGAAAGCTTGGTTAGATGAAAGAAACGCCGGGGAAGATAATCCCATCCTTATTAATGCTTATCTCCAAGTGGAAAATGATTTTGCCCTGACGGTTTGCCCGGTCCGTGAGTCCAAAGGGGTGGAATTTGATGCGGTCGGTGTCGTGGATTGCTCGGCCGAAAACTACCATACCGCGGTGGATCGGACTTTGCTTTATGTCGCCGTAACCCGTGCCCTCCATGCTCTGGAGATTTACAGCTTGGGCCAAGCTTCCGACTTCTTGCCCCAAGACTTGAGGTAAGACCTAGGTGCAAAAAACATCGGACGGACAAAACTACAAGCTCTTGCATCTATGTATGGACTTCGGCACCCAGATGCTGGAGGTTGGGGCTGAGACCAGCCGGGTCGAGGACAGTGTCAAGCGTATCTTGGAAGCCCATGACAAGAAGGCTATATCCATTTTTGCTATACCAACCCTGCTCCTGGTAACTTTTGAAGATGACGAGGGTATTCCTTATACCAGCTCGGTTCGTATTAAGAACATTACTTCGCACTTTGACCGCTTGGACCGACTCAACCACCTGTCTCGGACTTTGTGCAGCGGCGAGGTGAAGAGCCTGGAATATTTCCAAGAGCAGCTGGACCTTATTCGCCAATCCAAACTTTATAAGTTACCGGTTTTGCTTCTGGCGGCCGTGGTGGTCGGTATAGGCTTCTCCTATGTTTTTGGAGGGACAGTGGCCGATATCCTATGGTCCGGTCCTATTGCTTTGGCCATGAAGGCCTTCTACGAATTGCTCGATCGGGCCAAATTAAACTCCACTTACGTTAACCTCATGGCGTCTTTCTCGGCCGGATTTTTGGCCGAGCTTTTCTTTCGTTTGAATCTTTTGGCACACCCGTCCATTGTGACCGTGGCCGTGGTCATGAACCTGGTGCCGGGTATGCTTTTGACCAATGCCATCTACGACATCATCCATAAGGACTTTACCGCCGGTCTCAATAAGCTGATTGAGGCGGTCTTTGTGGCGGTGGCTTTGGCTGTGGGGACCGGTTCGGCGGTCTTATTATTTAGATAGGAGGGTTTAAGCGAATGGATATGTGGAATATTTTTTACCTCCTGGCCTCTCTGGCCTTTTCCGCCGGTTATGCCGTCCAATACGGTGTCAGGGGCCGCATCTTTGTTCCGTCGGTTTTGGGAGCGACTCTTGCCTGGTACTGTCTGGGCCTGGGCGAGCGCTACCTGGGAAGCGTGGTTTTTGCCAATTTTCTGGCGGCCAGTTTTGTGTCGCTCTGGGCGGTTATCTGGTCCAGGCGAAAAAAGGCTCCGTCGACGATTTTTCTTATCATAGGGGTCCTGCCTCTGGTACCGGGGAGATCTATCTATCTCACCATGGTGGCCCTGGTCGAAAGGCGCCTAATGGACGCCCTAAGTTTACTGGTCGAAACTATCGGTATTTCCTTTGCTATCACCATAGGAATTTTGTTTATTACCACGACCTACAGCCTGATTCGTGTTATCCTGTCATGGAATAAGACCGCTCGAAAAGAAAAAATTGACAGCAGAAGAAATCGCTTTTAGTGTGTAAGCAAAGGAGGAATTTCCTATGACACAAAACGATTGGACCAAGACCTATAGCCTACCTCTATTAGAGGTCGACCCGTCCCGACTGAGTCACGAAGAGCTGTGGATATTCGGCCAAGTTGCCGGTATTTTGCAACTGGAGACCAAGCCCTTATCCGGTATTCCCCTCATTGCCGAGAAGACAGAGGAAAAAGACTTGGAAGTAAGCTGGGAAGACGATCGAATTCTCATTTGCTATCCCAATGCCGTCGGCTTTGCCCGAGGCCTTTCCCATGTCAGAGAACTTTGGATCCACGGCAGACCAATCAAAGAAAAACTGCAGGTCCAAGATAGCGGCCTCATGCTGGATGTATCCCGTAACGCAGTCCTCACCGTAGAAAGTGTCTATTTGTTATTAAATTATATGGCGACCATGGGCCTAAATGTCCTCATGCTTTACACGGAGGACACCTATTGCCTGCCTTCCTACCCCTATTTCGGTTACCAGAGAGGGGCTTACACGCCCGAGGAGCTCAAGGCCATTGACGATTACGCTTTCCGCTTAGGTATTGAGGTGGTGCCTTGTATTCAGACTTTGGCCCACTTGGCGACCACGCTTAAATGGCCCTATGCCAGAGAGATGAAAGACCTCCCTAATATTCTCTTGGTTGGCGAGAAGAAGACTTACGACTTTATCGAAGCTATGTTTAAGTTAACTAGTTCCTGCCTCAGGTCCAAGCGAATCCACATCGGTATGGATGAGGCGCACAGCCTGGGGAGGGGGACCTACCTCGACAAGAACGGCCACGAAGAGCCCTATCAGATTATGCAGAAACATTTGGCCAAAGTGACCGACCTGGCCAAAGCCTACGGCTACACCCCTATGATGTGGTCGGATATGTACTTCAGATTCTGCTCTCCCCAAAATCGTTATTATGATATGGATCATCCTCTGACGCCCGAAGTTCTGGATTCGATTTCGGATGAAGTCGGCCTGGTCTACTGGGACTATTACACACACGATTCCCAAGTCTTCGATACCATGCTTGCGCGCCATTTAGAGACCAAGTCGCCCGAGGTTTGGTTTGCGGGGGGTGTCCAGACCTGGAACGGCATTAAAGCCAATGTCGGCAAGGCTTTCGCCACCAGTGAATTGGCCTTAAAATCTTGTAAGAAATTAGGCATTGACCATGTTATTGCCACAGCCTGGGGGGATAACGGCGGTGAGGTTTCCGTTTTCGAATCTTTGGTCGTCTTACAGATATTCGGCGATTTTGCCTGGAATGATTATGTGCCTTCCAGAACCGAAGTCATTAGCCGTTTCAGCCAGACCTACGGTGTAGACGGCAGGGCCTTCTATGACATGCGGCTCTTCGATGAAGTACCCGGTGTGGAAAAAGATAATCCCCATATGGTGAATCCTTCCAAGTATATTCTTTACAGTGATCCTTTGATGGGGATGGTGGATTGCCATCTCTTACCCTTGGGAGATGATCTGATTGACCACTATAGGGACCTGGCCGAATACTATGACCGGAGGACCAACGAGACCGAAGGCATGGCTAAGCTCTTTTATCTCCAATCCGCTCAACTGGCCGATGTCTTGGCCCGCAAGGTTCGCCTGACCCTGGAGCTTAGACCCATGTATCTGGATGATGATTACAGAGGACTGAGGAGCCTGGTGGACCATGACCTGCCCGACCTGATTGCGGCAGTCCAAGACTACCAAGCTTTCAGTTTGTCCATCTGGTACCTCTATAATAAGCCGGAAGGAAGCGAAGTCTTAGATATTCGCATGGGCGGTCTTTTGGCCAGACTCAAGACTTGCCAGGACCGTTTGGACGGTTATTTAAATGATTCTTACGATAGCCTTCCCGAATTAGAGGCCGAAAGACTGCCTTTTGACGGAAGAAGCTTGGAAGAGGTTGAAAAACAACCGCATTTTAGGGATAATCAGTGGCAGAATTTAGCAACGGTGAATCCCTTGTAAGAAACGAAGCCGGAGAGGACCTTGGCCTCTGACTATCTTTCAGATAAGCCAAGTCTCCGGAACAAACTTCGGGTGACCCTTTCACCTGTGGAGGAGAAGAAAAATGAATAAAAAAGTTTATAGGCTGGTAGAGACCGCCTTGTTTGCTGCGCTTTACGTTGTCCTGACCATGTTTGTGGCCCCCATCGCTACGGGCCCCTTACAGTTCAGAATATCGGAAGCCCTCATGATTTTGCCGGCCCTGACCCCGACCGGAGTGGTAGCCCTGCCTTTGGGTGTGCTCTTATCCAATGTACTTTTGAATATGGGCTGGATTGATATCGTGTTCGGTACTTTGGCCACGGCTTTGGCGGCCATTGTGACCCGTTATTTGGCCAAGCGCTGCAAACTTTTGCCGGAGCAAGGTCAGATTCAGTCTGGGAAGGCCTTGTGGAAGAAGAAAAGCTTCTACCTCTTACCCCTGCCCGCCATTCTCTTTAATGCCTTTATTGTAGGTGTTTACCTGCCTATCTTTTTCCCGGACCCCAATATGAAAGACTTGCCTTTTTACTTGGCGATGATCTTGAGTATTCTGTCCTTGGCCTTGTCGGAAGCCCTGGTTGTCTATGTTTTCGGCTTGCCCTTGATGTCGGGGGTCTATAATATTTACAAAAAACAGGCCAGCCGGTCCTAAGATGCCCATGGGCGATAGGGAGGGCTTGGTCTAAAGGAGAACGCCATGTCGTATTACTTTTCGGAACATTCCGAAGTGCCGGATAAACCGAGCCTTATCTCTTATCGCGTTCACGGCCGTGACCTGGTCTTTCACAGTAATTCAGGAGTCTTTTCCAAAGAACATATCGATCAGGGTACAGAGACCCTTTTAGACGCTTTTTATGAAGATATGGAGAAGCTGAAAGACGAAAATCTGGAGCATTTCCGTTCGCTGACCAAAGGTCAGGCCCTGGATTTAGGCACGGGCTACGGTGTTATCGCCATCGTAGCCAAGAAGCTTTATCCGGCCTCGACCTGGACTTTGTCCGATGTGAACGACCATGCCCTGGACTTAGCACGTAAAAATTTAGAAGAGAATTTTATCCAAGGCAGCCGGGTGATAAAATCCGACGGTTTTGAGCACTTGGAAGGACCCTTTGATTTAATCTTGTCCAATCCGCCGATTCGGGTCGGCAAGGACAAATTGTATGAACTTTTTAGAGGCATGCAAACGCATCTTAGCCCGGACGGCAGAGCCTATATCGTAATCGGTAAGAAACAGGGAGCCAAGTCGGCCCAGACCTATTTAGAGAGCCTCTTTTCCAAAGTCGATCTGATTTATAAGAAAAAAGGTTTCCATATCCTCCGTCTGCAGGAAGCTATAGAGAAGGAAGCTTCGGCCAAAGGCTTATGAAGAGAAGATGTTGGTCAAGCTTTGGCCTTGTAATAGCTGTCTTATTGCTGACGACGACCTTTTTGGCCGCCTGTAAGAAAAAGGAAAATACCCCGGAGGATTATTTGGGCCGGGTGAATTACGATGCACCCACCGCTTTATTGCAATACCGAGTTGATGAGGAGGGTGAATGGCTGGATTATAGGGAGGTAAAGGACTTGGATAAGCTCCTTAACTCCACCGGTCTGCCGGTTGTCTTGTGTATACGCCAGCATCGAGACTACGCGGCCCCTATCGTTATCCCGCAGATGGAAGAATGGGCCGTCCAATACCACGACAAGGCCTATTTTATTTTTACCTATGTTAACGAAAGTTCTTATATTCTGGACCAGTTAGAAGTCCACGTGACACCGACTTTTTATCTCTTGCAAAACGGTTCCAAGATTATGTATGCTTCTTGGGAAGAAGAAAACGCTTTGGTCTTATTGCAAGATGCTCTGGATAAGCGCGTTAAGGAGGAATAGCTATGCCGGCTTCGTTATACCCTCTGCCCAGAACCGGTTTGGGCCAAGATAGTCATCGTTTTGTCGATGAAGCAAACCCTAAGCCCCTGGTTTTAGGCGGCCTGGTGATTCCGGAAAGCCCCGGTCTTTTGGCTAATTCAGACGGAGATGTCCTCCTCCATGCCTTGTGTAATGCCATTAGCTCGGTGACCACGGTGCCGATATTGGGGGCCAAAGCCGATGACATGTGCAGAGCCGGTGTAACCGATTCGTCAGCTTATCTTAAAGAAGCCTTAAAGCTTCTGGAAGCCAGCCAAAATCCGTCGGGTCACCGCTTAGAATTGATTTCTTTGGCCTTTTCTATTGAAGGCAAGAGGCCCAAGCTCTTAAAACACATACCGGCCATGCGCGAAAGTATCGCTGATTTGTGCGGCCTGGCTGCCTGTAGGGTCGGCATCACGGCTACCACAGGAGAAGGCCTGACCGATTTCGGGCGTGGCTTGGGCCTGCAGGCTTTTTGTGTAGCAGATTTTAGAGAGTGGGGAGACGAAGCATGCTGACACTTTATTGGGACCTGGGTATGGGAGCGGCAGGTGATATGCTGACCGCTTCGCTTTATGAATTATTGGATAAGCAGGAGCAAAGAAGCTTTCTGGAGAAAATGGACAGCCTGGGCTTAGATAACACATGCGTTTCCGCTGTACAGGCCTCTACCGCCGGCATCGAAGGGACCCGTATGGAAGTTTTGATTCATGGCCATGCAGAAGGCGAAAACCTTAATCATCCTGACCATGACCAGGGTCACCATCACCACGACCATCATCACGAACATGGTCACAGTCATAAGCATAGCCATCAACATAACGGCTTAGAGGATATTGGCAAAATTATTGAAGCGTTTCCCTTGTCGGCCCAAGTGAAAGAACAAGCCATGGATATTTACCGGATTATTGCCGAGGCAGAGAGCCTGGTCCACGGTAAGCCCGTGACGGAGGTTCATTTCCATGAGGTCGGGGCCCTGGACGCCATAGCCGATGTGACGGCTGTTTGCCTCTTGCTGGAAATGTTAGGTGTGCAAAAAGTTTTAGCTTCACCAATCCATGTGGGCAAGGGACACGTACGTTGTGCCCACGGCATCTTGCCGGTACCGGCACCGGCTACGGCCAATATTTTAAAAGGTGTTCCTATCTACAGTGCCGACATCGAGGGAGAATTGTGTACACCGACCGGAGCAGCAATCGTTAAGTATTTTGTTTCGGATTTCATTCCCATGCCGACAATGAAAATACAAAAGATAGGCTACGGTTTAGGGAAGAAAGAATTTCCCAAGGCCAACGTGGTTCGTGCTCTTCTATCCGAGACAGAGGAAGACGCAGAAACTACGGAAACAATCGTTGAGCTTTTGTCCAACATCGATGACGCCAGCTCCGAGGAAATCGGATTTGCAATGGATCAGCTTTTTAAGGCAGGGGCTTTGGACGTCTATACCATTCCTTTGGGCATGAAAAAATCCCGCCCCGGCATCCTGTTGGGAGTCCTTTGCCGAGAAGAGCATAAAGACTTGATGCTTTCATTGATTTTCAAGCACACCCCGACTTTGGGTATTAGAGAATATAGGTGTAAGCGCCACGCTTTGGCCAGAGAATGTCTGGTAAAAGACACGTCCTTGGGGCCGGTGAGACTGAAAAAAGCCCGTGGTTACGGTGTTTTCAAAGCCAAATATGAGTATGAGGATATCGCCGAAATTGCCGAGGCCAAAGGCCTATCTATGCGTGATGTTTTGAACAAGTTAGACGACTAGCCATTCGCACTTCATTTGCAAATAAGGCTAATTAACCTTACAATAACTTTTAGCTGTTTTCCTAATTTTAGGTTGATATAGGAGACTTGAAATTTGAAAATTGAATAAAATTGGAGGTGATTACCACATGGATAAAGTTATATCTTTATTAATTGGTCTGGTGATCGGCCTTGCAGTTGGCGCTGTCGTTGTATATCTGTTTTACAAAATGGGTTTCAGCAAGGAAATGGAGAATATTAATGAGGCGAAGAAAAAATCGGAGAAGGATTCTGCAGCCAGTCTAGCGACGGCTCAGAAGGAAGGCGAGAGCCTGAAACGCGATTTACTCCTGCAGGCAAAAGAAGAGATTCACAAGGCCAAGGTTGAATTAGAAAAAGATGTAAGAGAAAGACAAAGCGAACTGGCCAGAGAGCGTAATCGGATTGACCAGAAGGAAAGCAATCTGGACAAGAAGACCGAACTCGTAAGCCGTCAGCAAGAAGCTTTGGATAGCCATGAGAGAAGAGTTAAGGCCAAGGAGGCCAGGGTGGATGAGTTAGAAGCTCAGAAGCTCACCCAGCTCGAAGAGATATCCGGTCTTAATGTGGAGGAAGCCAAGGCCTTGGTTTTGGAGTCCGCCGAGAAGACCTATCGCAGAGACTTGGGTGTCCTTTTCAGCCAGGTAGAAGAAGAGCTGAAGAACGATGCCGAGTCCAGAGCCCGGGATGTTGTGGTTACGACCATCCAGCGTTACGCTTCGGAATATGTAGCGGAGAATACCGTATCGGTTGTAAATCTTCCGACAGATGAGATGAAGGGCCGGATTATCGGTCGAGAAGGACGTAATATCAGAGCTTTCGAGACTGCTACCGGTGTCGATATGATTATTGACGATACGCCCGAAGCCGTCATCTTGTCCTGCTTCAATCCGGTGCGACGCGAGATTGCCCGCCTGGCTTTGGAACGCTTGGTACAAGACGGTCGTATTCATCCTTCCAGCATTGAAGCCGCTGTGGCCAAGGCAGAGAAGGAAGTAGACCAGACCATCCGACGCGAGGGTGAGAGAGCCGTACTGGAATCCGGTGTCCTAGGTGTTCCTAACGAAATTGTGAACCTATTAGGTCAGATGCGTTACAGGACCTCTTACGGCCAAAACGCTTTACAGCACTCTTTGGAAGTTTGTGACCTCTCCGGCATGATGGCCGCCGAGTTGGGTTTGGATGTCCAGCTGGCCAAGAGGGCCGGTCTCTTACATGATATCGGTAAATCTTGCGACTTCGAATTCGAAGGATCCCACATTGAGCTGGGTATTGAGATTGCCAAGAAGCATAAAGAAGATGACGTCGTCATCAACGCTATCCAGTCTCACCACGGTGAAGTGGAGCCCAATTCGCCTATTTCTGTTTTGGTGGCTGCAGCCGATGCCTTGTCGGCAGCCAGACCCGGAGCCAGAAGGGAGAACTTGGAAACCTACGTCAAGCGAATCCAAGCCCTGGAAGATTTGGCCAATAGCTTTGAAGGTATAGAGAAGTGCTATGCTATCCAAGCCGGACGAGAACTACGAGTGATCGTTAAGCCGGATGAAATATCCGACCAGGAACTTGACTTGAAAGCTTTCGAAATTTGTCAAAAAATCGAGGAAGAATTGAGTTATCCCGGCCAGATTAAGGTCAACATGATTCGTGAAACCAGAGGTAGCGGCGTGGCACGCTAAGCTTACTAATGAGACAAAAAGGAGCCCGGAAGAAGAGATTTCTTCCGGGCTTTTTTCTTTCCCGGCCCCAAAGACTTCCTCTACTGTGCTAGAATTATCAGCATATTATTTAGACAAGACATGTGTTAGACAGGATATATTTATATGAAGAAAAAGAATAACAATAATAATACGAAGCTTAGAGGACCTAAGATTTCCCCGGGGGCGTCTTTGGGTTTTATCCTCTTGGCCTTGGCTTTTATAGGCCTGGACCAGTGGTCTAAGTATTGGGTTATTACGGATTCGGTCCTCCAAGAAGGCGGCCAACATGTATTAATCGACGGCTTTCTAAATTTTCGCTATACCTTTAATACCGGAGCAGCCTGGTCTTTCCTGGCAGAAAAAAGCTGGGGCATTTATCTTTTGACCGGCATTTCTGTAATTGCTTCCCTTGTCTTCCTGGTCTTTTTAATCCGTTCCAGCGGCTGGCCCAAGTTTCTGCCCTTTACGTTCAGCTTGCTTTTGGCCGGCACGGTAGGGAATCTTATTGACCGGATTCGCCTGGGCGGTGTAATCGACTTTGTCGATGTGGTCTTCGGCGACTGGCATTTCCCGACCTTTAATGTGGCAGATTCGCTTATTGTGGTCGGTATGATTTTCCTTTTGATTTATATCCTTTTCTTTGAAGAGAAGCACCGGAATTCTTTTATGACGGATGAGCGTTACCGGGTGCGGCGGATATAGTTAAGGCCGGTTAAGATAGGCAGCAGTTTATAGAGGGTAAGACAGATGGCACAGGATAAAGAAATTATCAGACTTGAAGTAGATAAGGACGGGCTTAGGCTGGACAAGTATTTGGCCTTAGCCTTGCCGGAGTATTCTCGTGAGACCCTCAAAACCTGGATTAAAGAAGGCCGAATCCTTCTGGACGGTAAGCCCTTCAAGGGTTCGGATAAGTCGATTCAAGGAAGCCTACTGGAGATTGATCCTCCCGAGGTAAAGGAAAATACGCTGGAGGCTCAAGCGATTCCTTTAGATATAATTTATGAAGACCCTTATCTTCTGGTTGTTAATAAACCACAGGGTATGGTGGTTCATCCGGGGGCCGGCAATCCCGATAATACCCTGGTAAATGCCTTGCTCTATCATACCGGCGGAGCCTTGTCTCAAGTTACATCTCAGTCGAGGCCGGGCATTGTTCACCGCTTGGATAAAGATACGTCGGGTCTTCTGGTTGTGGCCAAAACCGACGAGGTCCACAAACTCTTGGCTCAGGCTATCCGAGACAGGCAGGTCCACCGTGTGTACGAAACCATTGTGCACGGCTTTTTCAAAGAAAACCAGGGCATGATTGATGCTCCGATGGGAAGAGACCCCCAAGACCGTATCAAGATGGCGGTTAGAGAAGACGGCAAAAAATCCAGAACTTACTTTAGGGTCTTGGAACCCTTGAAGCACGGCACCTACCTTAGGGTCAAGTTGGATACCGGTCGGACCCATCAGATCAGGGTTCATATGCGTTTTATAGGCCATCCTGTCCTGGGCGACCCTCTCTACGGCTATAAAGATGACCAATTTGGCCTCAAGGGTCAGTGCCTACACGCCCGTTATTTATCCTTTGTCCATCCCGTAACCGGTGAGAATATGGCCTTTGAGAGCCCCTTACCGGATTGGTTTAAAGATACTTTGAAGCTTCTGGCTTACAATCCGGAACGTGAAATTGCCTGGCCACCCGTTTGGCCACACGAGACCGATGATTTTGCGGAAGCCTATTTGGATGAAGACGACTGGGATTATGAAGGCTAAATTTCTTAAGTTCAGAAGAAAGCTGTCTTACAGAATAGGTGAAGGCCTCCTGGGGGAGGACCGGCCTCTTCCCGAAGAGACAACGGTATTGCCTTCTAAGGATAAGTGGAGTCTGGCTTTGACCGGACTTATCCTGGTCCTTATTTTAGGCTTGACCGTTTTTACAGCCCAGCAACGTTTGTCACCCCGCCATCGCCTGACCCAGATACCTCAAGAAGAGATTAACCGTCTAACGGAAGAAAAAGATAAGCTACGAGATGAAAACGCCAGACTTAGAGACGATAATCTCCGACTGGCATCGGCCATTAATGAGGCCAGAGAAGAGAATTTGTCCTTGCTGGACCTATCGACCGAAGAGAATCAGGCCCTCTTACAAGCTTATCGTGATGTCTCCTATCAGGCAGGTTTTTGGACCTATGAGGGTCCGGGGATTCGAGTGAGTTTGCAGGATAAAGAAGGTATCCGTTATGACAAGAATACGCTGGTAACCGAAATTGTCCACGATGCCGATGTACACTATTATGTAGACTTTCTAAAGGCTCACGAAGCCTTGGCTATCCAGGTAAACGGTGAACGCTTGGCACCCACCAGCCCTCTTCTTTGTGTAGGTTCGTCTATTCTGGTCAACCGAGTCTATCATGCGACTCCCTTTGTGATTGAAGCGGGAATAGATGATGCCGAGGCTTTGGCCCAAAATTTATTAAACAGCAGAACCTACCAAGCCATGGTTTCGCGCGGATTACGCGTGACGATAGAGTATGTGGAAAATATTAAGATAGAACCCCAAGACGACTTGATTTATGTAGAAGAGCAAGTGAAGCGATTAGGAGGTTAGAAGCGATGAAGAAGCCTAAAATGAGACGTAAAAACTCCTGGCGCCGCAAGGCCGGCAAAGCCATAAGCCTCCTTTTGTGCTTTATCTTGGGGCTGCTTTTGGCCTTACAGATGAAAAATGTGGCGGATCTGAAGAGTCTGAACCTTCTGGGAAACGACAGTGTGGAAAGTTTGCAAGAGCAGGTGAGAAGTCTTTCGGTAGCCAACAATGAACTTCGAGCCAGAAATGCCAGTCTCAATGCCAACTTGGAGGAACTGGTGCGCCTGGGTAACGACGATAACGCCCAGATTAATTTCTATCGCCAGCAGACGGAGAGCCTGTCGGTGTTTGCGGGCCTTACGCCCGTTAAGGGGCCGGGCCTTATTATTGATATTAACTTGACCCAACCCGGTGCCAATATTTCGGCTTCCAATCTTTTGGTTATTAAGAATGCTCTGAACGGAGCCGGTGCCAATGCTATTTCGATTAACGACCAAAGAGTGGTCGCAACGACGGATATTGCCAATACCGGTTCGGACACCCATCCGAACATCATCATGAACGGGACGGGTATTACATCGGACAGCCATTACGAAATAAGAGTTATAGGCGAGGAGCGGAAGCTTAAAGACTTTGTAGACTTTCATACGCCCATCTGGGACCATCTCAAACAGGCCGGTTGCATGGTCAGTTTTTCCTTCCCCGAAGAAGTGGAAATTCCCGCTTTGGCCAAAGACAGTCCCGCCTTCCGTCAGCAACTCTTGGAACCTGTGCCCACGCCCTAATATGCTATAATTTCCCTAAATCTTTAGGACTTTTAGGAGGTCTTTGTTGGAATCTATAGTGCGAATTGAAGACAGCGATAGCATCCGCGAGGTTTTGGGAGCAGCCAATGCCAATGCCAAGACCATAGAGGAACTTTTCGATGTTCAGATAGAGCCGGATATGGCAGGTATCTCGGTCCGAGGCCGAGACGAAGCGACCGTCCGTAAAGTAGAGGAGATACTCCACAAGCTCCTTCGCCTGGGTCAGGACGGTGTGCCTATTTCTCAGCAACTTTCTCAATACCTGACCCAAGCTGCCTATGAGGGGGCTCGAGCCGAATTCGAGGGCTACCACCCCAGCTGGATTTGCCTGAATTATAAGGGCAAGCCTATTATGTCCAAGACCCAGGGTCAGTCCGATTATGTGGATAAGATAAAGAAGAACACGGTCACTTTTGCTATTGGGCCTGCCGGTACCGGTAAGACTTATTTGGCTGTGGCCATGGCGGTCCAGGCTTTTAGAAGGCACGAAGTAGACCGAATTATCCTGACCAGGCCGGCGGTCGAAGCAGGCGAACGCTTGGGCTTTTTGCCCGGTGACCTGCAAACTAAGGTGGATCCTTATATGAGGCCTCTCTATGATGCCTTGCAAGACTTGATGGGAGCCGACCAGTATTTGAAGAATATGGAGAAAGGCTTAATCGAGGTGTCGCCTTTGGCCTATATGAGAGGGCGGACCTTGGATAATGCCTTCATCATCCTGGACGAAGCTCAGAATACGACTATTGAACAGATGAAGATGTTTTTGACCCGCATCGGTTTTGATTCCAAGGTCGTCGTGACAGGTGACGTGACACAGATTGACCTTCCGCGCGACCAGCAATCCGGTTTGGTCCATGCAACCCGGGTCTTGAAGAGAGTAGAGGGTTTGGACTTTGCCCGCTTGAGCGGTAAGGACATTGTGAGAAACCCAATTGTTTCCAGAATCATTAAGGCATATGACCGGTCCTTGCAGGACCACAGTAGGGATAAGTGAACAAGATAAGTGTAAAAAGTATTATTTATGGCATTCTTGCCCTGGCTTTTTCGGGCCTGATTATTTTGCTCTTGTACCAGTCTGCCTTGCCTAATGCCTACAGCTTGGCGGTAGGCGATAAGGCGCCGGAAGATATTGTGTCCACCAGACTTTTGGTGGACAAGGTTAAGACCGAGCAAAGGGCCGTTGAGCAGGCCAATCAGGTCCCGGAAGTTTTCCTGAGGTCCGATGAGGTGTCCCAAGCTTCTATCGAACGCTTGGAGTTTTTCTTTGACCAGCTGGACATGGCCAGAGAGCGCATTAAGCCCTTGCCTAATACGGACCAGGCCAGCCCATCACCGGTTCCCGAGGGGGAGCGGGCCAGGCAGAGTATCGATCAGGCAGCCGGCCAGGTCGTAGACGAGGTACGTAACCGCTACGGCATCGAGATGAACTACACCGATGTGCTGAACATCATCGGTCTTCACGATAATATCTATCAATTGGTAAAAGAACGTTCGCTCGATATGGGCCGGTCACTTATGGCCGATGAGCAGGATTCGTATGGCTTGGTGGTAAATATTTCGACCAAGGTTAACGAACTGGTCCAGACCAATAAGCTCTACAGGCAGGAATTAGGTTCCATTGCCTCTATCTTAAGAGCCTTCTTAGAGCCCAATATGTTGCCTGACCGGGAAGCGTCTCGGGCGGCCAAAGAAACCGCCATCCAGCAAGTATGGGCCAACCCGACCCGAATCCCCACCGGAACCGTTCTGGTGAAGTCCGGTGAGACCATTAATCAGACCCAGTATGATTTGTTGGTCGAGTCCGACCTAATCCGCACCGGTTCTGTGAACTGGTCCATGCTATTACCTATTGTAGGGCTTTATATCTTTGCACTTTTATTGGTCTACCTGTACTTTACCCAGTACGAGAAAAAGCAACTGCGTAAGGAAAAAGATTGGCTGATTATCTTGATGACCATCGTCATCGTCGTTTTGGCGGCGGCTTATATCCGGACCATCCATCCCCTGCTGATTCCTCTTAGTTTTGTGGCCATTATTATCAGCACCTACTACGGCCTTAGGACCTCGCTTCTGTTTACGGTCCTTTTAACCTTACTTCTATACCCTTTGTCCGGCCTGGATCCCAAGTTCTTGTTCGTGATGATTTTGGCCACCTGGACATCGGCCTTGGTAGCGGCCAGCCAGTCTAAGAAACGAGACTATCTGATTATCATGTTAAGTACGACCCTGGCTCATTCTTTGGCCAGCTTGCTTTATTCCACCATGCTGCAAGAGCCTACGGAGATGCTGGTCGATTCACTGATCTATTCGACAGTCGGAGGCGCCTTGTCGGCCCTCTTGGCGGTAGGCCTGTCGCCCTTCTATGAAGTGGTTTTAAGCCAGGTGTCGCCGACCAAGCTTATTCGTTTGTCCGAACCCAGTCAGCCACTTCTAAGAAAACTTTTCTTGGAGGCGCCGGGGACCCACCAGCACTCTATGATGATTGCTAATTTGGCCGAAACGGCAGCGGAGAAAATCGGAGCCGATGCCCTTTTGGTTCGTGTCGGGGCCTATTATCACGATGTGGGGAAGACCTGGAATCCGCAGATGTATACGGAAAATCAGGCCGGTTTTAATCCGCACACTTTGCTGACGACCGAAGAGAGCGTCCGGGCCATCATGCGCCATGTCAGTGCGGGCGAAGAACTGGCTAAGCGCTATCGTCTGCCCCAGGAGATTACCGATTTTATGCTGACCCACCACGGGACCACCGTGCTCCAATATTTCTATGTCCAGGCCGGTAAAGAGGCCGAGGCCAAAGGCTTGCCCCCGCCGGACCCCAAGGACTTCACCTATCCGGGCAAGAAACCCAACAGCAAGGAAACGGGTATTTTCATGTTGGCGGATACGGTCGAGGCGGCCATGAAGTCTTCCGGCTTTACCCATGTAGACGATGCTGAGAAACTTATCAGAAAATTAGTCAGAGGCAAAATCGACCAAGACCAGCTGGTCGAGTCCGGCCTGTCTTTCCAGGATGTGGAGGACATCATTCAAGCCTTCCTCCAAGTCTATGCCGGCCAATTTCACGAAAGGATAAAATACCCCGATGCCAATCCAGTATCAAAATGAGATTCCCGAAACAGCCCTTGAGGCCTTGAACTTAAATGCTACGACACTTGAAAGCTATGGCAGACTTATGAAGGAGGCCGTTCAGGCTGTCTTAAATCTGGTCGATTTTCCCGAGGACTATGAGCCCGATTTGTCTCTAAGCTTGGTGGATGCGGAAGAGATTAAAGCTTTAAACTTAGAAAACAGGGACCTGGACCAGGTGACCGATGTCTTAAGTTTCCCTCAGCTGGAAATGGACCGAGCTAAGTTTTTAGGCGACATAAGTCCCGTGGATGCCTATCCGGCACCGGACACATCAGACAAGGCTTTCTATCTACCTTTGGGAGATATTGTGATTTGCCTTCCCCGCGCTCTGGAACAGGCGGAGGAATACGGCCACGGCATCGACCGGGAGCTGGACTTTTTGGCCTGTCACGGTGCCTTGCACTTAATAGGTTATGACCATACCAGGAGTGAAGAAGAGGAAAAAGAAATGTTTGACCTCCAGGAAAAAATCCTAGAAGGATTAGGCCAAGCCCGGATTAAAAGCGGTTTTGTTTCCATTGTAGGAAGACCCAATGCCGGCAAGTCCACTCTCCTTAACTGCCTCATGGGAAGCGAACTGGCCATTACCTCCAGAAAGGCTCAAACCACCCGCAACAATATCCGAACGGTTTTGGACGACGGCCAAAGCCAAATTATTTTTGTCGATACACCGGGTATACACCGGTCCAAGAATAAGCTGGACCGTTTCATGGTGGATTCGGCATGGCAGGCGGTCGAAGGTGCCGACGTGGTTTTACTTCTGGTAGATCCGGAGAAGAATAAGATTACGGAAGTCGAAGAGGTATGCTGCCGGAAGGCAGAAGAAAACGACATCCCCGTGCTCTTGCTTTTGACTAAGACCGATAAAATCGAAAAAGAAAAGCTCCTGCCGGTTATGGCCAAGTACAGTGCCTTCTATCCGTTTAAAGACATTATCCCTATTTCTTCCATGACCCGGGATAATATTGACCTGCTCTTAGAAAAAATCAGAGAATACCTGTCTTATGGTCCGCGCTACTACAGCGAAGATGCTTATACGGACCAGACTGAACGGTCTTTGGCCACGGAATTTATCAGGGAGCAGGTCCTTCACTATACCCACCAGGAAGTCCCCCACCATGCGGCGGTCGTAATTGACTCCTTCGAGGAAAAACAAGACGAAGACGGCAACCGCAACTTGGTTGTGATCGGTGCATCCATTATTGTCGACAAAGAGTCTCACAAGGGTATTATTATCGGCAAGGGCGGTCAGATGCTGAAGCGTATCGGGGCCTCGGCCAGGATTAAGATTGAGGAGATGCTGGATTGTAAGGTCTATTTAGACTTGCATGTCAAAGTCCGTTCCGACTGGCAGAACCGGGAAAATATCTTAAAAGAATTGGGCTATCAGCAAGCTCAAGACTTGTCGGGGCCCGGTATCCAATAAATGGCCCATGTTAAAGTACGGGGAATTTTGCTCCGCCTGGTTAAGGTCAAAGACTCCGATGCCTATCTGACTCTCTTGACCGGTGAGTTGGGCCTGGTGGAAGTTTACGCCAAGAGGCTCAGGACTCGTACCAGTAAGCTCTGGCCTAAATGCCAGCTGTTTTCCTTTGGTGATTTTATCCTCTTCGAGAATAAGGGGCGTTACAGCCTGGATGATGTAGACGTGGTCTATGCCTTTCAGACCTTAAGAGAAGACCTCTTTACCTTGACAGCTGCCTCACAGATTGCGGAAATGCTTATTGACCAGACCCATGAGCCCGACGAAGCCGAGCTTTTTTACCCGCTTTTTATCCGCTATTGTTATGCCGTAGACCAGGGAAAGAAGGACCCATTGTGGCTGACTTATTTAAGCCAGATGAAGATTATTGATGAAGCGGGCTATCAGCCTAGGCTGATAGGATGTGCCGCTTGTGGCAAAAGTCCGTCGCCTGTTGAGCCCCTTTATTTTGATTACAACTACGGATCTATTTTGTGTGACCGTGATGCTAAAAAAGGACAAGAGCATTACAGGTCCGACATAGGGCCCATTTCTTATGACCTCTATCGAGTCTTAAGTTATGTGGAGCAAAGCCCGGTAGATAAGCTTTTCGTGGTAGAAGGTAAGGATGATTTGATTGCCGAATTCGGATTTTTCATCCGCCATTATTTGGAAGTTCGCTTGGATAAAAGTTACGATAAATTCGAGACCTTCCGAGATTTCGGTTTTTGATTTTATTCGGCAGGGGGTGGTGGGCTTAGATAATCCTTTAATTCTTTTAAATTACGGACTTCTTCCGTCATCCATTCCTCCGGCAAGAGCTGCCTGTAATTAGGCCGGCTGTAGCGGGCATCAAATAAGAGTAAGAAACCCTTATCTTCTTCGGACCTTATAAGGCGGCCGGCGGCCTGGAGGACCTTGTTCATGCCGGGATACTGGTAGGCGTAGGCAAAACCCGCCCGATATTCCTGATCATAGTATTGAGCCATGATGTTACGTTCGGGACTTATCTGAGGCGTACCGACCCCCACAATACTGACGCCGGTTAATTTTTCGCCTACGAGATCAATGCCTTCCGAAAAAACACCGCCTAAGACGGCCAAGCCGATGAGGGTCTTGCCCTCGGATGGCTTATCGAAAGCTTCCAGAAAAGCTTTTCGTTCGTAAGAAGTCATGGCACTTTTTTGAATCTGCCACTCAATATTTTGGCCCGAAAGCATTTTTTGTAAGAGCGGCAGGACCTGGTTCATATAGGCAAAAGATGGGAAGAAGATTAATTGTTGCCCTTTTTTTAAGAGGATAGCCAGGGCCAAAGCTTTGGCCAAATCAGGCGATGTCCGGCGCCTTTCTCTATAGGTTGTTTCAATAAAAGGACAGATATAGACCTCCAAATTTTCGGGAGGAAAAGGCGAGGGCAGGCTCAGCGTGTCGGGCCGGTTATCCCGGCTTTTGCCGCAGAAATTTCCGGCAAAATAGGAGATGGGCTCCAGCGTCGCTGAAAAGAAAACCGAAGCATGCTTGTTCATGTAGGTTTTGGAAATCTTGTCCGAAATATCTAAACAAATAAGGCGGATGGCCAAGCCGGTCGGCCCCTGACGGACACAGGCCACATAGGACCCGGACCAGAGGTCTTCAATGATTCGGGTGAAAAATTTGGCCTGGCCGATGATTTCGACCAAACGTCGTCTGGCCTTGGGGTCTTCAATCAGGTCAAAAAGATCCCGAGATTCCCTGAGCCAGTTCAAAAGAAGGCCCGATAGGACCTTGGGCGGAGCGGTAGTGGCCAGGAAGTTTCGGTCTTGGACCAGGCGCATAGACTTGTTGTTTTCCAATTCGAGCCAGTAGGATCCGGTTTTCTCGCCCGATAGGTCACCCGGAGACGAGTTGTCTTCGCCGGGCGTGGCGGAGGGATTCATGCTTCGGGATAAGTCGTTCAAGTAGTTTAAAATGGCCTGAATCGGTTCTCGGTGGAACCTGTCGGATTCGGGCAGAATATCTAATAAGGTTTGAAAGGCCTGGGTTTCTAAGGTGGCCGAATACATGTCACGTGCCCGGTCGACCAGGTTGTGGGCCTCGTCTACCAAGAGGATCTGAGAGCCGCTGCCTTGGCCAAAAAAACGCTCCAATTGGATTCTGGGATCAAAGGCATGATTATAGTCACCGATGATGAGATCACAGTATAAGGCCAGGTCTAGGCTGAGTTCGAAGGGGCAAAGCTTATATTGTTCGCCGGCTTTAAGGAGAGTCTCGGGATGAAAAACTTCCAAGGGGCCTAGGGCGTTAAGGGCCCGAGGCAGGTTGTCGTAATATTTGCTGGCATAGGGGCAAAGGGCGGTGTCACAATAAAGATCGGGCCTTAGGCACATCTGTTCTTTAGCCCTAAGTGTGATTTGCTTCAGGGCCAAATGGCTGTGCTTTCTTAAGTCCTCCAAAGCATTTTCGGCAACCAGTCGGGTCGATCTTTTGGCCGTCAGATAAAATATGTGGTCGAAATGGCCGTAGCGCAGCTGCTTTATGGCAGGATAAAGTGCGGACATGGTTTTGCCGATGCCGGTCGGAGCCTGGGCTAAAAAAGGCGTGATTTCTTCGATGGCTTTGTAGGCGTGCTCGATGAAGGATCTTTGGCCGGCTCTGAGGTTGGGATAGGGGAAGCTTAGAGCATCAATGGAACGGTTTCGTTTGTCCCACCAGAATCGAATGGATCTGGCGAGTTTCAGATAGTCTCGGAGGCTTTGATCAAACCATTTTTCCAGATCCCGGAAAGATTCTTCTTTCTTGTAGTACCTGGCTTCCAGCGTTTCGGCTGATACATAGGCCAAAGCGTAAGTCACTTTTTCCGGGGGAGAATTATCTCGAGTTTTATAGTAAAGATAGGTGTACATCCTGGCCTGGTACCAGTGCATGATTTCACCATCTTCAGGGAGGAGGTCCAGGGCGGAGGCCACCGTCTTCACCTCCATGATAAGAGGCTCTTCTAGTTTTTCGCCGAAATCATGTAAACTGACGGCCCTGCTGTCCTCTTGGGGCGTCAGAAGGATGTCGGCCCGGCCGCGGACGGTGATGGACTTTATAAAATCATCTTCCGGATCGGGATTGGACCAGTTATAAGATAAAGTTAATTCCCGCTCGACCCGGAATTGCAGGTATTGGGTATCCAGGAGATTAAAGAAGGCCTGGTGGGTCCGGGTGCCCTGCCTGGCAGTCAGTTCACTGTACTGAAGTGAGGACAGGCCGCCTTTGCGGTAGAGGGCTTGGATGAGATCGCGGACACCGACGGCCAGACTTTGTGGGTTTTTGGGGGAAGTTTCAGACAAATTTTTCTCCTCATGTCTTATAATGGTTTGGAGTCTATCATACTAGATTTCTTTAGAGAGAGGCATAATTATGCAAAAAAAGAAGAAGTTGGTAACCGGTTCGGCCATGGCTTTTCTTTTCCTGATGGGGATTGTCAGTTTATTCTCTGACATGACCCATGAAGGCGCTCGAAGTATCATTGGGGTGTATTTAACCCTAGCGGGTGCATCGGCCGCCGCTATCGGCTTCGTCTCCGGTTTAGGCGAATTTTTAGGTTATTCCCTCCGCCTGGTCTCGGGCTTTTTTGCGGACAAAACCAAGAAATACTGGCCCATGACCATTGTGGGCTATGTTATCGATGTGATGGCGATTCCGGCTTTGGCCCTGGTGCCCCAAGGAGGCTGGAAATGGGCCTGTGCTCTCATGTTGATTGAGCGTATCGGTAAGGCCATTAAAAAACCGGCCAAAGACACGCTCCTGTCCTTTGCCGCATCACAAGAAGGGGCCGGCAAGAGTTTCGCCCTGCAAGAGTTGTTAGATCAAATCGGTGCCTTTTTAGGACCTGTGATTCTATTCCTGGTCCTTTATTTGAACAAGACCGCCGATACCTATCGTAAGTACGCCCTGTGCTTCGCTATATTGGGTATTCCGGCCATTATTACCGTTGTGCTTCTTTTAATAGCCAGGAGAAAGTATCCCAATCCGGAAGCGTTCGAGCCGGAAACAGAAGAGAAGACATACTTTCATTTCCGTCATGAATTTATTGTCTATATCGTAGCTATTTCCTTCTTCGCCTTAGGCTTTATTGATTTCCCTATCATTACCATGCACACGGCCAAATTAGAGCTGGTCCAAGACGACGTGCTTCCGCTCTTATACGCAGGTGCCATGGCAGTGGACGCTGTGGCGGCCCTGATCTTTGGTTGGCTCTATGATCGAATCGGGGTTAAAAGTCTTATGCTTTCCACCGCAATTTCGGCACTCTTCCCCTTATTTATTTTCGGCTGGGGCGGCCAAAGCAAGGCGGCCTTGTTTATCGGTATTGTCCTCTGGGGTGTGGGTATGGGTGCTCAAGAATCTACACTGAAAGCTGCTGTCTGCACTTTTGTTCCCAAGCAGTGGAGGTCTTCGGGCTTCGGTGTTTTTGAAACCGCCTTCGGTGTCTTCTGGTTTTTAGGAAGCTGGCTGACCGGTGTCTTATATGACCAAGCCCTGACCGGCATGATTATTTTCTCTATTCTGGCCCAAGTTGTTTCCATTGTTTTCTTAGGTTTCTGCCACCACATGCATCAGAAAACGATAGCTCAAAAGAAAGATTAGCCTATAACCATGATGCGTTTAGATGATTTAATGAAAGCCATTGATTTTTCCGACGAGGCAAGGTCTTACTTTCTGTCCTGCTACGACCGCCTCCTTCAAAAGACTCAGCTTTATCAGAATTTGCTGGAAATCATGGACTCTTTCTTCTTAGAAGAAGGGGAGGACTATATCGGAAGTTTGGATCAAGTAGCAGCAGATTTAGATATACCTACTTACTCCGCCTACATGCTCTTCTTACTCTTGAGCGCCAAAACCTTACGTTATCTTTATAAGTATGCCGAGATTCCCGAGTCTATCTATCTGGATACACTGAAGGATTTAAGTTATAAATTAAAAGAATGTAAAACGGTTTACGGTATCTGGGGAACCTTTGTTCCGGGCTGGTTCAAGGGCTTTTTCAATCTCAAGCGTTTCCAATTAGGACGCTTGCAGTATGAATGGATAGATTTTCAGGAGGAAGGGTATGAGAGAGGCACGGTCAGCCTTAAGAAAGGGGACCGGATATTAAACTGCCATATCCCGTCCTCGGGACCTTTGACCAGAGAAGCGGTTCTGGATTCTTTGGCCAAAGCCTATGCCTTTTATAAAGAGGACCTCAACAGTTCAGTCATGCCGGTGGTGTGCTCGTCTTGGTTACTTTACCCTCAACACTATGAAATTTATCCCGAAGGTTCTAATCTTCGAGATTTCTATGATGTCTTTGACATCGTTAAGGAACAAGCCGATCCGGCTAATAATGATTTTTGGCGCGTATTCGGAGTCTACTATAAAGATGACAAGGCGCTATGGCCTCAGGCAACGACTTTACAAAGACGCTTCGATCAGTACATCGGTCAAGGGAAGACCATGGGTTGGGGAAGGGGTCTTCTCCTTTATGATGGAGAGAAGAAGTGCCTGTTATAGGTTTTGTTAATAGTTATAAATAAAATAAAAACCTCGAGAAACACCATTGTCCAATCCCGAGGTTTTCCTATATGGTGCACACGATACGACTTGAATAAAATACTTTTAAATCAAGGGTTTCGGCAATTTTTGTGTTGTTTTATGTGTTGTTTTTAAAAATATCGAAGATTTCTTCTACCTTTTCTGCCAACATTTTGTCCTCTAAATATTTGGCTTTTTGCTCTTCTTCCGTCAGAGGTATTTCATGGACATATGTCCCTAGGGTATTCATATCTTTGGAGTGGCCAAGTAGTTTTTTCAATTCTTCAAGTTTCACTTGCTTGCTGGTGTAGGTGGCGTATGTATGTCGAAGCTCGTGCAAAGTAATATTGTCTAACCCATTTTTAGATCTAAAATCACGCCAACGGTCGGATAGAACGTTAGGGTTAATGCGACCCCCGGTAGATGAAACAAAAAGATAATCCCCATTGAAGCCTTTTTCAATGCGTTTCAAGTTGTGCCTGTGGATGCACTCAACTGCTTGCGGTATCAAGAACTCATCTCGTTCTTTGCCGGATTTTGGCTTGCCAACGGTCATACCAGTGGATAGCTGTGAAACAGATTCCCTGACGTGTATATACGGCATGGCATAGTCTCGCTTGATTTGTAGCGCACATAATTCTCCACGCCTTAAACCTGTATAAACTAAGAATTGATAGACCTCTAGGTACCAGTCATCACTATCCGACTGTAGCAATCTGTTGAGCTCATCAGGATATAAAGCTCGTCGTTGTTGCTGCTCTTTTTTGGCAGGATTAAGCAAGAACAAAGGCACGTTATCGTCCGTCATATACCCTTTTCCCGCACAGAAAATACAAAAGTGCTTTATGGATGTTATTAAGCGTTTAATTGTATTGTATGCAATTGCTCGATCCTTATAAGGAGCATCTATGCATTCTTGCCAATCAGATTTCCTCAGGGTCCCTATGATTTTGTTTTCGTGCACCGGTTTAATGTAGGTTTTGTATTGTTGGTTCAAGGCATCTGTCGTACTAGCCTTATGATTTTGCCCATAGTATTCGATATACTCGGCCCAGGCCTCTTTTACGGTCCGTCTATTGGGAGCTTCCATTCCTGCAATCCACTCATAATAGGCTTTCATCACTTCTTGTTTTCCGGATTGACCTCGGGTGGATGAGTAGAAGACCTTACGTTTTTTGTCTTTATAAGCCTGCATGACCCAGGTTTTACGGTCTTTGTCCCATTTGCATTTTGGCATTGATATTCTCCTTTCGGAGGACTTACATGCTATAATATACAAAGCCTCATGGCTGATTTGTTGGCCGTTTCCCGTTTGTTGAGTGTAGGGGAGACGGCCTGTTTTTTTCTTTATGTTGTTTAATGTTTACATTATTTCTTTCAAAAAGATGTATAATCTAATCAAGATGACTTGTGAAGGATAAGGCTGGGTTCCCTATTGGGAGTAGGCATTTTTGCTTAGAATCCTTTGCCCCTGGGGTCATCTTTTTTCTTCTATCATGTTTTAATAATTAGATTTCACTTGTGTCTTGTCTATGGAAACAAAAAAAGAGATTCCGTTGTACAACAGAATCTCTCGGCTCGCGTAGAGCTATGTCCTATTACTATGTCCGCTAGGGACTTTGTACCACTATAATAGATTCTGTTGATCTCTTTGTCAATAACTTTAATGTTCCCTTTTTGTAAACATCTCCACTATTTTTTCATCTATTTTATTCAAACTATTGTTACTTATCCTTATGTTATAGAGAACACTATTATTGTTTTTGGGGTCAACAATTCTCAGTTTGGAAATAGTTGTAATTTGATTTACTAGCACGATACTACCTAGTTTCATTCTGTTTATTTCACGCTTTACACGTTTGCTCCGATCCAGGTTAATTCTAGCAGCTTTATGTCTAGCTTCATATTCTTCGGCACTTAAAGAATCGCTAATGCGCTCAATATCAGCACATTGTTCTTGATACTGATTTTCCAAAATGTCATTTTTTACTTTTAGGAGCAGATATAATTCATTCTCAATATTAATTTCACCATATCTTAATTTCTTCAGATTTTTGTGAGGTTTTATCGAAGTCAAGGGAACTACTTGCACTACTTTTTGATAGGGAGAACTATTGGCAAGAACGATACAATAATGTAATCCGCCTTGCTCACTACCAATATTGAACCCTAACTCAGCCTTAATAACATCTCCACGTTTGTAACTATTAAAAGAGGTGACACTATCTTCACTCTCCAATAGTCGGGCATAGTCTTCAAACCAATAAGCCAATTTGTCTGCTTTTGAAGGGCTATTTGAATTTATTAGTTTATCCAATAATTTATTTAATTTGTTTAAAGCTTCTTCTTTATGTTGGTTTATTTCGTTTTTGCTTTTTTCTTTACTCATTACATTTCCCCTTTCTCTACTCTTCCGGCGTCACCCAGCCGGCCACGATGCCGATGATGCGTACAGGGGAGTCTTCGCAGAGCTTTACGATACGGTCTTTATAGCTTGGGTTTTCCGATACCAGGGTTAGGATATCACCTTCAAGATAGCAATATTTAATAAGTGTCTCATCCTCGACTTGCACGGCGTATATTTTCTCGTCCTTGTATTCATAGTTGTATTGGACATACGCAATATCCCCATCTGCTATTAGTGGTGACATAGAATCGCCACGTACTTCGATAACTTCATCGTACTTTGGCGTGTCCTGGACTTTTACCTTATGGCGTGTAGCTGTCGCATACTCATCATTCAAATAACCGTGTCCAGCTGCTGCTGCGTATTTGGTGTCTATGTAGGTGTATTGGGTTTCGGGGTCTTCTAAGCGTTCATACTTGCCAGAATCGATAAGAAGAGAAGAGTAGTCTAGGACTTGTTTTTGCCCGTCACTATTTAGGGCGTTCATGTTTTTTATGGTGTTTTGGATGGTGAGATTGAGGGCGGGTTGGGGTTTGCGTCTTTCGATTAGGTCTGATTTTTCTATACGAAAATAGTTAGAAAGCATCTCAATTTTATCTATTCTCGGATAAGTTTTAGCATTATACCAATCATTAAAAGTTGTATAGGCTACGTTCATAATCTTAGCCATATCTGCACGTGTGAGAGAATGCATATCCATATATCGTTTTAGATTTTCAGCGAAAACATCTTTATTACCTAAATCGCTCATGCGAATACCTTCCTTTCTTTGCCTTAATTTAAAACCTAGATTAAGTTAAAACCGTAAAAAAAGCAAGAAAAATTGAAAAAAGTTACGGAAAAGACTTGACTTAACGGTTTAACCGTAATATACTTAGTTCAACATAAAGAAAGGAGGACACGTTAGTGAAGAAAAAGAATTCAGACCGGTTAAAAATGATTCTCGACATCATTGCCACGGTCGTTACAGTTCTTGAATTTCTATTAGCCCTTTACCTAGCATTTAGGTAAACAACGGAGGGGGAAACCCCTCCACCCACAAAGGGTTAACGTGTCCTCTTTAGAAATTATAACAAAGAAAGGAACAAGGGAAATGCGAAAAGTAGTGTTGTTAGCAATGGTCGGATTGCAAATGTTCTGGCTATTCATGGGATACAGAATTTTGCCGGCTATTGGCTTAATTGCGATTGCCGGCAGCTTAGGAGTGGATTTATGGCAGAAGAGAAACGATTACGAATAACTTTAGAGGCAGCTAGGGTAAACGCAGGATTTACTCAAAAAATGGCAGCAGAGAAAGCCAATATATCTGAATATACCTTATCAAATTACGAGAGAGGGAGAACATCACCAGGGGCGAAAACTCTAGCTAAGCTGCTTAAAATATACCAGGTTTCTTACGATGATATTATTTTTTTAAACTCGGATTACGGTTTAACCGAACAATGACGCTTACCACACCCACCAGAAAG
>JASBZA010000011.1 GCA_029983685.1 Oscillospiraceae bacterium | reverse complement strand
GCGTACAGAGGACTTTCACCTCCTGGTTATTACCCATGTCGGGCGTACCAAAAAGGGCCCCGAGTCGAAAGGACTCGAGGCCTGGATTACATCAAAAGTTTCAGACTTAAATTAAAGCCTTAACTTATCTATCCTGATAGACCTTTGCAATCTCGGAGAAATCATCGGCCTTCAAAGAAGCACCGCCGATAAGTCCGCCATCGATATTCTTCTGACCTAAGAGTTCAGCCGCATTGGCTGCCTTCATAGAACCGCCATAGAGGATGCGGGTATTCTCAGCCGTCTCTTCACAGTAGAGGTTGGCGAGGACTTGACGGATATGGGCACAAACTTCTTCAGCTTGCTCAGCTGTAGCGGTCTTGCCAGTTCCGATAGCCCAAATAGGTTCATAAGCGATGGTGACATGTGCACCTAAGCGATCTGCCGGTACATCGGCCAAAGCAGCTTCTACCTGTTGCTTGACTAAGTCAAAAGTTTGGCCGGCTTCTCTTTGCTCTAAAGACTCACCCACACAAATAATCGGACGAACGCCCCAGTTAAGAGCAGCCAGGACCTTCTTGTTGACCAATTCATCGGTCTCACCGAAGTATTCTCTTCTCTCGGAGTGGCCCAATACGACATTATGGATGCCCATCTTAGCCAAGAACTTAGGCGAAATTTCGCCGGTATAAGCTCCTTCGTCTTCGAAGTGGCAGTTCTCGGCGGCTACGGTGATATTGGTTGCATCGGTCAGAGCTACCAGACGATCTAAAACGGTGTAAGGCACTGCGATGAGGATTTCGGAATCAACGTCCTTTACTTTGGCCAAAAGCTCGGTAACGAATTTCTCGGCATCGGCAGGCACACCCTTGTTCATCTTCCAGTTACCGCAAACATAGGCACGATGGGCGTCCTTGTTCTGCAGGCAGTCGATACCGGGCAGGACCTTGCCTTCGAGGAATTCCAGAGAAGCACCGCCACCGGTAGAAATGTGCGTGACCTTGTCGGCATAGCCTAACTGCTCGATAGCTGCGGACGAGTCACCGCCGCCGATAATGGAGATGGCGTCGGAGTTGGCGATAGCTTCGGCAATCTGGGCAGTACCCTTAGCAAAGTTCTCGAATTCGAAAACACCCATGGGGCCGTTCCAGACAACGGTCTTAGCATCTTTCAGAGCGTTGGCGTAAAGTTCGACAGTCTTAGGACCGATATCCATACCCATCCAGCCTTCGGGGATGTTACCTTCGACAACTTTGTGGTCGGCGTCGGCTGCAAAATGATCGGCAATGACGTTGTCTTCAGGTAAGAGGAGGTCTACGCCCTTCTCTTCTGCCTTAGCCATTAATTCTTTGGCCAGCTCAATCTTATCTTCCTCTAATAAGGAGTTCCCTACGGTCTGGCCGCGCGCTGCGTTAAAGGTATAAGCCATACCGCCGCCGATGATGAGGGTATCGACCTTGTCGATGAGGTTGTTGATAACGCCGATTTTGTCGGAAACTTTAGCACCGCCCAGGATAGCGACGAAAGGACGGGCCGGGTCGTTCAGGGCCTTGCCCATGACGTCAATTTCTTTCTTAATCAGGAAACCGCAGGCGCTGGGGAGGTAGTTGGCCAGACCGGCTGTCGAAGCGTGGGCACGGTGAGCCGTACCGAAAGCGTCGTTTACATAGAGCTCAGCCAAAGAAGCCAATTCTCTGGCAAATTCAGGATCGTTCTTAGTTTCTTCTTTATGGAAACGGACATTCTCCAGCATGAGGACTTGGCCGTCTTCCAGTGCCTCGGCTTTGGCCTTGGCATCTTCACCGATAACGTCGGAAGCTAAGACGACTTCCTGGCCCAAGAGTTCGGACAAGCGATCTACTGCCGGCTTCATGGAGAACTTGGCCTCCGGTCCGTTCTTAGGACGGCCTAAGTGGGACACCAAGATAACCTTAGCCTTGTGGTCTACCAGATATTGAATCGTGGGCAGAGCCCCTCTGATACGCTTGTCGTCTGTAATCTCGCCCGTAGTCTTGTCCAAAGGAACATTGAAATCTACGCGGACAATAACGCGCTTACCGGCTACATCTAAGTCGGCTATGCTTTTCTTGTTATAGTTTGCCATATGCATTCTCCAATCTTTTCTCAATTAGTACTTATTTTAGCAAATGGCGGGAATGTTTGGTAGAACATTCCCGGCCTTTTACTTGATTAAATAGAGCTGAACCAAGACTACACCTCGATTCATGAAACGGTCAATCATGGGGGTCTCTTTGCTGAACCGGATGCTGATTTCCACCTCGTCGCCTTCCACCACATCGTAGCTCAGGTTAACCGAACCCAAATCTTCTGCGAAGGGTTTATCTTCGTAGACCTTGCTGCCGCTGATACTGACGGTCACAATAGCATCTTTATAAGCCGCTACATCGTCCACCTGAGGATTTAATACCAGCCTGGTCTTATGGGACTCACCCACACCGTAGGTTAATTTGGCCCCGGCCTTCATACCGAAAGGCGTGTCCATGCGGTCGTAAGGATAGGAGTTGCCGTTGGCATCGTTGCCGCCCGCATTGGTGTTAATCGGACCCGACATGCTGACGATGAGGTCTCGAGGATTATCCGGAATCGATTTTTCCAGTTGCTCTTTCTTTTCTTTTAAAGAAGGCTCGTCGGGGAAGGACTCTAAACCCGCTTCCACCGCTTTAATCGCTTCACGAATCTTATTGCCGTTTCCTATATCTTGGCCGGCAATCGAATCGGCATTGTCGAGGATATACTGAATCATAGCCTGACGTTTCTCGGTCCAGCGTTCTTGGTAAGGCTTCATATCATAGCCCCAGCCGCCCAATTTCTCTATATAGGCTTTGGACCCGGCCAAATCACCCGCATCCAATAGGGCTTGGAATTCGCTTTCGATAACTTGCTGCTGAATCTTCGTTTCTTGCTCTTGGATTAAATCCTGGGCCTTCTTTTTCATGGCTTCCAAGTCCTGGTCCTGGCCGATTCTTTGAATGGAACGGTCCAAAAGTGCCAGGGTCGTCCGAGGATAGGGCTTGTCTAAAAGCTCATCGACTTCCTTAACGATACTCTTCTTGTAACTGTCGACAATCTCGATGCGCTTGGACTTCAAGTCGGACCGGTCGGGATTTTGCTCCATGGTCCGGTCCAGAAGAATCAGGGCACTGTCATAGTCCTTATCTTTTATATACAGTTGAATTTGGTTCAGCGTGCTCTCTAAGACACCCGAAGGGTAGATGGACGCTTTGGCCGCGGCCAAAGCCTCTCCCAAGTCTTTTTTCCACAAGTCGACCTGGCCTAGACCATGCAGTTCTAAATAGGTCAAGTCATAGGACTGGGCACCGGACTGATAAGCATCCAATTCCTGCTCAATGCGATTCAATAGGACCTCTTTGTAAGTATCATGATTGAAAGCATCGCCCTGTAAATCCAGGTTTTTCTTATAGCGGTTCAGGCCGTCAAAATAGTGGCCCTGTCTTATCGAGCTACGGAAGGCCTCCAACTCCGGATCCGGGCCGGTTTCCTTCCTACAAGAAGATAAGGAAGTGAACAAGATAAGCAAAAGAACCGGCAACAGCAAAACCGGAAGATGCCGGGAAAATTTTGTCGTGCGTGTGTTAATCCCCAAACTCGCCCTCCACAATGATTTTTATATGACCGCCGGCCTGATAGTTGACATCAATGGCAACGTCACCGCCGTAGGTCGGTATTTCAATCTCTACACTGCTCCTGTCCATATCGTCGGGTTTGGCATAGAGATTGCCTTTCATGATGATATGGCCCGGGCTGTTTACGGCATAGACTTGGTAATAAATCTGCGTAGACTTATCCGCCTCACCCAGACGAAAAACACCCTTATAGGAGGCCTTGCCCTCGGCGTTCGCAACGCGGACCGAATCGACCACCGTCGTGTCGCCCGTAAAATCAAACTCTTTAACAATAGCTCCCTGAGCGGGTGGTTTAACGTCGACCGGCGCTTTGGATTCTTCGGTAGTCTCGGACGAATCGGACGGATCGGATGTTCCCTCGGGCTCTTTACCGGCGTTGGGGTCTTTGGCCTCATAACGATTCTTGCTGTCCTTAAGAAGCTTACTATCCGGTAGCAGTTTCAGACCTTCTTCGATTTTTTCCAAAGCCGCTTCCTTGTCGCCCTGCATGAAGAGCTCATCAGCCAGACGGACCATCTCTTCACTGATCTGAAGCTTGTAAGATTGGCTTAACTCCTGCAAGGACTTGTCTTCAGGTTCCTGCTTCAAGGCATCATTGATGATATTAACGACCTCTTCCATATTGCCGGCCCGCCAGGCACGGTCTGCCAGGGTCTTGGTCTGATTGTAAATGCCGCTCTTACCCTCATTTTCCGTATTGGCACGAAGGTTTAACAAAATCGGGTCTTCCGGCAACAGAGCCAGCGCCTTATCGATGCGGTTCAAGGCCTCACGATAATTGCGTTGAGACTGAAGACTGGTGACCTGAGAGACCACCTCTTCCCTATAGCGCTCCCTGGACCTGGACAAAAGCTCGGTCGTATCGCGGTAGGAAGGAACCCTATCCAAAACCTTGTTGAAGCTGCGAATGGCTTCCTCATGGTTGCCTTGATTTTGCTTTTCTTTGGCCGCAGCATAAAGCACATCGACCTCCTGGAGAAGCTGGATATCGTCCAGGCTGCTGTCCAAAAGTTCTTTGTACTTACCGGTATATAGCGGCGAATCCTTGATAATATTAAGAGCCGATGTCGTGGCAGCATAAGAAGTCTTGCCGTCCAAAGCATTTTGCTTCAGCGTATCGACAAACTTGGAAAAATCTTCATAAGACTTGGCTTCGAGCTTGGCATTGCCCTGGTAGCGGTCTTCGTAAATCTGACCGGCCTTCTGATAATCTCGATCGGCCAAAGCACGGCTGAAGTCCTTCGTTGGATTCCGTCTGCCCAGCGTAAGAGAAAGCACCACCACAAGGACAAGCACTACGATTAAGACGACCCAGTAAGAAGGTCTCATACGGACCTGAATCCGGTTCCACAAACGCACCAAGGCATTACCTTCAGCCTTAGAACTTGCTTCTTCGCCGTAGCTTTCCGGTGATGCATTTTGCCCTCTTTCATAGGCCCACTCTTCGTAATCTTCCAAAGGCTCCAGATGACCGTGGTCACGGTAAAGCGGCTGGGGATAATAGGACGGCTCTACCTCGTCCAGGAGTTTGCCGTAGTGGCGGGTATCACCCAAAGATTCCTCATCATAGCGACGGTCTCCATAAGTTTCATAGCCGTCTCGGTTGTGATCCTCGTATGGGATTTCCGACTCCTGAGCTTCTTTCGACTTGGCTTCTTTAGCGGCTTTTCGCTTGGCACTTGCCTCTTGGATTTTCTCGGCCAAAGACCTAAAAGCCTTCTTGATATTTTTTCCTGCTGTTTTAAATGCGGGACCTATTGTTCGGCCCATTCTCTTAAAGCCTCGACCAATTGCCTGGCCCAAGACTTTTAACTTAAAGCCCAAGGCCGTCAGGCCTGCCAGTAAGACAGTCCCGAAAGTTTTAAGCCGCTGACCGAAACTGGGGCCGCCTTTCACAGGAGGAGTCGCCGCTTTCTCTTCGGCTTCATCAGCTTCAAGCTCGGGTTCTTCTCCTATTTCCTCTTCTGCTATTTCCTCTTCGTCGGCCTCTCCCGCCTCTTCCTCATCTACTTCTTCAGGCTCAGGCAAACCTTCCGGTGTCGGCTCGGTTTCAGGCACCTCTTCCGGTTTCGCTACGGCAGGCTCATGCGCTTCTTCAAATAATTCAGGTGATAAATTAAGCCTTACACGCCGCACACTAGGCGCATCGGAAGCATCCGGGTCCTCATGTTGCTTGAGGCCTCTTTTGGCCGGGGTACCGCAGTAGGGGCAATAGTTTAATGTATCATCAAAATTTTTTTTACAATTTGAGCAAATCATGTTCCCTCTTCTTCCACACTATATCTTCAACAAGAGAATGGCCAAAACCACAAAAAACAAGGCCAGGCCCAGACTTGCGAGAGCTCTCCTCTTCGCCGGCGCAAAGACAAAAAAGTATTGAAAAATCCCTTTGAGGCTTCGGCCCCGGTAATCAGCCAGGCGCGTCGGTACCTTGACCATAACACGCTGGGGACGGATCAGACCTTGGTCATAAAAGTCCTTATAGGCTTCCATAGGATCTACTATGGGCAGGTCCGCTTCCTCCGGCCAGGTCTCGGCGGAGTCGACGGCAAGATCTTCCTCCGGCTCCTCAGCCACCCACTTCACACGCTCTTCTCCCTTGCGCTCCATAATTTCCCGAGCCAGGTAAAAGTCGTTACTGTGGTCTATCAGCCAGTCGCGGGAAATACCGCAATGGCCGCAAAATTTCTCCTCAAAACTGTGTTCGGTCCCGCAGGCACAAAACCAACCGTCCTCGGTTTCCTGATAGGCAAAAGCCATCATCTGAGGATTTGGTGTGTCCTGATATTCTATTAAAAGTTGCTCGGACCGGTCCTGGAGACCTATATGAGGGACCCAACGTTTTTCGTCAGCCAAAGCTTTCTCTCTTTTCTTTCCGATTTTCTGCCATTATAGCGTATTTCGGAAAGGCTTTGTTATAATATAAAGCCTTAAACTCAAGGAGGCCTTTAAATGTACGAATTAGTAAATCAGTTGACAATGCTGCTTCAGGAGGGCATCCCCTCCGAGATTTGGCTAATCGTTCAAGTCGTCATAGCCCTTATCCTATTGTTTATAGGTCAAAAAAGCATTCGCTTGTGGCTGGCTTTGGCCGGCCTGTCCGGGGGCGCATATTTAGGCGTTCTCCTGACCTCCCATATTGATTTCGGTCCAACCTGGAATGCTGTGGCAATCTTGAGTTTAGCCGTGATAGGCGCACTCATTTTGTCCACCGCCTACAAGGCCTGTTTCTTTATAGGCGGCTTCATCGGCGGCATCAGTTTAGGCCGCTATGTACTGGATATCTTCTTCCCCTTAACACCTAAGCCGGTCTTACTTTTAATCGCCCTGGCGACGGGTCTCATCGCCGTTTTCTTTAGAGAACACTTTGAAATCTGGGCAACCGCCATCACCGGCGCCATGCTCTTTGCCGACGCATCAGTAGCCTATCTCTATAAGCTCAAGCCCGGCAATCTTATTAACCGTGTCCCCCAACTCAATGTAGAAATAAAAGAAGACCTGATAATCCTCCTGGGCATAGCCCTGCTGACCCTTATCGGTGCCTACGTCCAGAAGAAATCCAGGTCCGGTTCACGCTAAAATATTAATCTAAAGCTCTGTCAAAATTCGCCCTAACAAAAGCCTTAGGTCACGGCCGGCTTTTCGGCCCATCTGAAGCACGTCTTCGTGGTCTAAGCCCCCTTGGCCCAAGCCCGCTCCCAGGTTGGTCAGTGAAGAAATGGCCAAAACATCCATGCCTCGGTAGGACGCCGTAATGGCCTCCGCCACCGTCGACATGCCGACCGCATCGGCTCCCAACCTTTGCAAGGCTCTGATTTCAGCAGGAGTCTCGTACTGAGGGCCTCGCATATAGGCATAGACGCCTTCATCCAGACGAATGCCTTCCTCTGCGGCCGCTCTTATGGCCAAAGCCCGAAGCTCGGGGCTATAAACATAAGTCATATCGGGGAAACGCGGTCCCAGGTCTTCGTTGTTGGGACCTCTCAGAGGTGAAGGTAAAAAGAAACTCAGATGGTCTTTTATAAGCATCAGGGCCGGCAGTTCCAAGTCCGGATTAAGCCCGCCCGCGGCATTGGTTAAAATCAGGGTCTTCACAGCCAAAGACGCCAAAAGATGGATGGGAAACACGGTGTCTTCCACGGAGTGCCCCTCATAGTAGTGAAGCCTACCCTGCAAGAAAAAGACCTTGCGGCCGGACCAACGGGCCAAGAGTAGCCTGGACTTGTGGCCGGGCGCCGTCGCTTCCGGAAAGCCCGGTATGGCCTTATAGGGACTCTCCCATAAAATCTCCGCCTCTTCGATCACGTCGGCTAGGCCCGATCCCAAGACGATGGCAATCTCCGGTAAATCCTCCGGGCAATGCACTTCAATATACTGTTTGGCCTTATCCCATAACAATTCCATATTCCGCCTCCTCCTCATCTCATATCCTTTTTCGCACATAAAAAAATCCCCGGTCAAGCCGGGGACTCAAATGACTTATTAAAAGTGAAACTTATCTTGGAACCAGTCCTGCAGCCCGTCGATAGGCACTCGCACCTGGTCCATAGTATCGCGGTCACGGATCGTCACCTGCCGGTCTTCCAAAGAATCGAAGTCGAAGGTCACACAGTAAGGTGTGCCGATTTCATCCTGGCGGCGGTAACGCTTACCGACTGACTGGCGCTCATCAAACTCCACTCTGTAGTGAGGTGCCAGCAAGGCAAAAATCTTCTCAGCTTCCTCATTCAATTTCTTAGACAAGGGTAAGACACCGATTTGCACCGGGGCCAAAGCCGGATGCAGGTGCATGACCGTCCTGGTCTCACCGTCATCCAAGGTCTCTTCGTCATAAGCTGCCGACAAGAAAGCCAATAAGGTTCTGTCCACACCGACCGAAGGCTCCACAACATAGGGGATATACTTCTGATTGGTCTCGGGATCGAAATAGCTCAAATCCTGGCCGGAGAACTTCATGTGTTGGCTTAAGTCATAGTCGGTCCGGTTGGCAATACCCCAGAGCTCGCCCCAACCGAAGGGGAAGAGGAATTCAATATCGGTCGTAGCCTTCGAATAGAAAGATAACTCTTCCTGGCCGTGGTCACGGTAGCGAAGCTTGTCTTCGGGAAGGCCTAAGCTGACCAAGAATTCATAGCAGAAGCTTCTCCAGTAATCAAACCACTCGTCGTCTTCGCCGGGCTTGCAGAAGAACTCTAATTCCATCTGTTCGAATTCTTTAGTACGGAAAATAAAGTTACCGGGTGTAATCTCATTACGGAAGGACTTACCGATCTGGCCGATACCGAAAGGAATCTTCTTACGAGACGAACGCTGGACATTAAGGAAGTTCACGAAAATACCCTGGGCGGTTTCAGGTCTTAAGTAAATCTCGGATTTGCTCTCATCGGTCACGCCCACATGGGTCTTAAACATCAGGTTAAAGTTACGGACGTCGGTAAAGTCATGCTCACCGCAACTGGGGCAGGGGATATGATGTTCTTTTATATAAACAACCAATTCTTCATTACCCATATCGTCCAAATTAGGTCGGTCGGCCGTTTTGCCTTCCTCATTCTCCCACCAGTCTTCGATCAGCTGGTCGGCTCTGAAACGGGTCTTGCAGTTCCTGCAGTCAATCTGAGGATCGTTAAAGGACTCAACATGGCCTGACGCTTCCCAGATTCTGGGGTTCATCAAAATAGCCGCGTCTATACCGACGTTGTAGGGACTTTCTTGAATAAACTTCTTCCACCAGGCGGCTTTAATGGCCTGCTTAAGCTCGATACCTAAGGGGCCGTAATCCCAGCTGTTAGCCAGGCCACCGTAAATATCTGAGCCCGGATAGACAAAGCCCCGGGTTTTAGCCAGGGCAACTAATTTCTCCATAGTCAGGTCATTAGACATAGTCGTCATCCTCATCTTCCGAGAAGTCGTCGATAGAGCCGTCAATGCTGTCGAGTTCCTCATCGGACACCATCATCTCATCTTCATCCGAGTCGGACGAATCCACATCCACGTCATCTTCGTCCTCATCATTTTCATCCAAGTCCTCATCATCTTCATCCAAGTCCTCGGCATCCTCATCGAGCTGATTATCTAAGTCCTCGTTCAAATCCTCGTCTTTTTCGTCCTCATCCTCTTCTTCATAAGGCATGTAGAACATCTCGTCGGGATTCATGATACGAATCTTGGATACAGGAGGCTGGTTTATCCTCTCTTCTTCAGGGTCGTAGCTGGCCCGCATATCGGCCTTTTCAGCAGCCATGCGCTGCGCTTCTTCTATGGCCAGTTCCACCTCGGGACGCAAGGGAATCTCGGGCTCCAGCTTGCCAGGCAGAGAAACAAAGGTGTCGGCCGCATATTCTTCGCAGGCAAAAGTCAGCAAGCTCTGGTTGGGATTGGTCTCAACCAAAGGTTGAGCCCCGTCTACCAATTGGCGCGTTCTCTTGGCCACGCTGATGGTCAAGGTATAACGGTTATCCGCTCTTTCTAATAATTTTTCCAAAGGTGGGTTTGTAAGCATCTTATCGTATCCTCCTATTTACCCTACTTTAAAGATTAAGGCGTGATGATACATTCTACCGCTTCAATATCATTTGTTCAATACCCGATCGGCGGGCCTGGCGGAGTTTTTCCGCATAAATAATGTGGCGAATCTCCTCAGCCGCTTTTCTTTTGTCTTGATTTATCACAATATAGTCAAACTTAGACGCCATCTCGACTTCGTCTACAGCCTTCAACAGGCGGGAGTTGACGATGTCGGACGTTTCTGTCCCCCGCTTTTCCAAGCGTTCTCTTAAGACCGACAAAGAAGGCGGCAATAAGAATATGCTACAGGCCTGTTCATACTTATATAAGATGGCCAAAGACCCCGGCACGGTCACATCCATGATGACATCCTGCCCCTCCGAGACCTTTTCCTCTATAGCTTGGCGCGGCGTTCCGTAGTAGTTTCCCACATAAATATCATGCTCTAAAATGGCATCTTCTTCCAAAAGCTCTTCGAAACGCTCTTTTGTACAGAAGTAGTAGTCCTTACCGTCTACTTCTCCCGGTCTGGGTGACCGGGTCGTCAGGGAAACCGAGTGAGCCAGTCCGGGCATAATCTCCTTAAGCTGCGCAATAACAGTACCCTTACCCACGCCGGAAGGGCCTGAAACGCAAATTAACATACCTCTGGTCTTAAAGCCGGGAACACTTTGTACTAATTGAAGTCCGTCTTCTGAATCCATAAGGCTTCCTCCTCTATTTACTCTGCTGTCGGCGTCTTCTCTTCTTCCGTAGCCCGGTCCAACTCCTGGTGAATTTTGTCAATCGTCCAAGCCGACAAAACAATGTGGTCGGTATCCATAATCAAAACCGTCTGTGTCTTATGACCGGCCGTGGCATCGATGAGAGCGCCCAATTCTTTGGCCTCTTGTACCATACGCTTGATAGGTGCCGCATCCGGTCCCAACATCACGACGATGCGGTTTTCCTGAACCAGGTTGCCGTAGCCTATCTTAATAAATCGAATGTCCGTTGTTGCTTTGTTCATGTAAGTCTATCGCCTCCGCCTATTGGATGCCGTAATCCATGGCATATTGGAGCATATTACGGCCTGCCACAACCGCCGTTTCACTGGAGGTCTCGACATTTTCTACCACGACCGCCACCGCAAAAGGATAATTCGGTTCAGCCAAAAAGCCCATCCAAAGCCCCGTTTTCTGGTAACTCTCGACGTTTTCTCTCTCTAAAGTTCCGGACTTGCCGGCTACCTTAACGCCCGGAATGGCAGCATTATATTGGACACTTTCAGACGATTCCACACCGTGGATCATCAATTGCTCTAAGCGAATGGCCAATTCCGGAGCAAACATCCGCTTCATCGAGGCCTTGTCGGCCTTGTGGACCCGGGTCTCGCGCTGCAGCGGATTAACAATCTTCTCTACAACGTAAGGTTCGGGATAATCGCCGTGACCCGCTACGGCCGAAGCCACCAGGGCCAAATGTAAGGGCGTTTCTTCCGCAATCAAGTTCCCGACAGGCTGACCTGCGCCCGCCCAGGAAAGGAGTCCGGCATCGTTTTTGCCCGCCGAAATATCATAGCGGGCCGGCCTCACATCCAGCCGGTCCAGGCTGTCGATTTTGTCCAGGCCCAGATTGTTCAAAAACTCGGAGAAATGTTCTTCACCCATCTTGTTGGCAAGCTCGCCGAAATACACATTACAGGAAGCCGCAAAAGCTTCGTTTAAATCCATAAGGCCGTGGCCCTTGTCCCTGGCCCCACCCGGATATAAGGGTTCACCGCTACACTCCAGTGTAAAGTCCGGCTGAAAATTAGGGCTGGTCAGCCAGGCAGCTGAGGTAAAAACCTTAAAGGTCGAAGCCGGCTGATAAGCACTATTAAGAGCCCGGTTAAAGAGGGCCGTATCGGGAATATCTTCATAACGGATAATATTGGACATCTCGGTCGCCGGCGTGGACACACTGGCCAAAATCTCACCGGTCTTATAATTCATTAGTACCAGAGCACCTGCGTCATAGGGCTCCAGCTCCTGATAGGCCAGGCTGCTTAAGTCGCCTTGAATCGTCAAGTGTACATCATCTCCCTGGAGGCCGCGACCGGCCAAGTCCAGCAAGAGTTGCTCGGTAATACCTCTTTTGTTGCCTAAGATTTCGCCCTGGTATTGCGTCTCGATGGTGTTGGACATGTGGTGGGTGTAGTCGCCCACCAACTGGCTGGTGCCCAGCTGGACATAGATATCTTCGGCATACTGCCTTTGGCCGTCTTCGGATTGGGCCAAAACAACGCCGTCTTTGGCCACAATAGAGCCGGCCTGAGCATAACGGGTCCTTAGCGAAGCCTTATTCTCGCCCGCTACTGCCAAAAGCTCCGTCTGACTCTGGTACTGCTGGTAAACCAGGCCCGTTCCCAAACCGATAGTCAGAACCAGAAGAACCACCAAAGCTATTTTAATATTACGAATTAACTGTTTCATTTACGATTGGCTCCTTCCTCATGGCGTGACGCCAGGCCCAGCAAAATGGCCAGCATGAAGCATTTGGCCAGAAGTGAGCTGCCGCCTTGGGCAATAAAAGGCAAGGTGACGCCGGTCAGGGGGATGAGACCTGTGGTCCCGCCTATCACAACGAAGGCTTCCATAAAGAGTGCTGCACCCAGCCCCAGGCCCAAAGAAGACGAGAAACCGTCTCTGGCCAAAACCGTGGTTCGGGTCGCACGTAGCATAATAACAAATAAGAATATAACAAGTGCCAGGCCCATGATAAGTCCGAACTCTTCCAAGAGAACGGTAAAGACCATGTCGGATTCAACCAAGGGGATACCGCCCGGACTGCCGTTACCCAGGCCGCGTCCGAAAATCTCGCCCCGGCCTATGGCCTGGAGGCCGTAGACTACCTGACGGTTGGAGTCGTTCACTTCGGTCCAGATAGAAGTCCAGCCTGAAATACGGCTACGGACATGGGGAAAAATCGAGTAGGCCAAGACACCCATCACGCTGGCAGCTACCAGAATCAGGAAGGTCTTAAGATACTCGGAGGTCATGACCACGAAGACCAGCAAGGTGACCGGCAAGAGAATCATGATTGAACCCAAGTCGGGCAAAAGCAGGTACAAAAGGAAAACGCCCGCTGCCCATCCGGCAAAATAAATCTGAATTCTTAAAGGCGGTTGGTTTTTAAAGAAACTCGCCAGGGTAATAAGGAAGGTAATTTTGGCAAATTCGGTCAGCTGGATGGACTGGCCCCCTATATATATCCATAGATTGGCTCCATGTGTCTCCATGCCTCTACCTAAAATCAGCGTTACTAATAGAAGTAAGGGCGTCAAGATGGCGCAGACCAGGGTCATAGACTCCAAAAGTCTGGTCTTATAGACGATAAGCGCAATAATCCACAGGAAGAAAAGGCCGATCAAAAGGGCGATT
Organism: Oscillospiraceae bacterium; assembly: GCA_029983685.1. GTDB lineage: Bacteria > Bacillota > Clostridia > Saccharofermentanales > Fastidiosipilaceae > JASBZA01. The sequence continues at coordinate 39,865 of JASBZA010000011.1, read as the reverse complement.
ATCTGCGTCCTATAACCTGAAAAAAGGCGGGCGGCAATGTCTTGGGCTTTCAAAATCTCGCCTGCTTCTCGGGCCTCTCGGAAGGCATAAGAACCCAGTAGGTGGAGCCGAGCTTGGATAGCCAAGCCTATTACCATCATGTGTGAGCAGGTCAAATAAAGGATACGGTCCGCATAAAGTAAAATCTTAGGCAGGATTAAAAAATATAGGTCAATTAAGGCCACGGCACCCAGGGTCCAAATCAAAAAGTCCTTGCGCACCCCCATCTCCTTAGGAATCATAAAGTATAAAAGGAAGGTGCAAAGGGCCGTGAAGAGATTCATCATAACCCATTCTAAATAAGGTGGATTGGAGTTTCGACGCACTGCCCGGTAGAAGGCGCGGTCGTCAAAAATCGCTTCTTCGTAGGTTTCACCCCGGCTCTTGGCTATGGCCCTCTCGTCGACAAAGACAAAATCCGTCCCGCCCAGGCTGATGGTATCGCGGTTCTCTAATTTGCGTTTCCCGTTTAGTTCCTCACCGTTTACCTCGACTTTGGCCGAAAAACGCTGGGGTCTGATATACCAATCCCCGTCATAACGGTAAATCTGGGCATGCTTGCGGGCGACGTCCGAGCTGTGAATCCTGATATCGTTGGAAGACCCTCTGCCCAAACTCGTCGTATGATACAAAGGCAAGCTCATGGCCTCGCCTTCTGTCTGATTATTTAATAGGAATATACCCTGAGCCGGTCGTAAGCTGTGCCGCATAGCCCAGGCCAGCTCTCTGATCGCAGAATAGAGCAACTTGGCCGCTACCACGATGACTATGACTGCACTAAGGTAACGAAGAAGATATGATGCTTCAAACACATTCATGCCTGAGTTACCCCTACTTTCCTTGTCTTTCGGACTGAATTCTTGTGGATAATCCTAGCAAAGCCAACATACTTTTACAAGATTTTTTGACCAATCCGCCAATAAATCCGGCCAAAGTTTGCAATAGGCTAAAGCACGTGCTATTCTTTCCTGGACTTTGCACCAGTTAGCAAAGTTTTCGTTTTTTACGAGACTTTGCGGTATTTGGAGGTTAAAGAAAATTACTATGTTTAATATTCCCGAGAAGATTCGCCGTCAATGGCAAAGGCTTTCTCAGTGGACCGAAAACAACACGATTACAATTGCTAAGCATAGTCGCCGCGCATTCGCCGGAGTTTTAGTATTTGGTGTTATTTTTGCCACCTTGCCTTTTATGAATGAGGCAAAGCCTGTTACCGTTGCCGCCCAAAGTCCGGAGGAAATATCTGAAGAGTCCAACCAAGAAGCCTCAGATGATGAGCCCCTTAGTTACCAACTCTTCAGCGCCGAAGACTTAGATCTGGTCAATGACATGATGGGAGACCTGAATCGTGGCCAAGAGCCCATGTCCAGAAGCCTGGACCTTGCTCCCTCAGACAATGATCAGACGGACGAATCCGAAAGAATGAGTTTAGAAAGCTACGGTGGTTCGGAACTTTCTCTAAGGCCCACAACAGAACCGACTACGGAAGAAACGACCGTAACAACAACCGCAGCACCTACACCGGTCCCTACTACAGCCAAGCCCACTGCGGCTCCGACTACAGAAGCGACCACAACGAAGGCAACAGAAGCCCCCTCGACCGAAGCGACCCAAGCCGAGTCGACCGAGGCCGGGTCAAGCGAAGAGACAAGCGCCATAAGTGCAGAGCCTACTCCGACACCGGAGCCGGTCGATCCTTCGAAGAGCCCTATGGAAATCAGCTTAAGCAGCTTTATGTGGACAGGAAGACTTTACTGGGGAGGCATGGAATTCACCTATTATTCTCAGAGTGTTCTGCCCGGTTCAGGTCTGAGAATACCGGGACGCCATGTTAATGAGAACGGTTATGTCTGTGACGGTGACGGTTATATCGTCTTAGCCAGCGATTATTACGCAAGAGGCACGGTTATTTCCACGCCTTTCGGTAATTACGGCAAGGTCTACGACGCCTTCGGCACCGGCCAGCCGTCCTACAGGTTTGACGTTTACATTCGTTAGATAATATAAAGCACTTGCCTAAAGCTATTACGTGCAAAGATCAAAAAACAGTTTTAGGCGAGCCCAAAGTAAAGAAAATAATGAAAGTATTGCTTCTCTCTTCTGAGGGAAGCTTTTTTAATGGGCAAAACTATTTTTAGGCAAAGAAAATGGGGCCTCTTACGTGCCCCACTCTCTCAGGAAAATATTGGATAACTAAATTTGCATTAAGTCCAAATTAAAAAGCTCCAGCGAACCCTATTGTTATTTACCTATTTCCTACTTCAGCATTTACGACGATTATTTAAAATTACCCTACCGAATAACATCTACGATTCGAATCGTTTATACCCTTCTAAAAATAGAGGTCTCAATTTCCGTTCGTTGGCTATAATGCCGGCTATGGTCGTCTCCTTTTTCCTAACTGTTCAGATCTTGCACTTTCTCTTACTAAATATGGATTCGTACGATCGTAACCGATGCTATAGGGTCTGACTTTCAGCTTCTATGGCTCTCTTTCATTCTACCGGTGCTTTGTCTCAAGTTTTCTTGCTTATCGTTCGATATTTGTTTCTGATATTTAATCTTCGTTTCTTATCTCTGCGATTCACTCACACTGTCGTTTACTAAGCTCGTTCGCTAATATCTAGCACGTAGTAGTTGTCCACAGTTCGTAGCTGTAATCGTCTCCGTTTATCAATGTACGGTGCTAAGCATCTAGGTTTAACTGTCTTGGTATTCCCTGGAGCTTGTCTATAGTATGGCTTCTTATAGTCTTTTTGTCAATAGAAAAGAGCTAAACTCGCTTCTATTCATGCCATTGCACAAACTTCATCAAGCTTAGCTCAGCAATATGCCTATAACTTAGACTTTTAATAAAGACTTAGAACAAAGGCAAATTTGAACGTTTTCTCCTTAAAACGGTAGGCATCCATTAATCGAGGACCACAGCTGTTAGATCCTATACCGTTTTGCTTGTAGTCCAAACATAGGATCGGACCGTCTTTTTTTAATAGGAAGTTATGCGTTTTTGCCGTCAATTCCTCTTGTGAATAAGCCGAGAAGTTAAATGAGCTTCCTTTCTGTAAGGCCACGTGTAAATTGAGATTATGATCGGACAAAACAAGTTCTCTGGCATCATAGTGCGAGCCGTGTTCCTGAGGCATGATGAAATCTTGGTAGCTTTTTTCTAGGTCAGATTGAAATATACCCAGGTGAGAGACTCTCCTCATATCAGTATAAGACGCATAAGGCCCGTAACCGAAATAGCGGTAAGCATCAAAACCATCTGTCAAGAAGAAACGCATACCAAATCGCGGTAAATCAGGGAAGTTTTCGTCAATTTCGACCTGTGTTTCTACTTCGATTCTACCCTCGGGATAGATATTCCAAGAGGTTTTCATATGAGCCAAAGGCTGGACAACCGGGGCTGCCATCACCTCATCCACATGGATGGTGACCCGATCTTCTTTGTAGTCAATTTGGCAAGCATGTACTTGACCTCTCATATAGGGATATTGGGCTTTTTGCCATTCCATACGGATATAGCGGTCATTATCGGTCGGAGCTCTCCAGACATTCCAGCCGCCTGTTTTCGTCAGAAGTTCCCGGCCCTGCCGCTTAATAGAACAAGGTTGGCCCAAAACTTTGTCAAAAACAAAGACAAAGTCCTCCGACTCCACTTGGGCATAGCGATGGTCTTCTTTAAGTGCTGCAAAAGTGCTTTCCTGTCCGGATAAAATAGATTGCTTCCCGGCGTTTTTAAGCAGCATTGCTTCTTTTGCTTCTTGCAGCAGGATTTGTTCTTGCCCCAGAAAAAGTCCGTCTTCTTTTCTATATATAGAAATCAGTATATAAGAAAGGCTATTTTCTTCATACGGCACGGATGTGAATTCCATCTTGGCTTTAGTGCGGGCAGGAAGGTCAAAAGAATCCATTTTCTCTTCTTTTAGCACTTGGTCGTTTTCATATTGTTCTATGACAAGGTAATAGGCTTGGTCAAAATTGATGAAATCCAGATGACTCTGAAGCGTTAGACAGATCTTTTGGCCCTCTATAGAAAAATCCGAAACACGTATCGGTCTCAAAACATTACGATATTCCATAAGACCCAGCTTGGGTTTACGATCAGGTGTAACCAGACCATCAACACAAAAATTACCGTCGTGGTGGGTCTCGCCGGAATCACCTCCGTACAAGAATCGTCCCGGCTCATCCTCTTGTCCGATTACGGCATGGTCGGCCCATTCCCAGGCACAACCGCCCATAAGATGGTCGGAGTTATAGAAGGCCTGCCAATAGTCCTCAATATCACCGGGGCCCAAGCCCATGGCATGCATATATTCCACAAGGCACAGGGGTTTTTCCAAGAGGTCGCCCTGGCCGTAGCGCTCTACCATAGACACGGCAGGATACATTCTGGAATAAGTATCGATATTGGACAAATCATTCTTATAGCCCGGCGCTTCATTGGTTGAACTTTCATAGGATATCGGGATAGACGGATCATAAGCCTTGAGCCAAGAAGCCGCTTCTTCCATGTTGGGTCCGAAACCGGCTTCGTTACCTAAGGAATAAAGGCAGAGACAAGGGCTATTGGTTTCGCGGATGGCCATCGCTTGAACACGATCTAAAACCGCTTCACGAAACAAGGGATTATGCATGGTTAAGGTGTAGAATTTGTTGGTAAAACTTAATTTTTCCCAGTCCTCATGCCCGTGGGGTGTAAAAGTATTTTCTCCGTAATAATGAATGGTCCCGTGTGCCTCGATATCGGCTTCGGTAATACAATAAAAGCCGAACTTACTATAGAAGTCATAGGCCCATGGCGAAGACGGATAGTGGCTGGTCCTAATGGCATTGAAATTATGATCTTTCATAATTTCCAAATCTCTGATCAGCTGTTCGGGACTTATGGCCTGGCCGGTCAAGGGATCCGAATCATGACGATTGGTACCTTTTAATTTAATGGGGACCTGATTCCAATAATAGACACCGTTTCGAATAATTATCTGCCTGAAACCCAAAGGTCTGGTAATAGCTTCTTCCGAGGTCTTTAGGACAATCTCATAAAGAGCCGGTGCCTCAGCATTCCACAAAACAGGGTCTTTAATCTCCCAGGTCTTCCCCTTAGCCCAGCTATCTTTCAAGACTGTCTTGCCCAGGGGATCTTTGAGGACTAGCGTCACCGGAAGGTCATCCGTGTTATCAAAAGTCATATCTAAGCTTAAGTCTACTCGACTGAGGTCCGGGGCAAAAGTCTGATGAAAGCGGAAGGATTCGATGTGGTGCCGAGGTCGGAAATTCAGATAGAGATCTCTAAAAATACCGGACATCCTAAACTTATCCTGGTCTTCCAGGTAAGTGCCGAAAGACCATTTCACCACGACCAGAAGAATCTCGTTTTCTCCGGCCTTAAGATGAGAAGTTAAATCCACTACATGGCTTGCATGTGAAACTAAAGAAAAAGCCACTTCCTCTCCGTTTACATAAAGGTAAAAAGCCGAATCCACACCGTCTAAAACCAGTTCTACTTGCCCTTCTAGCTTACCTTCTGAAATATCCACAGTGCGTTTGTAAATGGCCGTAGGATTTTCACCTGGAACTCGCGGTGCATCTTGAGCAATAGGGTAGCGTGTATTGATGTATTGATTATGGTCATAGCCCTTAACCTGCCAGGAAGATGGCACTTCCAACTTATCGGCCAAAGCCTCACCGCTACTTCGCATCTTATCTAAGTAGTTCATAGCATCCTCGTAGGAGGGAAAAAGCCGGAAATCCCAAATGCCGTTTAAGAGTAGAATTCTGGACGACTTGGACCAGTCATCCGTAGACCAGGTCTCATCCGGACTATGTGGAATATAATAGTTTCGGGGTGCTTTTATGCCCTCGTGTAAGAGCTTCGAATCCTCATGCTTTTTGTACATATAACGCTCCTTATTTCTTGTTCTCTAACTTATGGCAATAAATCTGTTATTCCTTTTTAGCCGTCAAATCATACTTGGCTCTTTCTGCATTGATTTCTTCAATGCTCTTTTCGTGCAGACGTGCCGCGCCCCTATAATTTTCACGGATAGGAATAAGATTTCCCGAGGCCAAACGCGCTTTGGCCAATTCAATCTCTTCTTTATACTGAGGCAACCATTCGGCTTGGGCTACCAGCATTTCATCGACCATTTGCCAAACTTCGGGAGGATTACAAACCGCTCCGGTCAAAGGATCCATCAGGGCAGCCTGCTTTAAGATTGTGGCATCACCCTTCACGGCTGCTTCAACGGCCAACTTTTGAACCCAGATGGACTCTGAGCATACGGCCGCACAGCCTAAGGGAAGGTCTCCGATTTTCGGAACGGAGATGCCGTTGCCATCCACATAGCAAGGGACTTCCACCACAGACTCCGCCGGAAGATTGGTGATACAGCCTTCGTTCATGACATTGAAGTGGCCGCGGTACATTTTTCCGGTCTCCAGTGATTCGATGATATAAGATCCATGTTCCAAACTGCGCGCACTGCCGTCGTACTTTTTGGGCGGTTCTTCCAGGAGTTTAGGAAATTCTTGGTCAAACCAGTGCCGTCCTTCCCGCGTCACACGAAGATAACCGCCGGTTTCACCCAGAATCCAGGAATCTAAGCTTATCCAGTCCTTAATTTCATCCGGTCTTTTCCTGTACCAGGCCAAATATTCGGACAGGTGGCCGTTGGACTCGGTTGAGTAGTAGCCGAATCGGCGTAGCATATCGATACGCACCTTTTCTTCTTCCTTATATTTAGGATGATTTTCGTACTTGTCGAGTAATTGGTCTTTTAGTTCTTGGCCATTGTGTTTAATCGAGATATACCAAGTCTGGTGATTGATTCCGGCACAGATGATATCCAGTTCGTCGCGCGGAATACCAAGGACTTCCGCAATCTGGAATTCCCCGTGAATTTCACCGTGGCACAGGCCGATGGTGGGAACTTTGCCGTACTTATTGCAGGCCCAGGTGGCCATGGCATTGGGGTTGGAATAATTCAGCATAAGGGCATCGGGTACTGCCACTTCTCTGATGTCTTTACAGAAGTCCAAAAGCTCGGCAATGACACGCTGACCGTACATAATACCGCCTATGCAAAGCGTATCGCCGACGCACTGGTCTACTCCGTATTTCAAGGGAATATCGATATCCATCTCAAAGGCTTCCAAGCCGCCGATTCGGACGCAGTTGACAATATAGTTGGCATCCTTAAAGGCTTCTCGCCTATCCAGGGTAGGCTGAATTTTGATGGGGATTTGGTTGTAGTCTAAATCTCTTTGGCAAATCTGCGTCACCTTCTCCAGGTTAAAGGGGTTGATGTCACAGAATGCAATCTCCGCATCCCTTAAGGCCTCTACCGACATCAAGTCGGTAAAAAGTGTTCTGGTAAAAATCAAACTTCCGGCACCGATAAAAGCAATTTTCATAGACTCCTCCGCTTTTATTTTTTATTTTTATAATGGTATTGACTCTCCTGAGGGAGACTGAGGTGCAATTCGGAGAATACAGCTTCAGTACCCTCTTTAAACAAAATAGTTGTATCAAGCGCTTGATGCGTTCTTATTGTAAAGGTATCGAGGCAGCCGTTTTTCCACTCGACATCGACTTCGGCATTGCCCACGATTTTGATACCGGTCAGTTTTCCGTCCGCCCATGCTTTAGGTAAAGCCGGCAGGAGAATCACCCTATCCGGGTTAGACTGGACCAACATCTCCACAACGGCTGCAGCAAAGCCGAAATTACCGTCAATTTGGAAAGGGGGATGCGTTCCGAAACCGTTGGGCAAGACCGAATTTACGATGAATTTCCTTATATTAAGAAAACAAGCTTCCGCATCCCACAACCGGGCATACATATTGATTATCCAGGCCATACTCCAACCGGTGTGGCCTCCGCCGTTTTTCAATCGTCTTTCCAGGGTCACTTTGGCCGCTTCCGCTAAGTCGGGCGTTTGGTCTCGGCTAATGCGATCCGAAGGATACAAGGCAAATAAATGTGAAATATGCCTATGCCCGGGCTCCACTTCTTCATAGTCTTCCAGCCACTCCATAATTTGGCCGTGCTTTCCGATTCGAATAGGCGGCAGTTTTGCCCGTAGATCGCGGTAGATGGTGAGCTTTTCTTCCGGGATATGCAAGATTTCCCCGGCCCCAATACAAGCAGAAAATAAATCCAATAAGATTTCATTATCCATACTAGGGCCTGCACAGACTCTGCCCTCTGTCCCGTCCTCCAGCCTATAGGTATTCTCAGGTGAGACCGACGGACAGGTTAGCAGGTAGTCTCCGTAAGCTATAAGAAAGTCCTCAAAGAACAATGCCGCTTCTTCCAAGACGTAATAATATTTTTTTAAGAAGTCTATATCTTGGGTATATAGGTAGTGTTGCCAAATATGTAAGCTTAACCAGGCGCCACCCATGACCCAATAGCTAGCCGGAATATAGATATCTTGCGGGGCCGTATCCGCCCAGATGTCCGTATTATGATGCGCCACAAAACCTCTGCACTTATACATCCGCTCCGCAGTAGAGCGACCGTTCCAGACCAAGCGCTCCAATAAATCAAATAGCGGCAATTGACACTCAGCCAAATTAGACGGCAAGGCCGGCCAATAATTCATCTCCGTATTAATGTTAATGGTGTATTTAGAGTCCCAAGGCGGAAGCATGTGGGGATTCCATATGCCTTGTAAATTTGCCGGCAAGGAGCCTTCTCGGCTGGACGAAATAAGAAGGTAGCGTCCGTAATGGTACAAAAGCTCCACCATACCCTTATCCGGATGGTCCATAGAAAAAGCCTGCAAGCGCTCATCGGTCGGGAGCATGGACCGGTCTTCGGAAGACTCGATCGTAAAATCCACCCGGGAGAAGAGCTTCCGGTAGTCTTCTACATGTCTTTTTTTAAGCGCATCGTAGGAATACCGAGATGCTTTCATCAAAGTGTCTATACAAGCCTGGAGCGGATCTTCATGTCTAAAACCGGTTGCCGCTGTCAATAAAAGTAGGACTTCACCGGCTCCTTCCACGATTAAATGTTCGCCCATAGTCCTGACAGTCCCGTCCACAGCCAGAGCCTTCAATACCACGACAAAATCGCTACCGCCTTTACCCAGATTACCGTCCATAGCAACCGTGCAATCATCCAGGGCCCAACTATGGTCATAAAAACGCTCACGCGTTAAAAGACAAAAGACATTCAACATAGCAGGCGTACTGCTCTTTATATGTAAGGCAATGACATGGTCCGGATAGCTGGCAAAGCTTTCTCGGCTAATAGTAGTCGCCTCGGGATTATCTAAAGTATATGCCACACGGTGGATGGCATTTTCCAGATTTAATTCGCGAACATAAGAAGAAGTCTCTAATTCACGAGGTGAAAAGGTGAGGGTCAAGTCGCCCAGAGACTGATAAGGTCTTTGACTTTGAGGCGTCCCCGAAAATGCGAATTCTAATAGTTTTTCAGCTTCGGGAATCCTGCCTTCTAAAATAAGCTGCCGGACCTGGTCCAAATGCTCCGCTGCCGCCGGATTTACCCGGTCTATGGGGCCTCCATACCACACACTATCCTCATTTAATTGGAGTCTTTCCCTAGCGGGATTGCCGAAAATCATAGCCCCGAGCCTTCCGTTTCCGATAGGCAGGGCTTCGTTCCACTCTGCGGCCGGTTTTGTATAGAATAATTTTTTCATGTTATTCTCCATTACATAAAAGACAGTGTTTTTCCCATAAAAAATACTAGTGAAAACACCGAGGTACTTTCACTAGTATTAATACATAAATCGACTAATCAATCAAATAAAAGTCTTGCCGCCTTAGCCCTTCACTGATCCGATCATGACACCTTTGACAAAGTGTTTTTGTACAAAAGGATAGATAATCAAAACAGGTAAAGAGGACACGATGATAACACCGTAGCGGATCGTCCTGGAAATCCTTTGCATCTCGTAAAACGCATCAGGGTCTGTAACATCCGCCTGTAGGTTTTGGCCTTGGATAAGGATATCGCGCAAGATGAGCTGGAGCGGATACTTAGAGGCTGAACTAATATAAATCAAGGCATCAAAGAAACTGTTCCATCTGGCCACGGCATAGTAGAGCGTCATAATGGCGATAATAGATTTGGACAAAGGCAGGGCTATAGAGAAAAAGAAGCGCGTAACACTGCATCCGTCAATCTCTGCCGCTTCCTGTAATTCCAGAGGGATATTGGTCTGGAAAAAAGTCCGGGCCAAAATGAGATTATAGACCGAAAAGGAACCCAAGATGACCAGAATAGCTCGGGTGTTTACCAGGTTCAAGCTGTCAATAACCATATAGGTCGGGATTAGACCACCGCCAAAGTACATGGTAAATAACATAAGACGCATAATGACTTTCCTACCCACGAAATCCTGCCTGGATAAGGCATAGGCTGCCGGTATGGTTATAAACAAGCTTAATAAAGTTCCGAAGAAAGTATAGAAAATACTGTTGGCATAGCCGGATACTATACGCTTATCTCTGAAAATATACCAGTAGGGCTTAAAGGAAACACCTTTGGGCAAGAGCAACACTTCACCGGCCGCCGTTTTGTCCGGATCACTGATAGAAGCAATGACGACAAAATAGAGTGCATAGAAAACGATAGCCGTGAAGAGGATAATCGTAATATTGATGACTAAATTGGTAACGAGGTCTGTTTTAATTTTATAATTCTTTTGTTTTTCCATCTCTTCTCCTCCTTACCACAAACTGATTTCACTATATTTGGCTGCCATCTTATTAACAAACAAAATGACTGCAAAGTTAATTACGTTATTAAATAAACCGATAGCGGCAGAATAGGAAAACTGACTGCTGAGAATACCGATTTTATAGACATAAGTCGAAATGATTTCCGAATAGTCCAAGTTAACGGAGTTTTGCAGTAGGAAAGCTTTTTCGAAACCGACATTGAGTAACTGGCCGGTATTCAAGATAAGCAGAATAATCATGGTAGGCAACAAGGTCGGCAAATCGATATATAACATACGTTGCCTTTTATTGGCCCCGTCCACAATAGCGGCCTCATGAAGTTCGGGCGGTACGGTTGCCAAAACCGAAATGTACATGATGGAGTTCCATCCGGTGCTTTTTAAAATACCGGACCAGACATAGATATGGCGGAACCATTCTCCCTTACCCATAAAAGGGACAGGAGAAGCGCCTAACTTCGCTATGAGGTTATTGACCACACCCTCTCGCCCTAAGAAAAGTGTAATCATACCGACATAAACCACAGTGGAAATAAAGTGCGGGGCATAGGTAATCATCTGCGAACTGCGCCTTAGGCGATTGGAATCCAGATAGGTTAAAAATAGCGCGTAGATAACCGGAAAGGGAAAACCGGCTATCAGCGAATAAAAGCTCAAGGCCAAAGTATTTTTTATCAGCTGGCCAAATTGATAGGATTCAAAAAAAGTTTTGAAATGCTTAAAACCGACCCACTTACTCCCTATAATCCCTTGCGTTGCTTTATAGTCGCGAAAAGCAATCTGAACGCCGTACATGGGAAGGTAGTTAAAAAGCAGCATATAAATAAGGGCCGGCAAAACGAAAAGATACAAGACCCAAGTTTTACGGATATTTTTCTTATATTGGCGCCACTTGAGTGCTCTGAGCTCTTTTTTGGCATTGGCGGCCGGCACATTTTTCGCAGATGCATTGTCCATCTTGGTAAAACCCTTCTAAAAAGGTTGCACTAGTATCCCTACTAGTGCAACAAAGAATCAGCAAACAACAGACCTAGTTGTTCACGCTATTTACAGCGTCGGTATATTCCTGGCAGAGCTTGACATATTCTTGTACTTTCAGATCACCCAAGGTCTTCAAGTGCTGGTCCCACTTCTCGTCGGTCAACCCGCTCATCACGGAATCGGCGATAAATTTGGACAGATAGTTATCGATATCCGTCAAGAGAATGGCTCTTCTCTCAGAGTTTTCAGGTGTAGCTGTGCCGGGAGGAAGTCCGTACACGGCGAAAGGCTCCCAGGATTTGACACCCAAAACACCCCAGTCTGTCTTAGCCTTGGGATCGATTACTTTAGACTTATCTAACTCTTCGGTATAAAGACCCGGAGTTTGGCCGGCAAAGGACTCGGCTTGTCTGTACTCAGCACGGCTGGTGTAGCCTAAGGCTTTCCATTCTTCCGGCGTATGCTCGATAAACATAGGAGCTTTCTCTCCCTTATCGTTGGTGGTCCATTCCCAGAAGTCTCCTTCTTTACCACGTCCCCATTCTAATTTCAGCTGGACACTGGAGTTCACGTAGTCATAGAAACGTACCAGAGCTTCAGGCATCTCGGCATTTTTGTTGATGGAGTAACCGTCTGTTCTCAGAATGTAGTTGAAGCCGACCATCTGATCACCGTTAGGTCCTACCAAAGCAGGCAAGGTCTTGTAACGGTCGTTATTCTCGCCGTTATCGACGCCTACTTCGCTGGGGTTGTAACCGGCCAAAGCACCGACGATGTCGCGGCCGCCGTCACGTACGGCGTATTCATCCGAACTCATAACAAAAGCATCAGGATCTAAGAGACCTTCGTTGTAGAGTTTGTTGAACCATTGTAAGGCCAGCTTATAACCGTCTTCCTGGGGCGAGAAAACCACCTTGTTATCCTTATCTAAGAAAACATGAGAAGAGTTCTCGACAACACCGAAGGGGCCAAAGTAGGTCTCGGCACCTTGTGCCCATCCCCATACATTTCTGAAGGTCAGAGGCATTTCATCGGCCTGATTATTACCGTTGGGATCTTTCTCTTTAAAAGCACGCAAGACATTTTCGAACTCGTCGAGCGTTGTAGGCATCTCCAGACCCAGCTTGTCCAACCACTCGGTATTGATCCACATCTTGGCATCTACCTTGTTGGAATACGCTTCATCACCTATAGGGAAAGCATGAATCTTTCCATCGGGTGCTCTCAAAGCCGCATTGTACTCGGGTCTTTCTTCTAAGAAGGCTTTAACGTTGGGTGCGTAGTCATCAATGTAATCATCCAAAGTCAGTAGCTGTTCATAGTTTTGCGAAACGCCGGCATCACCGATGATGACATCGGGGATAGAGTCGGTGTTAAACAAAATATTAATACGCTCAGTCCAACCGGAACTGGGCACCTCACTCCACTCAAAGCTGATATTAGTCTCCTCAGCCGCCTTCTGGACACAATATTTGTCTCCGGCTGCCTTAAGAGCCGATGTCTGGATAACCATAGCCGTATAGGTTTTAGGCTCAGGCAAAATTGGCAATTCCTCACCCTTGGCCACTACACTTCCACCTGCGTTTCCATCGCTTCCCGACATTGTCTGAGATTGACTTGCTTCGTTATTGCTACCACTAGGTTTTGCGTCACCGCCCTTGCCACAAGCGGCAAGAGATGTGAACAAGCTAACCGACAATGTAAGCGCTAACAATTTAGTCCACACATTACGATGCTTCATCTTTCTTCTCCTCCTTATTCCTTTGTTAAGTGCAAAATATCCAAAAGAATATAATTTCACTGTAATACTAGGGCATAAATCACAAACTTGCAAGATGAGAATAGGATTATAAGGCAATGTTTCTTCTATTTTAAGAATAGCCTGCTTTATAATCCTAATAGAAATACGCTCAATATTTTCTTACTCTACGATAACAACACCGTCTTCTTCTACCGTAATCTGCATACCATTTTGGACATAATCCAGAAATTCTTGGCCCAAATCATCAATGGTCGGCATATCCTGATCGGTCCAGATATCGACCAGCAAAACGCCTGCTGCGGCCAAAGAGTCAATCTTTTCGGCAAAAAGCATGCAAGCAGGCTGTCTGCCGTAAGCCGCTGCCGTATAGAGAATCATGCCGCCCGTAGTAGACCCTATGGTCTGAGGCAGGCATAAAGCCACACCTGCCATGGGCTTTTTATAAATATCCGGGTTATTCTGGTCACTACAAGTGGCTTTTTTATCATGCACTAGAAAACTTTTCTGATAACTGGCCAGGGTATTAAAACCTTGCTTGGAAACAAGGGCTTGGGCCTTGGCCCTTCCCGGTGCTACGACTCTGCCTTGAAATTTACGCATGCTGACCTCCTGTAATTTGCTCTAAAATCGCCTTATCTTCATAGAATCTGGCCGTTGAATAGGTCCTGAGCTTGTTGGAGTTGGTAATGACGGGTTGTTTGGCCGTCAAAGGATTATTCATATACATCAAGGGGCAAATATAACTCACCACGATACCTAGTGCTTTGGCCAGGCTTGCTTCCGGCGTCTTTTGGAATTCTTCCAAAACGCCCGGCGCAGAGGTAATAACCGTAGGAATTTGCACCTTGCTGTTGCCCTTTTCCTTGAGGCCTTCATCAATTTTGTGAACCCAGTCTTTCATCTCGGCCAAAGATGCATGGGGGCAGCCGACAAAGCAGAGTTTGGGCTTGGCGGTCTTGTCTTTCCACATGACCGGGTAAGAATCGACTACGCGCTTCAACTCGGCATCATCAATGATATAGGTCTTGGCATCAGGCAGAATCAAGGACTCGCCTTGCGCTTTGGCCTCGGGTGTCAGATTGTCAATGTGATAAAGGCCTACTGCACCATTGGATGCGGTTGCGGCACCGAAGTTCTTGAGATAGGTTTTGTTCTCGTCATTCAACTCATGGCCTAAGAATTTATCCAGACCGATGACATAGGGCACATCTTCCATGACCTTCATACCTATGGCACTACCCAGGACTTGCGCGTTGGGAAGTTCCTTGCAGCGAACTTCCACCCGCCAGCTGGCCTTGCGGCCCTCATCGGTCAAGAGACCGAAATGCGGCACCATGCCCAGGATTGATCCGAAAAGTTCGATAATACCGGAGTTTCTATTGCACCTGGCACCTAAAACTGAGTTGGCATAAACCACAGCCGAGGACTCTGCCCAGGATAAGACATCGCCTTCTTTCGGAATATTGCCGACCTCATCGAAGTAGCAGGCACAGGTAGAGGCTTTCTTATCCAAGAGGCCGATTTTTTCCAATTGCGCTTCGTAGTCTTCCTGCTTGGAGTACATGAATTTCTTGAAAACTAAATTCTGCAAGAAGTTTTTCGGGACATTGTCATCCAGAGGCCTGGGATCAATAGAAAATTTTTGATCCGCCATGATGCCAGCTTCGATAAGTTCATCCATCAAGTCGTAAACCGGAGAGATCACGTTAAGGCCGAAACTGGTAACCAGGTGGCCGTAAGCACTCGTAACCGGCACCATCTTATCGGCACCGAACAAAGTGCCATAGCGCACCAAGGTCTCCATGATTTTGGCCTTGGTCTCTCCTTCTTGACCCTTATAGATGGCTTCTTGCTCTTGAGTTAAATGCATAGCCTGCCTCCTAAATCTTCATAGCCGTTTCGTAAGCTTCCCAAACGACGGTCATAATATTTCCGACCTTTTGGCAATCGCCGACCATGTATTGGTTCTGAACTTTTGTGATGGGGGGCTCTGGTCTGTAGCCGACCGCTGAAATAACCGAGTCACAAGTTTCTCTGTGCTCCTTGCCGTCTTTGTCCTTATAGACCACCGCACCGTCTTCGACTTTGGCCAAAGTGCTCTCTAAGTATACCGGCACCTCTTGCCATTGGAACCACTCGCGCAAGTAGGAGCTGTTAGCCAAACAGACGCCCTTTTGCTTAATCAGGTCGTCTTGCATCTCGATAATGAAAGGCTTTTTGCCATGCAAAGCCAGTTCATAGGCAATCTCGCAGCCGGTTAAGCTGCCTCCTATGACTGCAACCTTGTCGCCTACCGGAGCACCGTTCAGGAAATCGGTTGCTTCAACGGTCCTTTCAAATCCGGGAACATTCTTAAGGAAAACAGGCTTGGCTCCGGTGGCCCAAATAACCGGATCGTCGCCGAAGTCTTGGCCAGGCTTCATTTCCGTATTGTAATGGACTGTGATGCCCAACTTGTTCATCTGATGGCGATACCAGTCCAAGAGATTAAGCATGGGCTTCTTGTAAGATTCGGCACCGCCCGGTATGACCACACCGCCTAAGATGTCGGACTTTTCATAAATAACGGGTTCATGGCCTCTTAATTTCAGAACTCTGGCCGCTTCCATGCCGCCGACACCTCCGCCTATGATATGGACTGTCTTGGGATTGGAGGTCTTCTCAATATAGTGCTTATCCCACTGCATCATCTCCGCATTTACTGCACAGCGGCTTAAGTTCAAGCTGTCGTGGAGGTCTTGCATATTGGGAGCGCCCTTATAACTGCTCATGTTGAAGCACGCATTGTGGCAGAGTATACACGGACGGATCTCCTCTTCTCTGTCTTCCTTAAGCTTCGTCACCCATTCCGGATCGGCCAAAAATTGCCTGGCAAAACCGACACCGTCCAGCTTGCCTTGGGCGATGGATTCTGCTCCTGTGTAAGGATCCATACGACCGGCCGCCACAACCGGAATTTCCACAAATTTCTTAATATGCTCAACATATTCCAGATTGCAGTTCTGAGGCATATAAATCGGCGGATGGGCCCAGTACCAGGCATCGTAGGTGCCGTTGTCACAATTCAGCATGTCGTAGCCGGCATCTTGCAGGTACTTGGCCGCGCGTTCGGATTCTTCCATATCACGACCGACTTCTTCAAATGCTTCACCGGGAAGGGCGCCTTGGCGGAAGCCCTTGGTCTTAGACACGACACTGTAACGCAGCGAAACCGGAAAGTCGTCTCCACAGGTTTTCTTAATGGCCTGAACGATTTCCACGGCAAAACGATAGCGGTTTTCGAAACTGCCGCCGTAAGCGTCTTGGCGTTTATTGACATAAGGCAAGGTAAACTGGTCCAAAAGATAGCCTTCATGAACCGCATGGACTTCAACGCCGTCGACACCGGCCTCCTTCAAAAGTTTGGCCGATTGGGCAAAGCCATTAACCATTTCTTCGATTTCGGGAATGGTCATAGCACGAGAGGGCACCTTGTCCGACCAGCGATTAGGCGATGGACTAGCCGAAGCCGTAATCTTATCCAGGTTCATGACGGGCTTCGATAAGAAGCGTAAAACCTTATTGGTATAAAGGGTTTCCATCATGGGTGAAATGGTAAAAGACCGGCCAAAACCGGCGGTTAACTGAACGAATAATTTGGCCCCGGTCTTGTGAAATTCCGGTAGCCATTGGGCCAAGTCTTCATACATCTTCTTATTCTTATATAACCACTGGCCGTACATAGGGTTATAAACCGGCTGACAACCGGGCAATAAAAGACCCACATTATTTTCTGCCACCGTCTGAATGAAGCGTGCGCCCACTTCATCGAAGTGATTTTTCTCCATCCAGCCCAAAAGGTTGGTCCCGCCCATAGAGGTCAAAACAATGCGGTTCTTAATCTCGCAATTCTTGATTTTCCAGGGGGTAAAGAGTACATCCAGCTTGGATGCATCTCTAAGGTCTGTTCTTTCCATTGTTTGTTGCCGGTCCATAAGCCTAAGGTCCTTTCTGATGTTGATAATTTTTGCTGTTATCTAGGCTAAGCGTATAAAATTTGCAAGGCGAAAGCAAGAAAATTTTAGTAATTAGCCTCAGGCAAAACGACAAGAATAGGCATAACGGTAGCTGTCCTTATTACATCCAATCAGGCTCTATACTCTGCCTACAGTAAGAAAGTATAAAAAATGTCTTTAACAATAGAATTTTATTTGTTTTTGCTTAATTCTGTAGATTCTTTAATGATTAGCTGAGCCGGATAGAGGAGGTTTTGGGGCCCACTTTTCTTGTTAATCATATCAAACAAAAGGCTCATTGTGGCCTTAGCTAACTTCTCCTGAGGCTGTTTAATCGTGGTAAGACGAGGAATAAAATAATCCCCCATATCGATTCCGTCAAAACCTACTACAGCAATATCCTCCGGTATTTTTTTCCCCGCGTCAATCAGTGCACGGCAGGCTCCCATGGCCAAAACGTCCGAGATACAAAACAGTGCCGACATTTCCGGATTGTTGTCCAGTAAAGTACGGGCCCCTTTGTATCCATTTTGCACAGTATAGTGTTCGATCCCCTCGTTAGCCTCATAAGTCAACTTGGGGTCCATAGCTATACCCGCTTTTTGTAGGGACTTCAAATAGCCCTTCCAGCGCAATTGGCCAACTGAAGCTAACTGTAGTCCTTCTGAAATAATGCCTATTTTCTTATGTCCAAGAGAAATCAAATAATCTACTGCCTGCATAGCAGCATCTACATCATCCACTGCCACATTGGCAACTTTTTCCGCTGATTCTACTCGTCCATCAAGATTGCCAATGGTAGAAAAAACATAAGGGACACCCAATTTATCCAGCTGCTCCATGTCGTGGATAAAAGCACCACCTAAAAAAACAATGCCTTTCAATTTACGTTCTTTGACCAAGGACATAGCAACTAGCACTTCATCTTCTTCACTCGCCACATGTCGCAAAATAGTAGTATAGGATAACTCTTGAATGTAGTTTTCAATATAGTGAATCATTCCGCTGAAAAAGGGATTCGTAATCCCTTTGACCATAATCGCAATGCTATTAGATGCTGTCCTCTTCAGGAAGCGAGCAGAATCATTAGGAATAAAGCCGGTTTCATCAATAAGCTCCATAATATCCCGGCGCGTCTGACTATTGATGTCTGGATGATTGTTTATTGCACGTGAAACGGTCGAGATACTATAGCCTGATTGTTTAGCAATATCCTTTATTGTTAGCTTGCCTGAAGTCATTAATACGCCCTTTTCTTACTTTCTAATGTTGTATGTCTCCCTTTGGCAATGCACCCTTCTCCTGCATTAGAGGCGCAAGTAAAACGATTACCTCTTTCATTAGTTGATGGTCAAAATTCACTTTGACCTGCGTGTTTTCGTTAAAACACATAGTGTATTCTTTACCCTTCATACTCTTAGGCCATTCTACAAAACCTGCGTGATTGGGATTACCATCTCGAGCAAAGGCAATAACCGAGGCAAAAATTTGTTTTTCTAGTTGCTTAGCAGGTGCACGATTTCCATTGGGATATTCTACCAAATCCACATTATGAAAAGCAAAGGGGATATCACAACAATGCCAGGGGGTTTGACGGCCAAAAATTTTCTGATCCATGTCAAAAAGATAAGACCAAGTGGGCGAGCCCAATTGACTTCGGGCTTCGATGTATTGTCTGGCCGGCTCTCGAAATAGATAATCGATCTTTAATAAATCAATAATGGGCCTCTTTGGATACGCTGCCTTAAATAGAGGCAGCAGTTTTTCTGTTCGTTCTTTACCCAGAATGGAGAAAAGTTGCTCTAGCATGTCTTCCTCTGTGCCTTCATGATACGGCGATGGGACAAAGGATGTGAACTCACCAAAAACACTACCGACAATTAAAGGAATTTCTTTACTTTCCTGTCGAAAACCGACGCGTAGCGGATCTCCTGCATAAAAACGATTCGGATGCGGAGCAAAATGCAACTTCTTATTTGCTTTTTCCCATTCGGTCTTCACCCTCTTGTAAGCTTTGGCCAAAAGATAAAAATCGATTTCTTCCATTTCAGCAACTGAGTGGATTCTCAGCTCTTTAAAAAGGGCTTTGGCCAAGTCTTCTCCACTTTCTGTATTATCCGGCAAAAGCGTCCCTACAACACCGGACATATTGATGCCTTTTTGAAACAAGCCGTCCGCTTGTGGAGACTGAAGCAAAGTCGTAAGCTTGCCGCCACCTCCGGATTGCCCGAAGACAGTAATATTTTCCGGGTCACCGCCAAAGAAGGCGATATTATCTACTACCCAGCGCAAAGCAAAAATTATATCCTCGGTACCCGCATTCCCGGAGTTTTCATAAGCTTGACCAAAATCCGAAAGGTCTAAGTACCCCAACAAATTAAGTCGGTGGTTTACAGTGACCACCACAACATCGCCATACGATGCCATGGCAAAACCGTCATAGGCCACCTGTTCAATAGCAGAACCTGAGTCATAGCCTCCTCCATGTAACCAAAATAGGACCGGTCGCTTCTTGTCATCGGTTCCGGGAGTCCAAATATTTAAATTTTGGCAATGCTCATCCGTAGGCCAATAACGGTGCGGGACTAATAATTCTCCTGATGGATTTTCCTCTTCAATCAGCGGTGCAACCTTGCCATAGTTTGTACAATTTAAAATGCCTTGCCAAGCCGGATAAGCTTCAGGCCGATGAAAGCGCCTTGCCCTTGCATAAGGAATGCCCTTAAAAATAAGCAAATCATTCCAGACATAGCCTTGTACCTTTCCTTGACTTGTATCTACAATTGCCGTCTTCGTATCGCATTGAAATAGCATTTCGTTATCCTCATTCAAAACATTTAATTTTTATCATAGACGTCCGTACATAGATGTCATGCGATAAATTTTCTTTGCCAAATCTTCACCAATCATTTCTTTGCTCATCCGCCAAGTCCAGTTGTCACCAACTGTCGAAGGTGTATTTATTCTGGCCTCCGTACCCAATTCCAAATAATCCTGTAAGGGAATGATGCAGGTATCTGCTACAGATCCCATTGCCGCTGAGACAATAATCTCTGTCGGATGCTTTTCTCCCGGTCGTATATGAAGATATTCACAGCAGAAATCCCAATCCGAACGCTTCAGATGCCGACACCATCCGGCGGTGGTATCGTTATCATGCGTACCTGTATATACCACACAGTTTCTCGAGTAATTATGCGGGAGATAGTCACTCTCTTCACGTGAATCAAATGCAAATTGCAGGACTTTCATGCCGGGAAATCCGCTTTTTCCCAACAAGTTGCGGACGCTTGGTGTCAAGAAGCCTAAGTCTTCAGCTATAATTTTTTGGTCAGGAACAATGTCTTTTAAAAATTCAATAAAACGCATGGCAGGTCCCGGGTTCCATTGTCCGTTTTTAGCTGTTTTTTCTCCGTAAGGGACAGACCAGTAGGCGTCAAAACCTCGAAAATGATCTATGCGCAAAACATCATACAGTTCAAAAGCCTTCTCTAGCCGCGCCTTCCACCAGCCAAAGTGGCTCCTTTGGTGATAAGGCCAATCATAGAGGGGATTCCCCCATAACTGTCCGTCCTCAGAAAAGGCGTCCGGTGGGCAACCGGCGACTTCAAGAGGTTGTCCTTTTTTATCAAGCAAAAACAGCTCCGGATTGGCCCAGGTATCCGCAGAGTCCGGTGCAACATAGATAGGTAAATCGCCAATAATGACAATGGATTTACTGTTTGCATACGCCTTAAGTTTCAACCATTGTTTGGAGAAATAGTATTGAATAAAGGCATAAAAATTTATATCTTTTTCCAAAACCGGAGCCAAATAATCAAGAGCCTCCTTATTTCTCAAGCGAATAGGCTCCGGCCATTCCATAAAGGATATACCTTCAAAGCGGTCTTTTAGCGCACTGTAGAGACAATAGTCATCTAACCATGCCCTGTTTTCTTCGCAAAAGTTCTGAAAAGCAGCAGAATACTCTCCCAAAGCATAGGGACTTTGATTAAAGGCTTGACGCAATAAAGCAAAACGCGTTTGATAAATTTTATGGTAATCAATCTTGGAGCCTATGGTTCCGACATCAACGGACTTTACCGCCTCTTCGGATAACCAGCCCTCTTCGATAAATTCTTCTAAATCAATAAAATAGGGGTTTCCGGCAAAGGTTGAAAAAGACTGGTATGGGGAGTCGCCGTAGCCGGTAGGCCCGAGAGGTAAGGTCTGCCAAAAATGCTGGCCGGCATCTGCAAGAAAATCAATCCATTGATACGCTTCTTTTGAAAAGCTGCCAATACCATAGTCCGAAGGCAAGCTGAATACCGGCAATAATATTCCACTTTTGCGTTTCATTTTCTACTCCTTATTTAACTGAATCGTTCAAGTTCATCAAAAGTTAAATCGGTCTCAACACTAACTTTTCCTCCTGAAGCCATGACGCAAACAGAGTGCGAACAAATATTTCCTGCTTCATCACAGGTGAGAATTTCTTGATTCACATCTCCTGCATCAAATATTTCCAAATAAAGCTTTCCTTTTTTTCTCATCAAAAAAGCACTGTTCCCGCGAATCCAAATGGCAAGTCTACCTAGCTCTTTCTCAACTTCTACATAGCACCCACCCTTAATGCGTTGTTTTGTTTTTGCTTCAAACCACGTTCCGCTAGGTAGGTAAACCGCATATTTTTCCCTGTCAAAGGCCGGTGCTATCAAAAAGCAATCCCCCAGCATATAAGATAGCGTTTCATACCTTGCCCGGATATCATGCGGATATTCCATAAATAGGGGCCGGAGTAAGGGAATACTGTCTCGCTTGGCAAGTAAAGATAAACCGTAAAGATAGGGCCGGAGAGCATGACGCAAGTTATTATATTTTTGTACGTTCTCTAATACCCGACTCGAATACTTCCAGGGTTCACGTGCACTTTTTCCATGCGCACGTGAAAGCGGCATGGCTAAGCCCAAAATCATAGACTGCAAATAATCCTCTTCGGGTGGCAAATGCTCATCTCCTGTCGGAGCGGTATAGTAAAAGCCGCCTAAATCAAAGCCCCAAAAACAAACACCGCACAAGGCCAGTGATAGGCCGCTATGCAATAGGGCGGCATGATCTGCAGCTAAAACGCCCGAATCGCCTGCCCAAACTGCCGGGATGGTTTGTTGGCCGGCATAGCCGCTTCTGCTCCATAACATAGGCACTCGCCCGGTTCCATGGCAGGCATCTGCCATAGCGTCGTAAATGGTTTTGGCATAAAGGTAGGGTAAGCGATTATGGCTTTGGACACCGCTGCTTCCATCAAAAAACAAGACATCTTCCGGAACGGCCTCTGAAAAATCATTTTTAATGACATCTACACCCAGTTCTATGATTTCTTTTACCTTCTCACTGTACCAAGTACGTACCTCCGGATTAGTAAAGTCGAAACATGCAACCAAGTCTTCCGCGTCTGCTGTTGCCTTAAAGCGCGTAGGACCTTGCTCTGACGTAGACATGACAAAATATTTTTTGGCTGCAAAATGCTCAAAATAGGGAGAACGCTCTGATACGTAGGGGAAAATCCAAAGGGAAAGGCGTACATTTCGCTCATGTAGAAATTGAATCATTCCCTTAGGATCCGGAAAACGTTCCCTGTCCCATATCCATAATCCCTGATTGGGTACTTCCTGCCAATTATCAATGTGGATAAGATCTAACAGGATACCATTAGCCTCCGCTTCTCTTACAACCTGCTCTACTTCTTCTTGTGTCTGGTAACTGCACTTGGACTGCCAATAGCCGAAAGCCCACTCCGGTACAGAGGGAATTTGGCCAAAGTATGCCGTATAACGGCGGACTAATTCTTTATAAGGATTATCTGATACAGCAACAAAAAAGAGGTAGTCCATCGTGCCGTCTTCCGACGCCATTTGCCAACTAAGTTGGCTAGACATACCCATATCAAAATGGCTTCTAGTATAGGTATTAAGGAAAATTGCAAAACCACGGCTACTAATGAAAAAGGGTTGGCCTTTATAGCTATGTTCTGAATTTGTAGACAATGCATCTCTTTGCCATATCTCAAACTTCCGGCCACGCTTATCTAGTTCTGTAAAGCTATCTCCAAATCCATAAAAGGCTTCATCCGTATACAAGGCAAAAGTTGCTCTGGCCGCCTGTGGTCTGCCGGCTTCATCAAAATCCAAACCTGTAGGAAGAACTTTCCAGCGATTATCCACATTGGTATCTAAAACTTGTTCTTGGCTTATTAGCTTGTCATGAGAGTAAACCGACATTTCCCAAAATGCTTTTTTTAGATGTATTTGCACAAGATCTGTCCCGAAGACATATCGATCCTCTAACTCGGAAAGTCTTGTCTCCTCCATTTTAAGCTCATTGTCAATAGGGCGGCTTATGTCTTCCTGATGCTCTCCTGCCCACATCTCAAAACGGAATGTCGCAAGTTCCGGAAAGCTGATACGAATGTGCAAATTGTTCCCTGAAAAAGTATCTACTAAGATATATAGTACATTTTGTTTTTCGTATAAACTTTTAATTTTCAAAAGAAAATCATGTTGCGATGAAAACAGTGATCGACGCTTGCCGCACTGTGGATTATAACTTACTTCCATTTATCTCTACCTCTCTCTTGCCCTGCCGGTGCTTTTTATCCCTTTACCGCGCCTGCCACAATTCCCTCTATAAGATATTTTTGGCAGGCAAAATAGAAAATAACAATAGGTATCAGCGCAACGACAATAGTGGCCATCAAATGCCCGTAGTCAACTGAACCATAACCACTTTTTAGATACTGGATGGCTACCGGTATTGTGCGATATTTGGTTCCTATAACAAGGTACGGCAAAAGAAAATCATTCCAAACCCACATCGCATCAAGTATGGCCACGGAAATTACAATCGGCTTCATAACCGGAAAAAGAACCAAAAAAAACATATTGAAGGGATTGCAGCCGTCAATCATGGCTGCCTCTTCTAATTCTTTCGGAATACTGTTCACATAACCCGTAAACATAAAAACTGCCATGCCTGAACCAAAACCAAGGTATAAGACAACAATACCAATATAGTTATCAAGGTGTAGGACATTTGCCGTTTTTGTCATGGTGTACATAACCATTTGAAAAGGTACAACCATACTTAAAATAAAGAGATAATAAATTAATTTAGTGACCTTATTTCGTACACGAATAATATACCATGCAGCCATGGAACAAAACACAACAATGGCCAGCACAGAAAAAGCTGTAATAAAAAGAGAATACAGAATACTTTTGAAGAAATGTATTTTAGTAAGTCCCACTATATAATTTTGCAAACCCACAAAGCTTTCCGCATTTGGCCAAGCAAAAGGCTCTGTTGAGATATAGAGCTTGTTTTTAAAAGAGTTCTGTAGAACTAAAAAAATAGGATAGATGACTAGAACAGAGAAAAAACACAGGAAAGTATAAATTGAAATTTTTGCCGAAATAGATTTCTTCTTCATTACGATTTCACCTCAAACTTTCGTGTGATAAAAAGCTGTAACATGCCCAGCGCAAAAACTAAAACAGTAAAAACAACGGCTTTGGCCTGGCCAATTCCCGCAAAGCCCACACGGTTATAATATGTATCGTAGATATCCATCGCCAACATTTTAGTCTGATTAGCCGGAGCACCGCCTGTAAGCGCAAGATTTTGGTCATACATCTTAAATGTGTCGGTTAGTGATAAAAACAGACAAACTGTAATGGACCCGCCAACATTCGGGATGATGATGCGCCAAAGTTGTTGCCAACTGCTAGCACCATCAATCGCTGATGCTTCTAAAATGTCTCCTGAAATAGCCTGAATACCCGCTATATAGATAATCATCAAGTAGCCAATTTTCTGCCAACTGTAGAGTATGATGATACCCCAATAACCAAAACGAGCATCGTAGGTAATATCGACTCCATATAGACGGATTAAAATGCCGTTCAGCAACAATTGCCAAATATAGCCCAAAATAATACCGCCAATGAGATTGGGCATAAAAAACAGTGTGCGAAAAAGATTGGTCCCCCTAAATTGTTTAGAAAGAATCAGGGCAAGAGCAAAAGCAATAACATTTACCAAAATGACCGCTACAATCGACACTTTTGATGTAAATACAAGAGCCTGCAAGAAACCTTTAAAATCTCTAAACACAAATTTATAATTCGATAGACCAACAAATCGTGCACCACGAATGGTCTTAAATTTTGTCAATGATAAATATAGTCCCATCACAAAGGGAATAAAAAAAGAAATGAAATAAGCCAAAAGGCACGGCAAAGTAAAAATAATAAAGTATTTTTTCTTAGCATATAATTTTTGCATAGCACTGTCCTTCGCTTTTAAATTTTAAGAAAATGGAAGCCCAACCAAAGTTAATCGCTCAGGTCAGGCCTCCTTTTGTTTTACGTCCTAAGCTGAGCGCAGCTTAAGCCTTTTAATATTGTGTTCATTACGCTGCATTGGCATTGGCAAGTTCTCTCTCACTAGCCCATTCCGATACAGCTTCTTTTACAACTTCTTCCCACTCTTTTTGGCCCTGTGCATATTGAAGGAGCGAAGAACCGAAATCCTCTTTCCATTTTTCACTAGGTATTAACGTAACCGCCCAAATATAAGGCATCTTACCACTAGCAGCGATAGCATTTTCCGAAGCAAAAAGTGGGTTGGTATATTCTGCGTCTTGCATCGTGGAGAAAGGAGTGACAAATTGCAACTTCTGTGAAACCAGCATCTTGCCCGTATCTGAGCTAAATAACCACTCCAAGAACGCAATCGCTGCATCCTGATCTTCTTTTGATAGCTGACTATTCACACACATATATTGACTGGCTCCGATATTAAGCCCCATCTTGTCTTCTCCGTCCACACCTGTAGAGATAGGGATAAAACAAACATCTTCGTCTTTAATCTTCTTACCGTCTGTATTTTGTATGGTATTCCAAGCCCAATCACCATTTTGAATCATGACACACTTGCCTAAAGCAAATTCTGCCATAGAATCATCAACTGTTTTTGTTCCGACTAAACTCTTTTCAGTCACAGAATTGTTCAGATAAAGGTCTAATATATTTTTATAATTCTCTGCATATTTGAAAGAAAATTCAGGGATCTCACCGTTCAAATCAATATTATCTGTTCCACCCCATTCCCAATACACCGGCTGATTCATAAGATGTGATTGATATCTCCAATCATCACCGGCTTTTAATGAGGTTGAGCCGAAGACACCATCGATACCCAGTTCATCTTTCATCGATTGCATATCTTCTACAACAGCTTTTAGCGCATCAAATTTATATAAATCGTCCAAAGACTTATACTCAGTTTTCTTATTGGGCGACTTGAAGTAGGCATCGGTAATGCCCTTATTGACGATGATACCCCAGGCTTCGAGTGAATAGGAAATACCATATACCTTTCCTTCACCGGTCATTTTGTAGGTATCGTTTTGGGCCCAGGAATTTAATTCTGTCTGTGAAAGATCCAGACAATTTTCTTTCCAAGTATTAAGCATTTTGATGCCGTCAACCACAAAGATAGAGGGCGCATCGGAACTGTCCATTCTCGCCGTAAGCGTGGGCTCATAGGTGTTAGACGCAGCGGTCTCAATCTTAACCTTAATTCCTGTCTCTTTTGTGTAGGCCTCCGCTACTTCATTCATCTGGTCCGCAACTTCGGGCTTGTAGTTTAACCAGCGAATGGTCCCCTCATATTTCTTTCCGGTATCGGAAACCGTAGTTTTTTGCTCGCTGCTGCCCTTCACCTCAACATTTGTTGAAGCTTTTTCAGATCCCGCTTTACTGTTGCTAGGGGTCCCTCCTGAACAGGCCGCTAAACTGCTCATGAGAACAGTAGCACTAAGTAAAAGGCTCATCATTCTTTTTTTCATTTTTCTACCTCCATGCTCATAAAATATGCATTCGCTTCTTGCAGCATTATTGGTATCGTTATCGGTACCGTTTCCAATCAATGCAAATTTAGCACTTATCCATAAAACACACAAGAGTTTTTAATCTTTTTTATTACATTTGTCGTTTTGCACAAAAGCCGCACGTATGAATTGGGTATTAAAGCAGTTCTTTAGAGAAGCAGGAAAGATAACTGAAAATAAAGGAAATGAAACGAATATGGGTAAGCATTTTCTGTCTTATCTTTTGAGATAATAACAATAGGCCGAAGCAAAATCTCTATATGGCCTGAACAAACATTGGACAAGTACAGTATTGAAGACATTTTGGAGATTGAATATAAAGGGCAGTTAATAAGTTTTCAGTCTGCCCTAACTTTTTTTAATTAGAGTGGAGATAAGGTACCACATATGTGTTCATGTGTGGTACCTAGTGCAGCATCTCCCTTCCCAAAAACCAAGCGGAAATTACTTCTCCCACATACTATCACAATAGGCACAACGGTAGGTGTCCTTCTCTCGATCGGCCAAGTAGAAAATCGACTCGATAGCCCTTTCCTGACCGGTGATGCAACGAGGATTTTTGCATTCTAGGAGCCCCCTAATTTCTGAGGGCTTCTCCAGCTGGACCTTCTCGGCCACTTCTCCGTCACGGATAATATTAAGGGTCATGTGTTCGTCCCAGAAGCCTAAGACGGCCAAATCGATAGGTACCAGCGCACCGATCTTAAGGATATCCTTCTTACCCATCAGCTTACTGTCGACATTGGTCAGGATGGCCAAAGGACAATCCAAGAGGTCCAGCTTGAGGCTCTCATAGATCTTCAGAGCCATACCTGCCTTAATATGGTCTAAGACCAAACCTTCTTCTATTTTACTGACATCCATGTCTTTTGCCTCATTTCTTTAGGGGGTCTTCTAAACCCATCAACTTCATCATTAAAGCCATCCGCATAAATTTGCCGTGATGGACCTGGTCGAAATATGCTGCTCTGGGATCGTCATCCACTTCAACCGCAATTTCATTGACTCTGGGTAAGGGATGGAGAATGGCTAGGTCTCTTTTGGCAAAATGCAGCTTATCTAAGTCTAGAATATAGGTGTCTCTTAACCTCACATAGTCCGCCTCATTGAAGAAACGTTCTTTCTGTACCCTAGTCATATAGAGAATATCCAAGCTGGGAATCACCTCTTCAATACTTCCGGTCTCCATATAGGGGTGGCCTGACCTAGCCAAAACACCTTCCTTAAGATAATCCGGCAAACGAAGTTCCGGCGGGGAAATAAAGGCGAAGTTCATGCCCTCATAGCGGCAAAGTGCATTGACCAAAGAATGTACGGTCCGCCCGAATGTCAAGTCACCGCAAAAGCCCACAGTGAGTTTATCCAGGCGCCCCTTGCGTTCCTTTATGGTAATAAGGTCGGCCAAAGTCTGGGTCGGGTGGTTGTGCCCGCCGTCTCCGGCATTGATAATAGGGACCAGACACCTCCTGGCCGCAGCCAAAGGCGCTCCTTCTTTGGGGTGACGCATGGCGATAATATCGACATAATTACTGACCACCTGTATGGTGTCGGACAAGGATTCTCCCTTGGTCGTGGACGATGAGTCAGACGAAGCAAAGCCCAGGACATTTCCCCCCAAATCCAGCATAGCTGCCTCAAAGGAAAGGCGGGTCCTGGTGGACGGTTCAAAGAACAGACTTCCCAACTTCTTACCCTTAGCCACTTCCTCGTAGGCATCAGGCTTTTCCATAATAGATTCGGCCAGGCTAATCAGGTCATCTATTTCTTCTACGCTTAGATCTCCTATATCAAAGACATGGCGGGGATTGGCTTTTTCCAACATTTCATTTTGGGTCATCATGGCTTAATCCAGCTTTCGTCTTGAGGATTATCACGGAAGGCCTTGAGCCTTTGGATATCTTCTTTTTTAATCGTGCCTTTTTTGGCAGCGACTTCCAGAATATGGTCAAAGTCGGACAGGCTGTAAGTTGGAACACCGGCCTCTTCGAAAGTCTTTTTAGCCTTGGACATGCCGTAAGTGAAAATGCTGATAACACCCAAGACTTCGGCTCCGGCTTCTTGCAGGGCACGGACCACTTCAACTGAAGAACCACCGGTCGAAATCAGGTCTTCAATGACGACCACTTTTTGGCCCGGCAGAAGTTCACCTTCAATTTTATTCTGGCGGCCATGGTCCTTGGATCCGCTTCGGACATAACCCATGGGCAGATCTAAAATGTGGCCTACAATGGCGGCGTGGGCGATGCCGGCCGTAGCGGTTCCCATGAGAACTTCGACCTCAGGGAATTGCTCTTTTACTAAGGAGGCCAGGCCTTCTTCCACCTGAACCCTTGCTTCAGGGGCGGTTAAGATGAGACGGTTGTCGCAATAGATGGGACTCTTGATACCCGATGCCCAGGTAAAGGGCTCCTCAGGTCTTAAGAAGACGGCCCCGATATCTAATAGGGCCTCGGCAATAGCCAATGAACGTTGATTGTGTTCCATAGATTTCTCTCCTTTAATTTTTTTGATGACAGATTAGCGGCTTATTCACCAAAGAAATCCGCCAGACACTTCTCATAGGCTTGGACCGGATTCTCGGCCCGGGTTATGGGACGGCCGACTACAATGAAGTCGGAGCCGGCTTCTCGGGCTTTGGCCGGAGTCATGATGCGCTTCTGGTCATCCTTGCCTGCCTGAGACTCAAAACGGATCCCCGGTGTTACGGTAAGAAATTTTTCTCCGGCGTATTGATGAACCCCCGCGGCTTCCCAAGGTGAGCAAACCACACCATCCAGGCCGGCATCACGGGCATTAAGGGCATAGTGTTTGACCACATTTTCCATTTCCTCGGGAATGAGTAGGTCTTCGTGGAGGGTCTTATCATCCGTCGAGGTAAGCTGTGTCACCGCGATAAGGAGAGGACGTTTGGCCTCGGCACCCGTTTGGTCTTGGCTTAAACCTCTCAGGGCGGCTTCCATCATGACTTTGCCTCCGCCGGCGTGACAATTCACCATGTCTACATCTAAGTTTGCCAGGACACGGAAGGCCCGCTCCACGGTATTGGGAATATCGTGAAGCTTGAGGTCTAAGAAAATTTTATGGCCTCTCTCTTTAATCTGACGGACAATATCCGGTCCGGCAGCATAGAAAAGTTCCATACCGATTTTGACAAAGGGTTTGCTTGGCCGGTCCTTAAAAAGGTCCAGAAATTCCAGGCAAGCCTCGGCTGAAGGGAAATCACAAGCTATAATAACGTCTTTTTGCATTTGAAACTCCTTTATTCTTCTATTCGTGATGGGCTAAGCCCACCAAATCCTCTAATTTGTCTACACCCAAGTCGGCCAAAACACCGGGCAACCGGTCAATGATATCCGAGGAAGCCCAGGGGTTTATCAGATTGGCAGCCCCCACTTGGACCGCCGTGGCCCCGGCCAACATCATCTCCACCACGTCCTCAGCAGAGCTCACACCGCCCATGCCGATGATGGGGATTTTGCAGGCTTCGTAAACATCCCAGACCATGCGCAAGGCTAAAGGGAAAATAGCCGGTCCCGACAAGCCGCCGGTCCGATTAGCTAAAACAGGTTTTCTTCTGTGTATATCGATTCGCATGCCCATAAAGGTATTAATAAGGCTAAGCCCGTCTGCTCCGGCTTCTTCACAGGCCAAAGCAATTTCCACTATATCCGTGACATTGGGCGAGAGTTTAACATAGACCGGTTTTTGTGATACTTTCTTAACCGCTCGGGTCAAAGATGCGGCCAAGTCCGGATCCGTCCCGAAACTCATGCCCCCACCATGAACATTAGGGCAGGAAATATTGAGTTCTATAATGCCCACGATAGGCTGGGCCGATAATTTCTCTACCGTTTCCACATAGCCCGCTTCAGAAAAGCCGCTGACATTGGCAATGACGGGCTTAGCGTAATACTTTTCTAAGAAAGGCAGCTCGTCTCGAATAACGGCATCCACACCGGGATTCTGAAGGCCCACCGCATTGAGCATGCCGGAAGCCGTTTCGGCGATTCTGGGGCAGGGGTTGCCGAATCGTTCCTCTTTTGTGGTCCCTTTGAAAGAAATAGATCCTAACTTCTTAATGTCATAGAGAGGGGCAAATTCTCGGCCGAAACCAAAGGTGCCCGAGGCCGGTATGACCGGATTGTCCAGGGTCAAGTCTCCCAGGCGAACCGACAAGTCTACCTTGTTTCCTACCATAAGATTTCCTCCGTTCTAAAGACCGGTCCTTCTTTGCAAATTCTTTTGGAGCCTAAGGGGTAATTTTTTACCTTGTGAGAGCACCCCATACAGGCCCCCATCCCGCAGCCCATACGTTCTTCAAAAGAATATTGGCCGGGCGCTAAATCCATTTTATAAATGGCTTCTAACATGGGCATGGGGCCACAACAGTAGAGGTAATCACCGTCTTTATAAGAACCTTCTAAAATTTGGGTCACAAAGCCTCCGGTGCCCTTAGAGCCGTCTTCGGTTGCTACTTGGACCTCCAGGCCCAGGTCTCGGAAAGCTTCTTCATAGAAGACTTCATCCGCCGTTTTAAAACCCATAGCGATTCTGGGTTCTTGCCCTTTGGCCTTTAGGGCTTTGGCCAAATAGTACATAGGCGGAAGGCCTACACCGCCTCCTATAAGAAGTGGCTTTTTCGCATCAACTAAGGTAAAACCGTTCCCCAAAGGTGACAAGACACTTAAGGCCTGTCCTTCTTCCAGCCGGTCCGCCATGGCCCTAGTACCCTGTCCCAGAATCTTATAAATCAACACTAATTTCCCATCAGCGTAGTCGGCTACGGAAAAGGGGCGTCTGAGGTAAAAGCCCGGCACGACCAAGTTTACAAATTGGCCCGGGGAAGGTACGCCGAAAGGCCCCTTGTCCTCGCCCTTGCCGCGGATGATACCGGTCTCTTCCAAAACCAGCTCATAGGTTAAATGGGCAATTTTACGGTGGCGAATCAGCTTCGCTTGGTAGTTTTTTAAAGCCACAGCCTAATCCTCCTCTTTCTCATCAATGGTGGAAATGCCGATGGTGATTTCTTCTAAGACATCCAAAAGCACCTCCACAGTCTCTAAGGCGGTGAAGATAGTGACGTTGTTTTCAACCGCCGTCTGACGAATCAGGGCACCATCGGTAGACTGGGCATTGTGGTCTTTGGCCGGATCTCTGGTATTAATCACATAGGACACATAACCCTGGCGGAGGGCTTCCAAAATCTCGTTCGAACCCTCGCTGATTTTGGTTTTAACCCGGGTCTTGATACCGTTTTCTTTGAGGAAAGCAGCTGTGCCCGAAGTGGCTTCGATATTAAAGCCCAATTTATAGAAGCGGCGAACCAGGGGAAGGGCCCGTTCCTTATCCGAATCCGCTACAGTAACAAAAATCGTTCCGTAGTTACTGACCTTCATGCCCGAGGCCTGGAGCGCCTTATAGAGGGCACGATTTAAAGACTTGTCATAGCCTATGGCTTCACCGGTGGACTTCATCTCCGGAGACAGATACGCATCGGCACCGTGGAGTTTACCGAACGAAAAGGCCGGAGCCTTGACGTACCAGCGTTCGGGCTGAGGGGGGCAGACCAGGCCGATACCCTGGTCTCTCAAACTTTGGCCCAACATGACTCCGGTCGCCATATCGGCCATAGCAAAACCGGAAGCCTTGGACAGGAAGGGAACTGTTCTAGAGGACCTGGGATTCACCTCGATGACATAGACGTCATCATGAGGATCTACGATATATTGGATGTTATAAAGACCTTGGATTCCTAAACCAAGCCCCAACTTCACCGTGTAGCCTATAATCTTGATACGGACTTCATCGGATAGGCCAAAGGCGGGGAAAACACTGATGGAGTCGCCGGAGTGGATGCCGGTCTTCTCTATGTGCTGCATAATCCCGGGCATGAAGACATCCTGGCCGTCGCAGATAGCATCCACTTCAACCTCGGTTCCTCGAATATACTTGTCGACTAAAACAGGTTTATCTTCGTCAATCTCAACTGCGGTCTGCAGGTAATGGCGAATGGCTTCCTCGGAATTCACAATTTCCATGGCCCTGCCGCCCAGTACGAAACTCGGCCGCACCAGGACCGGGTAGCCGATTTTTCTGGCAACGGCAACGCCGGACTCAATAGAATACACAGCCTGACCCTTAGGCTGAGGAATACCCAATTCTTGCATGACCTGTTCGAAGAGGTCTCTGTCTTCGGCTCTATCGATAGCATCATTATCGGTACCAATGAGGGAAATCCCCAGCTCGGTCAGTCCCCGGCTTAAATTGATGGCCGTTTGGCCGCCCAGACTGACAATAACGCCCAGAGGTTTTTCACGTTCGATGACATTCATGACGTCTTCCAGGGTCAATGGCTCAAAATAAAGGCGGTCAGCCGTCGTGTAATCGGTGGAAACCGTTTCAGGATTATTATTAATTAAGATGGCTTCATAACCCATGGCTTGGAGGGTTTGGACCGCATGGACGGTGGAGTAGTCGAATTCGACACCCTGACCGATGCGGATAGGACCCGAGCCTAAAACCAGAACGCGTCCTTTAGACTCCGGATGCGCCTCCTCTAGCATATCACCTGCACTATGCTTATAAGTAGAGTAAAAATAAGGTACCGGTTCGGGAAAGCCCGTCTCAGCCGTATCGACACGTTCATAGGCCGGGAAGATACCGTATTGTTGTCGGAGCCGGATAAGGTCTTCGACTTTTTTGCCCAATTTTTTGGCAATGAAAGCGTCCGAATAGCCCAAGCTTTTCAGTTCTCTTAATTTAGTCTCACTCAAATCGCCCTTCTCAATCAAGCTTTCGCCGTCCACCAGCTTTTTAATTTCTTCCAGGAAGTAAGCCGTGATAGCCGTTCTCTCATGAAGAGTTTCTACCGATACACCCAAGCGAAAAAGGGCGGCTATGGCAAAAACGCGGTCATCGGTCGGGGTTTCTACGTAGTCTAAGAGGTCTTTTTCCTCCCAGTGGTCGAAGCGCGGCAAGTACAGGTAGGATGCCCCGACTTCCAGAGAGCGGACGCCCTTCAAAAGGGCTTCGCCGAAGTCTTGCCCCAAGCTCATGACCTCACCGGTCGCTTTCATCTGGGTCGACAAGGCCTTATCTGCTCCTTCAAATTTATCAAAAGCGAAGCGGGGGAGTTTGGCCACCATATAGTCTAACTGAGGTTCGAAAGAGGCCGGCTGGCCGGCTACTATTATCTCTTCTAAGTTCAAGCCGACCGCAATCTTGGCCGCCACACGGGCGATGGGGTAGGCGGAGGCTTTGGACGCCAGAGCTGACGAACGAGACAGGCGGGGATTGACCTCAATCAGGTAGTAATCCAAGGAGTTGGGATCTAAGGCGAACTGGACATTGCAGCCGCCCTTGATGTTGAGGGCTCGAATAAGCCGGATGGCGGAATCATGGAGCATCGTAACCGCTTCATCCGACAAGGTCATGGTCGGGGCTACCACGATGGAGTCCCCTGTATGAACGCCTACCGGGTCTACATTTTCCATGGCGCAGACGGTAAGGGCCGTGTCGTTACCGGACCTAATCACTTCAAACTCAATTTCCTTGTAGCCTTTAATGCTCTTCTCTATAAGGACCTGGTGAACCGGCGATAATTCCAAAGCATGGCGGGCCAAAACCTTCAATTCTTCCGGTGTATCGGCAAAACCGCCACCGGTGCCGCCCAGCGTAAAAGCCGGCCTCAAGATGATGGGATAAGTAATGTCTTCGGCTATGGCCAAAGCTTCATCCACTGTGTAGGCCACATGTGAAGGAAGGACAGGCTCTCCGATTTTTTCGCAAAGTTCGCGGAAGAGCTCTCGGTCTTCGGCCTGGCGAATGGCTTCCAGGTCTGTTCCGATAATTTCCACTCGGCACTCGTCTAAAACGCCTTTTTGGTCCAACTGCAAGGCCAGGTTTAAAGCCGTTTGCCCGCCGAAACTGGCTAGAAGCGCATCGGGCCTTTCATACCGGATTATTTTGGCCACATATTCCAAGGTCAAGGGCTCCATGTAAACCCGATCGGCCATCCGGGTATCGGTCATGATAGTCGCGGGGTTCGAGTTAAGCAGAACCACTTCATAGCCCTCTTCTTTTAGAGCCAGACAGGCCTGGGTACCGGCGTAGTCAAATTCAGCCGCCTGGCCTATGACAATTGGGCCAGACCCTATGACTAAAATCTTTTTTATATCCTCTCTTTTTCCCATACAATCTCTCCTTTATAAATCGTATATAGAACTTGACCTTGGAGCATTTCCCCGTCAAAGGGCGTTGCCTTGCCGGCCGAAACAAACTTAGAAGAATCTATTTTTTCCACAGCTTCCGGGTCTAGAACCACCAAATTAGCGGGCTCGCCTACGGCAATTTCGGGTGCTTTACCTTTAGCAAAAAGGCCCGGTGCAATGGCCATACAATCAATTAATTGGGCCAAATCCATATGGCCGGCCTTAACCAGAGATGTGTAGGACGCCGCAAAGGCCGTCTCAAAACCCACCACACCATTGCTGCTGCCTCTTAGGCCCAGATTTTTTTCTTCGGCCGAGTGAGGCGCATGGTCGGTAGCGATGCAGTCGATGGTGCCGTCTACTAAGCCTTCGATAAGAGCAATTTGATCTTCCCGGCTTCTAATAGGCGGGTTCATCTTGAAGCGGCCGTGGTCTTGGAGGTCCAGATCCGTAAAATACAGGTAATGGGGTGCTACTTCACATGTTACCGGTAGGCCCTCTTTCTTCGCTTGACGCACCAGGTCAACCGTCTCTTTCGTTGACACGTGGCAAACATGATAGGCACAGCCGGTTTCTCTCACCAAGGCCAGATCTCTTTCGACCATCTTCCATTCGCTTTCAGAACTAATACCGGGAAGATTGTGAGCTTTGGCATAAGCGCCGTCGTGGATCACACCACCATGTAGAAGCGCCTCCACCTCGCAGTGGGAAACGATAGGCTTACCGGCCTCTTTGGCCAAAAGGAAAGCTTGGCGCATGAGCCCCTCGTCCTGGACACCTCTACCGTCATCGGAAAAACCGGCCACATAGGGAGCCAGAGCCTTCATATCGACCAAAGTCTCCCCCCTCTGGCCTTCTGTAATGGCAGCATAGGGAGTCACCTCACAAGCAGCGTTTTGCTCAATCAAGTCCAACTGTACCTTGAGGTGATCCATGTTATCCGGTACAGGCTTTAGATTAGGCATAGAAAGAACATGGGTAAAACCTCCGGCCAAAGCCGACCGGGTCTCACTTGCTATAGTTCCTTTGTAAGAAAAGCCGGGCTCCCTCAAATGGACATGAATATCCGTGAAAGCCGGCGTCACAAAAAAATGGTCCAGCCTTAGGCTTGGACCATGGAAAGAATCAAATGCGTTACGGGAACCAATTTCTTGGATTAAACCGTCTTGGATGAGTAAATCACAAGGCTCAAAGCGCTTGGTCTTCGTCCTATATACCTGGGCAGCTTGTAAAAGAAGTTGCATGATTTTCCCTTCTATCCCGTGCGGGCACAAAATTTTTTAGCCTAATGAATAGGCTCTTATTTTTATCCGAAATAGTGTAACGCATATCAGCTGTATTTTGCAATAGGTGGGAGAGAAAAAAGAGTAACCTTGGTAATACACAAATTAACTATAACTCGACAAGGGTCTTATTTCTAATAATGTATTGACCATCCGCTATTTCATCAAAATTCTTATTGTGGCTTATTATAAAGATTAAGCTGTCCTCACGCATCCGGTCTAGAAGTTTAACAAGTCTGGCTTCAGTCTCGCTATCAAGGTTGCTACTAGGCTCATCTAAGAGGATAAAATTACTGTTGCTAAGTAGGGTCCTTGCGAGATAGATTTTCTGCTTTTCACCCATGGATAGGTTTTCCGGCTTCGTAGTGACTTCTTTGTCCATATCGGGCAATTGAAGGAGGCTGGCCATTTCTTCTAAGCGATTTGCCTCGATTTCCCTACCAAAGCAAATGTTTTCTTTTACGCTACCAGGAAAAATAAAATTCGGGAAACACATATAGCGCATGGTGTCAGTATATTCTCCTGCCAGCTGATAGCAAAAATTCTTGCCGGGCCTTATATTTTCTGGTCCAAAGACGCCAGAAAGCAGGTTAAATAGGCTAGACTTACCCGTTCCGTTTTCACCTTTCAGGAGGTAGAGCCCTGGACCAGGTAGATGAAGCTTATCGATGGAGAAAAGGACTTCTCCCTTGCCACCCAAAACAAAAGCATCCTTTAGTAAGAGGGATCGGTCAAGGGATTTTTCGGCGAACAGGCCTTCTTCCTTGTCTGGTAAGGCCATAAAATCCCTGGCTCGCTGAAAGACCGGCATCTGGCTTTGCAAGTCGGCTTTGAGCGAAGCCATCTCTGCCAAAGGAGCGAATATATGGCCTGTCAGCTGGAGGGCAAGCAGAAGGGTTCCTAAGCTCATTTGCCCCTTAACGACACTATTCCCTCCAATTATTAAGAAGAGTAGGGGAACTAGGGTTGTAATTAAGTTGGGAAATTCCTTCGTTAGAAGAAGATAGAAGTGCTGGTGATTTCTGGCTTGAATCCAACCTGCTACCTTACAGGAAAATCTATCCAGCATGTAGTCGAAAGCGCCATAAAGATCAAGACTCTTCTTGTCGTCAATGATAACTTGTGCATCTTGGATAGTGGCATCAGCTGCTAGTCTTTCCTCAGCTACCAGTTTGCTTAGTTTATCCTTGTTTAGGTAGGTAGATAGGAGATAAAAGGGGGCTAGGACAAGGCTAATCAAGGCCAGATAGGGATTGGCCCAAAAGAGCAGGCCAAAAACCACCAGCACCTTGATTAGATTAACCGGCATACCAATCAGGTAACTTGAAAGTACGTAGATAGAGGAAATATCCATGTTTAGGATGTTTAGGATTTTGCTTTTCGATTCCTTTTCATATGCCGGAATGGAAGCCGAAGCAATTTTACTAGCTAGGTTTTGGAAATAGTCCATGAGCAAATTATTAGTAAAAACCTGGCCTTGGTACTTTTCCCAGTAGAAACAAAAGGCGTGGAGGGCAAGAGCAAAAAATACAACTGGAATGATAAAACCTAGAGGGATACCCAGGCCGAGCTCCAATCTTTGGTCTATTAGCCAACGAGTAAAAAAAGCGGGAACCAAAAAGAACAAGAAGGTTAGGAGTTCAATACAGATACGTTTTAGAAGAATACGCTTGGGAAATTCTACGATGGAGAGCTTTCGGTACTTATTCATGATTTCTACACTTCGCTCAAGGCTTCTTCATATAGTTTCAATACATATCTTAGTATTCATCAATTAGTAATACATATATTTTATATCAATTTCGTGCAAAAACAAATTCGTGGGAGTTTTAGTTAATTGACTTGAATAATGACATTGTGTTGACATTGCACGAATAAAGTATATAATCATCCTAAAAGGAGATGATGTAATGGCTACAACAAATTTGAATATAAGGACAGATAAAGAAATAAAAGAGGCAGCAGAAAAAATCTATTCTAGTTTAGGTTTAAATATGACTACTGCCATTAACATGTTTTTAAGAGCAACGATTAGAGAAAGTGGCATTCCCTTTGATTTAAAACTGGATGTTCCAAATAATGAAACCGTAAAAGCTATAGAAGAAGGAAGAATGATAGCAAAAGATAAGAAGGTCATAGCTTACGATAATATGGATGACTTGAGGAAAGCCCTTGAAGTATAAGATAAAGTTTACAAGTAGATTTAAAAAAGACCTAAAACAATCTAAAAAGCAAGGAAAAGATATTGAAAAACTCTTTGATATTATTGAGAGGATAGCAAAAGATGAAACTCTTGATGAAAATATAGAGATCATTCATTAGATGGAAATTACAAGGGAACTCGAGAATGTCATGTAGAACCCGATTTTTTGTTGATATATGAAAAAATAGAAAATGTTTTAGTATCATCTCTAGTAAGAACTGGATCACACTCAGATTTATTTAAGTAAAACAATATGAATGAGAGACTTCTATGATCTATATACCCTCTACAAATTTTAAAAAGATAAAATAGATTATGAAATCTTAAAAGAATCAACAATGAGATTTTGTTAAAATATTTGGTCAAGTAAAAACAAGTATTTATAACAACGGAAAGGAACATAAAAATGTTCGTATTCTATCTTCTAAGTTCCTAAAAGCGAAAGAACAAGTAAAGAGTCAATCCAAGGATAAAAGTCTATGTTAGGGCAAAAATAATCATAAGACAGACGATAAAACTAAATAAAACAAAAAAAGACCATAGCAAAGGTGTAGAGAGATAAATATCGGCAGTCTTAGGACTGCCTTTATTTTTTGCCGATTTTTCAAATCAAATTTATTCAGACTATATATGCATATCCACCTAAACTCATATAAAAACATGGCTTGTAAAAATTACTTCAATCACAATAATCGCATTTTAAATTGTGATGTTTACAAGCTAAATTACGAACCTCACTA
>JASBZA010000010.1 GCA_029983685.1 Oscillospiraceae bacterium | reverse complement strand
GCTGCAATAAAAGTCAAGTATTCAGCAGCGGAAGATCTGATTTGAAGTTCTTTTTTATTATCATTTTCTTTATTACTCATAATTCCCTCCATGTATGAATTTCATCCTACCTTTAAAGATCAAGTCTACGAATGTTCGCAACTTTGAAAAAGAACCATAGGTTTCGTTATACTAGAAGTGCAAAAACCTAGAAACGGAGAAAACCTATGGCTCAACATGAAGATAACACATTTATCGAAGATTTGCGGTGATAGTATATAGGAATGGAAGATCCTGTGCTGGTCTTGTGAGAAAGCTTCTCTTGAGACTTTAAGTTAGAAAAGAGCACTTTGTATAAAGTAGAATATAGGAGAAGTAGGATATAAGGCAGCAGGTGCATAACCTAGCCAGATGAAAGCGAGGTGCTCTAGCTATGAAGAACAAGTCAACTATTACATTAATAGTAATCATGATTCTCTTAGCCGGTACCTTTATATATTTTCGGCCACTGTCATTAAATAATTTGCTAGATGAAAAAAATAAGATATTGGTTACCTTGACAGAAATGGATGTAAAAGACGGGGCCGCTATCAATAATTCCAAAGATTATTCTGATATTACGGCAGAGTCTAAAATGGCACTACTCGAACGACTCAATCAATATTCTTATAGAAGAACTTTTAC
This sequence comes from Oscillospiraceae bacterium, assembly GCA_029983685.1. Lineage (GTDB taxonomy): Bacteria > Bacillota > Clostridia > Saccharofermentanales > Fastidiosipilaceae > JASBZA01. Next base: position 55,177 of record JASBZA010000010.1, on the reverse strand, counting down.
AACCTTATTTTCGGATGGGTCTATACAAGATGGCGGAGATAGAGTTCTCTATATTTTTGTGTACGATGGGAACCTTTTAACGTATAGTATTCTTGTCACCCCTTCCGGCCAAATATCAGTCAATCATCAGTCAATCATAAGAATTATAAAATGAGAAATGCAGAAGCTTTTATCAAACAAGTCCTTAGCATTGTAGAAGCATAAATTTGAAAAATTTGTTATCATGGCTAGGAATTAACAAGGAGATAAACGAGGAATGATTTTATAAGCAATATGGAAGTTCAAATACTAAAGCTTAGCCTAGCAGGGCTTTTTTAGTATGCCATATTGTGGATAAGATTGTTTTGACATTGAGAAACAGGTCTGTTCGCATCCGTGTGCAGACTTTTTTATTTACAGTGTGGCATATGTCTACGGAGGATTTATGCTACAGATTAAGAATTTAAGTATTGTTTTAAGAGAAGATAATCGAACACTCCTTAAGGATTTTAATTTTGTTCTCAATACCGGTGATAGAGTTGGGCTTATCGGAGAAGAAGGTAATGGCAAATCTCTACTTCTCAAGACCATAGTGGATCGAGAAAAAGTCGAGCAATATTGCGAAGTCCAGGGCACAATCTATAAAAGAAATGAAATTATAGCTTACTTGCCGCAAAGTCTATCAGCGTCTGATCTGAGCTTAACCAGTGGCCAATATTTGCTTTCTTATCTTAGGGATATCCCCATAGATTACAGCAAGTTATATAAACACTTGGATGAATTTCATTTGGACAAAGATTTGGCCTTTGGAGACATGCCCATGAAGTTTTTGTCCGGCGGAGAAAAAATTAAGTTTGCACTTTTGGTTGAGTTGCTAAAAGAGCCGAGCCTTTTTCTCTTGGATGAACCCAGTAATGATTTAGACTACGCATCTATACAATGGCTGGAGCATTTTATGCTTGAAATGGACATCCCCTTTATCTTTGTTTCCCATGACACAGCCTTATTGTCAAAGGTGGCTAATAAAATCATTCATTTAGAGCAAATATACAGGAGAACAGAGCCCAAATACACTGTATCCGCAAATACTTATGAAGATTATGTCAGCAAGCGGGAAAATTTTATTACAACTGAAACCAAGAGGGCACGTAAGGAACAAGAAGCGTTTTCGAAGAAAGCGGACAGGTATAGAAAAGTGCATGATTCGGTAGAATCGGCCTTAAGAGCAACTAAAAATGATATAGAGGGAAAGAATCTAAAGGACAAAATGCACAGCGTTAAAGCATTGGGCAAAAAGCTGCAGATGGAAGAGGCCAATCTCACAAAAGAACCAGCTTTTGAAGAGAAAATCGAGATCTATTTTGATAAAGCCAGTGAAGTTCCCAACGGCAAGGTCGTTTTAGATTTTAAATTAGACCGGCTTAAAGTGGGGCCTAGAATATTGTCTCGGAATATACATCTGAATATTGTCGGTCCGGAGAAAATCTGCATAGTCGGTAAAAACGGGGTAGGGAAAACCACCCTGCTGAAGGCCCTTCTAAAAGAATTAAAATCATTAAACTTGCGTGTGGGCTACATGCCGCAATCTTACTTTGACTTTGAAGAGGAAAATGTAAATGCAATTGATTATTTGATAAAGGAGCCTAGCCAGGACGAGCGCACTAGAATTTCAACATTTTTAGGCAGTTTGAATTTTAGCTGGGAAGAGATGCAAAGAGATATCCATGAGCTTTCCGGTGGTCAGAAGGCCAAGCTGTTTTTCGCAAAAACGAATTTGGCCAAAGCACAAGTTCTGATTCTGGACGAACCAACAAGAAACCTGTCCCCCTTGTCTCAGCCTGAAATTGTAGAAGCACTTAGGAATTACAGAGGGGTGATTATAGCCGTATCGCATGACCGAAATTTTATCAAGCAGGTATTTAGCACGGTATATGAATTAGATTCAGAAGGGTTACATAGCATCTCACTAAATGGGAATTTTGAGAGTGATTTTTAAGATAGGTTGCCAAAACCTACTCAATATACAGATTCAGATACAATTATTAATTGTAGCAAGCATAACCTTTCTTATAAAAACATATACGTCTGCAAGTTATAGGGTTTGGGAATTGCAGCCAGGAAGTTAAAAAGTCCCAAAGATGTAAATTGGTCGTAGTCTTTATAACAAATTACTTCATATATATATGATAGAATGCAATGAACATATAGAACTATTGAATCCATACATTACATGGCAATTAATACAGTTAGGAGCAAAAATGAAACGAATGCCAAAAGACAGCATAAAAAATAGTGAAGTTCTTTCCAAAAAATATATTAAAGGCTTTTTATTACGAGCGTCAATAGTAGTAGGGGCGGGAATAATCGGACTTGCAAATCCGGCATATGCAGCAAGTTTTAACCCTAGTGCAATCATTAAAAGTGTGAAAACAGAAGCAGAAGCACTGGCAGGCAATCAAAATGCAACAGATGAGCCCAATTACGCTGAAGATGAAGCTAAAATCAAAGACTTTAACGGGTCTGAGCGTTACCGTTCAACCCAATTAGAACAAGGTGGAGGACCTTATACATCATTTGGCGACAACGAAAATGTGAATGAATTCATAGATGGATTCCGCTATAGAAATTTAGAACCAAGTGTAACTAGTCCTGACATGACCCTTTGGGGATTCGAGATTGAACTTGATAAAGAAAAATCACAAAGGACCTACACTGATTTTTATTTCAGTAATACCGGTAATTTAGGAGCATTAATTAATACTGGTAATATTCCTGCAAATGACGTGGGACTTAATCTTTCAGCTAAGGATGGTTACAAAGATACTACTTATAAATCAACTGCAGAGATTATAGTTGATGGGCAGAGGGCTCAAAGGAATTTTAATTTATACGCTAATGAGGAAGATCTTAAATACATCAATAGCATTGATAATAAGAACATAATCATGGCTTGGCAAAGTAATTATTTAAAAGATAACCCTAATGGTCCTATATGGGCTACTAAAGGATCTAGTTCTACATATGGATTTACAGTAAACCCATGGCCTAATGAAAATGATATGCTTTCACTTATTAAGTTAAATGGAAGTCATAATAAAAAGGAATTTGTTCAAGGACAAACTATCACTACTGGAGTTTCAGTAGAAAATCTTGACGATAATGCAAGAGAAAGACTAGTAGGACAAGTTTACCATCCTGTCACAGGTGAAGTTGTGCCTGGATCCAAGGCCTATATAAATGAACAAGACAAGGTGGTAATCGAAATGCCTCAAGGGGCAATAGATGAAAATGGAAACATAAACGAAGACTCCATCTTCTATAAGGATCCTAGCTACAAGGCCCTTCAAAATTTAGAAGTTAAGTTCTTTGCTCGTCCAAGGACAGCAGATGAATTTACAAAAGTTGCTGGTGATAATGAAGGGACCTACACACCAACAGGTGCAGGCTCAGCTACAATTAAACACAAGGGTGAAAACGTAGTGATTGATAAGCAAGGCATAGACCGTTACGACCACTACAACCTAATTGGGGGCTTTAAGATAAACCTTGATGACACTAAATACTACGACCAAGGCTTTATTGATGGTAATAAGGATGATACTTCTAAGCACACATCTTCTAAGGTAAGGCCGGGAGAAGAATTTACAATAGAGCTTTATGTTCCAGAAGATAAAAAAGATAAGGATGTATTTCCACATCAAAAAACACCTGAAGAGATGGAAGCTTCAAAAGATAAGAACGAAGCAGTCGGTACTATCGACATGAGCTTTATTAATAGGGAGAACAAGGGTAAGGCTCCTGAAGACCAATGGAAGATAACTTATGATAAAGAAAGTCTTCCAACAACATTTACGATAACACCACCGAAGTCAGCTAAGGCCGGGGAATTTATAGCAGTACCTTTGACCTATACCTACACCAATGGGTCAACAGATGTTCACTGGTTCCACTTCGTAGTCCAAGATCCAGCCTACAACTTACCGGAGTACCGTGTTCAAGTGGATTATCCTTCGGAAGAGCAAAAATCAACTCCGGAAGTTCCTGAAAATGATAAGAAACTTAGTCCGAAGAGCTACTCTATCCCGGAAGGAACAGAATTTAAGGATGATAAGGGCAATGTATGGACAGTTTCTATAAAGGAAGATACAGGGGAAGTAACAGCTCAACCTATAAACTCCTCTAACTTCACAGGCGGAGAAAAACTTCAAGTGCCTGTGTTAGCCCATTACAAAGATCCAGATAGACCGGACAAAGACATAACTGAAAAAACCATAGCGGAATTTGTAATTAAGGAAAGATTCAATATGACTGCCCGTTACAACGCCAAAGCGGGTAAGGCCGGTGATGAGCTTTCTTCAGAAATCATCCTAAATGAAGAGGATAAGTATAATAGAAGACCGACTAAATTCACCTTGGATTCTGACACCTATATAGATGATAAAGGCAATACTTGGAAGGTGACTATAGATGAAAATACTGGTAAAGTAACTGCTACAGTTCCTGATGCAGAAGAAGGCAAGGAAATCGATGGAGCTTTACTAAATGTACCGGTAAAAGCCCACTATTTTGAATCAGATGGTAAGGAAGTTGAAGCAAGGAGCATAGAAGTCCAATTTATAGCTTCCGGTACGAATGGAACTTATGAATATATAAACAAGATTCCATTCAAAGTAGAAATAAGGGTAAATCCAAAACTTAAGAAAGGGGAACATAATGTTTTCCAAAAGGGTGAAGCAGGAGAAGAAAAATATACTATAACAATAGAAGATTCCAAAGTTGTAGGTAAAACAGATCCACAAGTAATAAAAGAAGCTAAGCCAGAAATAATAGAAGTAGGCGATGAAGACTTCACAGGTAATATTGAATATGTAGACAAGGACCCCATCCCATTTGAAACAGAGGTGACAATAGATCCAAGTCTCAAACCCGGCGAAATTGTTGAGGACCAAAAAGGTGAACTTGGAGAGCAAGAAACCAAGGTGACAAGAACAATTACAAATGGTCAAGCCAGTGAAGAAGTACGTGGTGAAACAAAGCAAACGAAGGCACCGGTTACAAGAAAGATAAGGGTCGGTTCTAAATCTGAGGGAACACATGAGATTGAAGAGAAGGTAGAAGTACCATTTGAAGTCGTAATTGAGTTTGATGATAGCCTAAAACCGGGCGAACAAAAGGTAACTCAAGAGGGTGTCCCCGGAGAAAAAACTAGAACAACAACTCTTACTATTGAAAATGGTAAGGTCGTAAAAACAGAGTCGGGTGATTTTACTGAAACCAAGGCTCCTGTAAAGAAGATTATCAAGGTTGGTAGAAATACCGAAGGAAAGCTTATCCACGAAGAAAAGATTCCATTTAAGTATGAAATCAGCTACGATGAAAATCTAAAATCCGGAGAGTATGTCATAGACGTTCCGGGAAGTGAAGGAACAAAGACAACAACCTGGATTATTAAGAACTCTAAGATTGATGGAGAGCCGGAAGTAGATATTAAAGAACCGGTTAATGCGGTAATCCGGGTAGGTAAAAAAGACTACACTGGAACTCTTAAGACTAAGTTAACCAAGACTGTAATGTTTGAAACAGAATACATTGTAGACGAATCTTTAGAACCGGGGCAAATAGTCGTTGAACAAGAAGGATCTCTCGGAGAAGAAGAAGTTACAGTGACTCATACCATTAAAAATGGTGAGGTAATTGAGTCTAAAGAAGGTGAGCCTGTTCAAACCAAGAAAGCAACGAAGAGAATAGTAAAGGTTGGCCCCGGAAAGACTGAAGGTGAGATAACTTATGAAAGTGAACAAGCCTACGAAATAATTGTACAAGAGGATCCGGATCTAGAGGCCGGTAAGATTGAAGTGGTTCAGGAAGGCGTAATAGGTAAGACCAAGACTATAGTCAAGATTAACAATAGTAAGGAAGAGTCTAGAGAAACTGAAATCATTACAGAAAAACAAGATAAAATTATAAAAGTCGGGACTAAAAATGTCTGTGAAATCCCGACGGAGCCAACTACGACCGAAACAGAGGAGCCGGAGAATCCCGGTGAAAAAGACCCGACAGATCCGACCGATTCTACGAATCCGACAGAACCTTCAGAGTCGACTGACCCGACGACAGCTGAAACAGAAGAAACAAGAAAACCGGGGGAAGAAGACCCTATGGGCTCGGCTAGGCCGGGAACAAAAGGGTCCGGCAAGAGAGCGGAAAAGGATCCGGGATTAGTCCCCCAAACCGGAGACAATTCGATTCAAGCTCTCTTCTTAGGTATGTCAGGCCTGTCAATAGCTGTCCTATTGGAAGCTTTGAAAAAATATTTTAAGAAGTAATAAATTGAGAGGCTGCCTCCCTGGTAGTTGTTTAGAGCATCTAATCGGAGGCAGCCCCTTTGTCAAACAGGGTACATGTTCATTTGCCACGGGAAGAATAATCCCGTGGTTTTTTCTTGCTATAAACTGACCCCTTAACAACTAATAGTGAATTTTTAAGTTGGACTTTATCTGGATTTAACATCCCTGTCCTATCCTTCTAAGGAATATGCGGATAGCGGAGGTTATTTAATGAACAGAAGCAAAGTGTCAATTAAGTTAGTATCTCTATTTCTAACATTTGTAATTGTTTTAGGCTTAATTCCTAAGACACAAGTACAGGCGGCACCGGATGAGCTTCCCGGTCTGGGACAAGTCAGTGACCGGTGGACTAGAGATATTTTTAACAAGGTTCAATTTAGTAAAATCTCGAGTGAGAATCAGGCGGGTCTGCAAAAAGCAAACTTAATAAGCTTTAATCCCCAAAACACAAAAGTAAAGCCTAGAGTTGTCTCAGGTGACTATGTTTATGGTGGAAACATAATGTCTGACTTTATTAAAGCAGAGGAAGCCAAAGGCGATAAGATAGCATTTGCAATCAATGGTGATGGCTATGATACCTCGAACGGAATTGCCGGTGGCATGACCATAAATGATGGAAAACTTATATTAACGTCGTATGCTCCCGGTCGCTATAGTATGGGATTTAAAGAAGATGGCTCTATAGTCTATGGACCTACGGATGTCTTTGTTAAGGCACAAATCGGAGCAAAAGAAATTAAGATTCAGCATGTTAATAGGGAAAGAAAAGCAGATCAGAATGGCACTTACTTTCTTGATGAAAATTTCTCCAAAACAACGCATTCCAAAAAAGCCGGAGTAGAAGTGGTTTTGGATATTGTGGATCCGGACTATAAAGGCTTGCAATTTGACAAAGAAGTAAAAGCTAAGCTTAACAGAATTGAAATAGTCGATGACAATGCAGAAGGCAATCAAACGCCCATACATAAGGGGCAAATTGTTCTTTCGGCCCATAAGGACTCAGAACAATATAGCGTCCTAACCGGCCTCTCTAAGGATCAGGAAGTGACATTTACCTTAATCGATAATAGCCATGTGGGCTGGAAGGACGTAAATGAGGCCATCGGTATTTTTACAATCCTCATGATTGATGGCCGAAGATACGAAGATACTCTTAAAAATACGGATATTCACCCCAGAACAGTCGTAGGAATAAAAGCTGACGGCGGCTTGATTTTAATGCAAAATGAAGGACGTCAAGCAGGTTATGCCAATGGCCTTACTTATAAAGACATGGTAGATTACCTATCGTCCATAGGTTGCACGACGGTTTTTAATTTTGATGGCGGCGGTTCTTCTACCATAGCAGCGACACTGCCGGGAGACGACAGCTTTACTATTCTAAATAGGCCTTCAGACGGCAGAGAGAGGGCCAATGCTAATGCTCTATTATTTATTAAGGATGAGACAGAGAACACAAATCAAATAGAAAAATTACACATCTATCCTAAGATGAACGAAGGGTATGCAACGAGGGTTAACCTCTTAGAAAATGCAAAGATGGAGTTTGTCGTAAAGGCAACGGATCGTCATTATAATCCGCTTGCTTTAGATTATGAAAATTTAGCGTTTTATGCTGAGGGTGGTGTGGGCGACATAAGTGATGCAGGTGTGTTAACAGCTGCAGAAGGCTCTCATGAAGGCAAAATTGTTGTTAGAGACAAAGTCACAGGTGTAGAGGCAAGTCTGGAAATCAATGTTGTAGACTCCATTACAGACTTAGTGGCAAATGTCTCTATCCTTTCTGTTGCGCCCGGTAAAGATAAGACGCTCAGTTTTAAGGGCCAATCTAACGGCGTATCTGTCATTATTTCGAGTGAATCTTTAAACTTTGAGTTGTCAGACCCCGAGCTGGGGAGTATTTCTGAAAGCGGACAATTCGTAGCCGGTGAGAAACAGGGAACAGGAGAACTCTATATTAGCTATAAGGACTACTCCATGACCATTCCGGTAGAAGTCGGTAAATTACCGGTTCCTTTAAATGATTTTGAAGTGCCTTTTGAAGATATGAACTGGACATGGAGGTTCTTTAATGCGAACGGCTCACGTGGCGGCGATGCCAAGATGTCTATTAATTACGATGAGCGGTTCGTAAAGACCGGAGACGGTTCGCTCCGGGTCGATTATGATTTTGCTACTAATCCGGTGAGCGGAACGGTTACATGTGAAGCCGGGCCCAAGCAGGGGTATAGAACTCTTGAAGGTCAGCCCAAAGCCATAGGTGTATGGATTTACGGAGACGGTAAGGGTGCTTGGATTCGCATTCAATTATCAGGTGGCAAGTATGTAGGTTCTGAACATGTAACCTGGAAGGGATGGAAGTATATTGAAACTCCTATTCCGGAGGATGCACCATTCCCTTATGAATTGATATGGGGAATCCGAGTGCTTGCAACGCCTAGTCTTTCCGTTAATAACAAAAAGGGCACACTTTATTTCGATGGTTTAAGAGCCGTATATGATTATAAAAATGATGATACCCTAAAGCCTGAACGCGATGAAAGTTATGCCATTACTCCGGCTAACGGCCAAATGGAAGTCGGCAGACAACCCAATATTTCTTTGAAAGTTTACGATCCTAAAGTTGAAGATAAGCCCTATACCGGCATAAACACGGAAAGAACCAAACTCTGGATAAATGGAGTTGTTCAAGATAATATTATTCATGAAGTGGACAAAGAAGGTGCGGTTACCATAAGTCATATTCCTTCTGCACTAACCGCTCTTAGGCCGGGACCGACCCATGTTAAATACAGAGTTGAAGACAATGCCGGCAATAAAATGTTTAAAGAATGGGACTTTACCGTAAAAGGTTATGCAGTCAATTTGTATGAGGCCAAGCCTGAAGGGGATAAGGCATACGCCGGACAAGTCTTTAATTATGATATTAATGCCTACGACTATAAAGACTTTGAAGAAGGAAAATTTGAAATTAGCTATAATCCCAAATTCGTAGAATTATTGGCTGCAAACCAAGATAGCAGGATTGAAGATGCACAGCTTGATATTGATGAAGCCGGTGGATTAATAAAAGCCTCATTAAAAGGCATGGACGGCCTTGAGGCTAATCCGGAGAATCCTTTATTAAGGTTCAAATTCAAAGTAACAAACGAAGCAGGTGGCCAAACCGGAATCTTGGTTAATAAAGCCCTAGTAAGACAAGCAGGCGAACTTGAAGGTAGCAACTTGGTCCTGGAAGGCTTTGACAGAGAAATAGACAGAGCTTTTACCTTGAGCGCTCAGGGCACAACAGTAGGAAAACCTATAACATTCAGAGTCTTCAATGACAAGGATGAGCCTGTAGAAGGTCTTCAGTTAAATGTATTAAAAGAAGACGGAAGTGCGATAAGTTTAGAAGAAAAGACGGATGAAAATGGCCAGCTTGTGACATCTGCCCTGTCGCAATATCCGATTGGGAGTAAATTCCTTATTTCTGTAATTTCAGACAAGGGCGTGTCCAATGAAGTCACGCTTGAGTTAAAAGGCTCTTTAGGAGAAAAGACTCCGGCCAAGATAGCTTTGGCAACCGGCGAAAATCCGGCCCATTCAGTTGGTATTACCTGGGAGACCAGCTTCGAAGTTGATAAGGGTCAGCTCGTATATGCAACGGATGAAAATTTCTCTAACCCTATAACGCTTGAGGCAAGTAGCAAAGATGTTTTATATAGGCTTGGCTCACAAGACAGAGAGTCCAGAAGATGGGAGATTATGCTGACCGGCTTAGACGCTAATACCGAGTATTTTTATAAGGTGGGTCATGAAGAAAACTATTCAGAAATAAGGAGCTTCCGAACTGCAAAAACGGATGATGTCACTATCCAAGTTCTAGGTGACTTGCAAGGCGATTACGACAACTTCCCGTCTATCTATGAAAATATGAAGACCGTTCTGACGGATCCGGATTTAATCGTCCAGGTGGGTGACTTTGCAGATAATAATAACGATTACAATGAGTGGACCGCTATCGACAGAAACATGAAGTCTGTGCTGGATTCCAATATCTGGTCAAGCGTTGTGGGCAATCATGATTCTAATAATGATGCCGAAGCTCTGACAAGTTATTTTAACTCGCCTTCCAACGGCACACATGAAGAGTCCAGAAATTATCATTACGAGATTGGCAATGCCGTTGTATACGTACTGGATACAGAAAGCTACAACTATGACCCAGACTTTACCGGCCAAATCCGGAAGATGCAAGAAGTATTCTCCAATTCTGACAAGCTGTTTAAAATCGTCGTTCAGCATAGGACTCCCTATCCTCAAAATTATGATGAATTGGATGTCAGAAAACTTGCTCCTCTCTATGAAAGTATGGGCGTTGATTTAGTCTTAACAGGTCATGATCATATCTATTCGAGAACGTCGATGAAAAGCGCTTTAGACGGAGAGGGTAATTTATTATTAGAGAAGTCGCCTACTTTGGCCGGCGATGCTGCTGCCTATGTCGTTATGGGATCTTCTACCGGTTCTAAGTATTACTCCGCCAACACAGGAAGACCTTGGACAGATGTGGTATATGATGATAATAACCCCACATTTGCGAAGCTGAATATTAATGATAAGACCCTAAACTTCAAAGCTTATGCCATAGAGGCAGGCCAGGTAAAAGAGATAGACGACTTCTCAATTCGCTACTATGGGGCAACTTTTAATCCGGAAAATGTTAAAGGGCCCGAAAAGGTTAGATCCAACAGCAGTGTGGAGTTTGAAATCTTAAACCCTAACCAAGACAGGCAGAAGATAAGCCAAGTTCTGGTCAACGGCGAAAGTGTTGAAGTAGAAGATAGTAAAATTCAAGTTGAAAAAGCAAACTCGGATTTAGCCATTGAAGTGAAGTATGAAACTGTCGTAGATAAGACCATGCTCGAATCTGCGTTAGAAAGGGCCAAAGCCAAAGACCTTACGATGGTGCAAGAAGCCGGCGCCAAAGCTTTGGAAGACGCCATTTCCAATGGAGAAGTGATTCTAGCTAAGGAGGACGCAAGTCAGGAAGAAGTAGATTTGGCGACTGAGGCGATTAGTCTTGCCATAGAAAATCTGGTGGCCAAAGCCGATTTAACGGTTCTTAACACGCTCAGGGATTACTTAAAATCTCAGCTGGATTTACTAACGCCGGAATCTAAGGCAGAGCTGGAAGAAGCTTTGAAATCCCTTGAAGGCATAAGCCCGGAAAGCTCTCAAGAAGAAGTTGATGAAAAAGCTCAGCTCTTAGCAGACTTACTTTCCAAGCTCGTTTATGCAGAAGAGTCTAACGTAGACACAAGTGTTTTAGAGGAAATAATGAAGTTAGCAGAAGCAAAGCTGGAAGACGATATTACAAATTCTTCTAAGGACAATATCAACAAGCGATTAGAAGAAGCCGGGAACTTGCCGGAAGAAGCCGGTCAAGACGATATCAATAAGGCTATTGTCGCTTTGGTCAAAGCTATAGCGGAGGCAGAGGATCTTGTTTTCAGCATTCGTGTAGAAGAAGTAAAAGATAAAGATATCTTGGCCGTACATCCGGGTCTGGGTGATTATCAAGACAGTGCCTACAAAATCTACAACGTAGAAGTTCAAGACCAAGAAGGAAATGCCCACAAGGCATTAAAGAAAGCAGTGGAAGTTCGTATCATACTGGATGATTTAGGCTTTGATGAAGAGCAAGTTAAAGCTCTCAAAGTATTTAATGCGCACAGCCAAGAGCCGGATGGCTTGTTAGAAGTCTCATTCGAAATAAAGGATAATCAGTTAATTCTATTAAGTGATAAGTTCTCAGAGTTTGCCGTAATTGCGCCTAAGGCAGCTGGAAATCCAAACGAGGATGAAATCGGCGAAACCGGTAATCCGGACGAAACAGGTTCTGACAGCACAGATCCAAGCGACAACCCTGATGCCACGAAACCCACTTCATCCACTGAGGAGCCGACGGAGCCGGAAGTGACAGAAACAACAGAGACTAATCCCCAAGAGACAGCGGACTCTACGAAAGCTAATGAGGCTACTGAAGAACCGGCTGATATAGAAACGACGGAGTCAGAGAAAGAGACAGCGGAGAGCCAAGAAGAGCATTCAAACGATACACAAAAGACAACGGCAACTAAAACTACGGAAGCTTCAGAGACGCATAGCAACACTGCCGGTACAGAGGATACAGCAGAACGCTCTCAGGAGCGGGTTGCTAAGACTGGTATCTCAGATTGGGCCGTAGTCTGGGGATTGTCCTGTATTGTCTTGGGAGTGGCTCTTATCTTAAGAAAGAAAGGTAAAGAAGAATCGAATTAACAGACGAGGACGAGCAATCACGTCTGGTCGCGATAAGTAGAGATGGTAGCACGAGACTGCCCAGTAGAGAAAGCGTATCTGCGGCATGTCTCGTGCTTTTTCGTAGGATAAACTATCGGTCATTTATTATTGGTATAAGACAAAATGGTTTTTATGGTAGTCGATTAAGCCTTCTTTTTTCATGTGCATGAGTTCTTTAGAGAGTGCGCTGCGGTCTACGTTGAGGTAGTCAGCGAGCTCTTGTCGATTAAAAGGGATATCGAATTGACGACTTTTTTTTGTAATGGAAATTCCGGACAAATACGCTTCTAAGCGTTGACGGATTTTTTTAAAGGAGGTTTGCGACGTTCGGACCGACAGGTGTAAGTTCTTATAAGAAGATATGAGCAGAAGATTTTTCATAATCTTACTGTACCAGGTGCTGTCACGGTGAGCACCTTGGTAGAGATGCGCTACATTTACAAAAAGGATGCTACAGTCTTCTGCTGCCACAACACTGACCAACAAAGCTTCTTTGGTCAGAGCATAAGCTTCGCCGAAAATTTGGCCTGTGGTTAAAGTGGATAGGATACTCCTTTCGCCAAGCAGATTGACATTTTCCAGATTAACCCGACCTCTTAATATGAGCCCTAAGGACTGAATTTTGATGCCCGCAAAATAAATCGTTTCACCTTTGGAATAATTCTTTTCTTGTATGCATCGGCACTGTCTCAGTTCTTGAAACTCCTTTTCGGTAAAACTTTGGAATAAAGGGGATGATAAAACTGACATAAGTGTTCCTTTCTGTGGTTATGACAACTGAACTGTTCTGAGAATTATAATAAGCTGCATGTGTTGAGTCAATCAAATGCCTTAAGGGCATGTTATAGAAGAATAGTTGGAGGAATTTTATGAAGTCCAATAATAATCAAACGAAAGAAGAAAGAGCCAAGCTCTTACAGTCTTACATTAGCCGCTTGTCTAAAGGAGAAGATCTGGAGTCGGTTCGAAAAGATTTTGTAGAGAATTTTCATTCTGTGGATGCAGTTGAGATTGCCCAAGCAGAGCAAAAATTGATTGCCCAAGGGGCAAAAGTTTCCGATGTACAAAGACTTTGTGACGTCCATTCTGCACTTTTTCACGGAGCGACCCGAGAAGAACAGATTGCCAAAGCAGAAGCTGCAGTTATGGAATCTATAGAAAAGAAGGGGCAAGAAATTCTGGAAATAGGCCATCCTATGCAGGTTTTCAAGAAGGAGAATAGCTATATTGAAGCACTGGTAGTGGAAGCAAAGAACGTTTTGTCTGAAAAATCTAAAATTTCTTATGAGAAACTTCTTATGCAGGTGGAAGCCCTCAGTGCTGTTAGTATCCACTACGCCCGAAAGGGTGACCTTATCTATCCTTTATTGAATAAGAAATACGGATTTCCCGGTCCGGCCAGCGTCATGTGGGGAGTGGACGACGAAATCCGTGACGAATTGAATGATCTGGGCAAGGCAAAACTTGACGATTCAGCTTTCATCACTCGACTAAACCAAGTCTTAGACCGCATTAACGAGATGATTTACAAGGAGAACAATATTCTTTTCCCTCTATGCCTAAAAAATTTTGAGGAAGAAGACTGGATTAGAATCTATTACGATATGGCTGCTTACGACAGCTTACTTCCGGATGGCTATCCTGTTTGGGATAAGGCTGAAGCAAATCGTAAGGAACTCAGTACTATGGGAGGGCGTTTAGCGAGGGACTTAGAAAATCCAAAAGAGCTGTCCGAATCCGGACGTATTCGTTTGGGCAGTGGACACATGACTGCCCATGAAATTTACAGTGTCCTAAATACGATCCCTATGGAGCTTACCTTCGTGGATAAAGATAATACCAATCGCTTCTTTAGTAATGAGTGCTCGATTTTCAAAAGGCCTGATATGGCTATCGGCAGAGACGTTTTCTCCTGCCATCCGCCTAAAATCGAAGCCAGAGTAAGGCAGGTGATTCAGTTACTGAGGGAAGGGGTTCAGGACAGCGTCGATGTTTGGATAGAGAAAAATAGTCGACCGGTTTTGATTCGCTACATAGCGGTACGAGACGACCTAGGAGAATATCAGGGCGTCTTAGAAACCGTTCAGGACATGGAATTTGCCAGAAAATATTTTGAAGGTAAAAGAGATGCATGAAATTAAGATTAAGAGAATATATGCCGAACCTGCTGATGAGGATGGAAAAAGGGTCCTTGTCGATCGACTTTGGCCCCGAGGCGTGCGTAAAGAGCAAGCCAATCTGGATGCATGGTGGAAAGAATTGGCCCCATCTACAGAGTTAAGAATTTGGTTTGGCCATAAGACAGAGCGCTTCTTGGAATTTGGTAAAAAATACTGTCAGGAGTTATGTTTATCTAGCAAGACTTTTCCCTATGTAGAAGAAATTAAAAAGGATTTGGAAAGAGAAAATGTAACCTTTTTATATGCTGCTAGATCTGAAGAAATCAATCACGCGAGAATATTAAAGTCGTGGATAGAAGATAAAATAAAAGAAAGCGAGAAGTAAAAATGGAGAATAAAATGTTTTGTTACCAGTGTCAGGAAACAGCCGCCAATACTGCTTGCACCGTATCGGGTGTCTGTGGTAAGAAACCGGAAGTTGCAGCTATGCAAGATCTCTTAGTCTATGTGACCAAGGGTATTTCGGCCATCACAACGAAGATGAGAGAAGGCGGAAAGAAAGTTCCCCAGAGAGGGAATCATCTCATAACGGGCAATCTTTTCTCTACTATCACCAATGCTAATTTTGACTTGGAAGCCTTGCAGGCCAGAGTAGAAGAAAGCATGATGGTGAAGAATTGCTTATTGAGCCAGCTAGAAGATACAGATGGACTTCCTGAAGCGGCTTTATGGAAGGGTGAGCCGAAAGACTATGTGTCCAAAGCTTCAGAAGTCGGTGTTCTCTCCTGTAAAGATGAAGATATCAAAAGTCTCAGGGAGCTTATCCTGTATGGGCTTAAAGGCATGGCTGCCTATGTTTCTCACGCCAATGTTCTTCTTCATGAGAATGAAGAAATTGACATGTTTATCCAAAAAGCCTTGGCCAAAACTTTAGACAATTCTCTTACAGTAGAAGACTTGGTTCAATTGACTTTAGATACCGGGTCTTACGGTGTCAAAGCCATGGAGCTTTTGGATAAAGCTAACACGGATACCTATGGTAATCCCGAGATGACACATGTAAAGCTGGGCGTTCGCAATAAGCCCGGTATACTGATTTCAGGCCATGACTTTAAGGATTTGGAAATGCTCTTAGAGCAGACAAAAGGAACGGGTGTCGATGTTTATACCCATGGTGAAATGTTGCCGGCCCATTACTATCCGGCCTTTAAAAAGTATCCTAATTTTATCGGAAACTACGGTAATGCCTGGTGGAAACAAAGAGAAGAATTTGAAGCTTTTAATGGTCCTATTCTTATGACTACTAACTGTATTGTTCCTCCTAAGGATAGTTATAAGGACAGACTCTACACGACCGGTGAGGCAGGTTATCCCGGTTCCGTTCACATCGAGGGGGGGATCGGTGAGGAGAAAGACTTCTCAGAGATCATCGAGCGTGCCAAGCATTGTATTCCTCCTACCGCACTGGAAGACGGTGAAATTATCGGTGGCTTCGCACATAATCAGGTCTTTGCCTTGGCCGATTCTATTGTGGATGCTGTAAAGCAAGGTGCTATTAAAAAGTTTGTAGTGATGGCAGGTTGCGACGGACGTCATAAGACCAGAGATTATTACAAAGAATTTGCCGAGACCTTACCGGATGACACGGTTATCCTTACAGCAGGTTGTGCCAAATACCGCTATAACAAACTGCCCTTAGGCGATATCGGAGGGATTCCTCGGGTCTTGGATGCAGGACAATGTAACGATTCTTATTCTTTGGCCCTTATTGCATTAAAGTTGGTCGAGATTTTCGGTGTGGAAAGCGTCAACGATCTTCCTATCGTCTATAACATAGCGTGGTATGAACAAAAGGCTGTTATCGTACTTTTGGCTTTGTTATCTTTGGGTGTCAAAAACATTCACTTAGGTCCTACGCTGCCGGCCTTCTTGTCAGCCAATGTCGCTAATATCTTAGTAGATAATTTCCACATCTCCGGTACAAGTACGGTAGAAAATGATATAGAGAAACTTATCTACGCCTAGTAAAGAAATATAAAGCACAGCGACTTATAACGTGGAAGATACCAACTAAAATAGGCCCTTCTTGCCTTGATAGCCGAGGTAGGAAGGGTGTTTTTTGTAGGGAAGAAAGAACCGTTGAACCGTTTGGAGTTGGTGCAAAGTCAGCAAGTTTTACTAGAGTTCATTGCGATACCCTGTCACTCATGCTAAGATGAACAAGTAAAAATTTATAGAAAAGAGGTCTGTAGAGAAATGCTTGCAGAAAAAGTTGTTGTCGTTGGTGGCGGTGTTTTAGGAGCACAAATTGGTCTCATGTCAGCCTATACAGGACACGATACCACCTTCTTTTTACGTAGTGAGGGATCGATTGGGAGGACTCAAGCGAAAATTGACCATTTTTCAGCTCAGATGCTCCAAGATTTAGAAGCGGCCAAAAAGCTTATTGGAAATCCTATAGGTAAGCTTCTCTATCCTCGAGCCTTAATTGAGGATTGGGATAATATTACAGCAGAGAAGATTGATGAATACGCTAAACAGGCTAAAGATAGATTTGAGAAGTGCCTTCACTATGAGCTGGATGTGACTAAAGCTTTTGTTGATGCCGATATTGTTATCGAGAGTATGTCAGAAGATCCTAAGGCTAAGATTGCTATTTATGAGCAAATTAGAGAGCATTTACCGGAGAAGACCATCCTTCTAACCAATTCCTCTACCTTACTTCCCAGCCAATTTGCAGACCATACCGGTCGTCCAGAAAAATACTGTGCCCTGCACTTCGCAAATGAGATTTGGAAGAATAATACAGCAGAGATTATGGGTCATCCTGGAACAGACCCGGAAGTCTTTAAGAAGGTCGTTGCTTTTGCCTTAGAGTTAAACATGATTCCCTTACAACTTCACAAAGAGCAACCGGGCTATATCCTGAACTCTATGCTGGTACCTTTCCTTAATGCCGCTCAAGAGCTTTGGGCTAATGAGGTTTCCGATCCTGAAACCATTGACTTAACCTGGCGCCTGGCTACCGGAGCACCGGCCGGTCCTTTCAAAATTTTGGATGTAGTGGGTCTTGAGACCGCCTATAATATCAATCAGATGAATCCGAAATCTCAAGAAGAAGGTTCTTCTTCGAATAAAATTGCTAAGCTTTTGAAGGAAAAGATTGACCGCGGTGAGACCGGTGTCAATGCAGGTAAGGGTTTCTACGATTACAAAAAGTAGGAATAAATGAGAAAAAACATTATAATGGGCTCTTCGGCAGACATTTATTCTGCATAGTTGCACTCGGCCGATAAAAAACCATATATTGGAGTGTTATGAAAAGCCTATATTTTTTTGATAACGACGCTGGTGTAAGAGCCGAAGGGCTCTTACACAGTGTTCTTTTTTTAAGAGATGCAATGGACCCGGAAGCGCCCTTACTAGAGCAAACTAGAAGGCAATCTGAGAATCAAGAAACCCTTAGTGAAGAGAAAGATTCGGATTTTCCTTTGCTCGAGTATGACCTTGTGAAAGAGAATTGCAGGAAATGTAAAGACTTTGCCGTAAAGATTTTAGAGTGTGGCCAAGTGCCTGTTTTAGTTGCGGGTGATCACAGTATTAGTATGGGAAGCGTAGCCGCAACGGCTTCTTTCTATGAGGATCTGACTGTTGTCTGGGTTGATGCGCATGCGGATATCAATACAGACGAGACGAGTCTTAGCGGCAATATCCATGGTATGCCTTTGGCTTCACTCTTGGGACTAGGATCAGACAGACTCAATGCCATTTCCGGCAAACATTATCCGATTCGACCGGAGAACCTCATTTATTTAGGCCTTCGTGATTTGGATCCGGGAGAGATTGAGACAATTGAGCGCCTACCCATAAGGGCTTATTGGTATGAAGACATTAAGCGTCTAGGTCTGAATAAGGTCTTACAGGAACTCCAAGCCTACATTAGGCATCCCAATATCCACTTAAGCTTGGATTTAGACTCTATAGACCCTTTGACCATGCCGGCGGTTTCGGTGCCTGTGCCCGGTGGCTTTTCTTTGGACGAGGTCCGGGAGATTATAGATTTCTTTGGTCAAAATTATCAGGTGCGATCCTATGATTTAGTGGAATACAATGCGCTGTTAGATTCAAATCAAGATGCATTAAAGAAAACGGTTGATTTCATACAATATATTTTGAATTAAGAATAATGCAATAGAAATTACAGATGCTATTATTAAAAAGGTCTATAATAGACCTAATTCTTGAAAGAATAGTAATATTAATGGAGGTGTACTATGGATTTTAAAGCAGATATTGAGAAGATTGTTGAGAAGTTTAAGAATGATGAGACCTTGCGTGAGCGCTTTAAAAAGGAGCCGATTAAGACCTTGGAAGAGACTTTTAATATTGATCTTCCTGAAGATAAGATTAATGAAGTTGCTGTGGCTGTTAAGGCTAAACTCAACTTTGAGGATGTGCCCGATAAGGCGGCAGGCGCACTCGGAGGTATCAAAGACCTTTTCGAAGGCAAATAATTCATTAATATTCATTTTGCTTAATAAGACCTCTTGGCTCAAGACAGGAGGTCTTTTTAGTTTTGCTGGTCTTCTATCTTCTGCTGCAAGATAAGGAAGACAATTCAAGGCATTTGCTATAGAAAAACCTATTTGAGCCGATAGGTTCTCTAAAAGTTTTGTACATATTGCCCAAAAGGTGTAGATTGTATTCATAAAACTCTTTTAAGGAGGATCCTATGACGAAATTCGTTTATCTGTTTGAAGAGGGCAATCAGTCGATGCGAGCGCTTTTGGGTGGCAAGGGTGCCAACCTCGCAGAGATGACTAATCTTGACTTGCCGGTTCCACCGGGCTTTACCATTACGACAGAAGCCTGTAATGCCTATTATGAAATGGGTGAACAGATTTCTGACGAGATTTCGGACGAAATCCGACACAGTCTTAAAGCCCTACAGGACCATACGGGAAAAGCATTGGGCAATCCGGAAAAACCTTTGGTTGTTTCAGTCCGCTCCGGTGCCAGGGCCTCTATGCCCGGCATGATGGATACGGTCTTAAATTTAGGCTTTAATGACCGGGTCGTCGAAGGTATGGCTAAACTTACGCACAATCGTCGTTTCGCTTTTGATGCCTATCGGCGTTTTATTATGATGTTCGCTGATGTCGTTATGGAAATCGATAAAAACGAGTTTGAGAGCATTATGGACCAGGTGAAAAAGGCCCGAGGAGTGACCAAGGATACGGAGCTCAATGCAAAAGACTTGGAAGAAGTAACGCACAAGTCTTTGGCCCGTTATGCCGAGATTAAAGGAGAGCCCTTCCCACAAGATCCTACAAACCAACTGATGGCTGCCATTGAGGCTGTTTTTAAATCTTGGAATAATCCCAGAGCCCAGTATTATCGTCGGATGAACAATATTCCTCAATCATGGGGGACC
The DNA here is from genome assembly GCA_029983685.1 of Oscillospiraceae bacterium. Taxonomy (GTDB): domain Bacteria; phylum Bacillota; class Clostridia; order Saccharofermentanales; family Fastidiosipilaceae; genus JASBZA01. Next base: position 34,970 of record JASBZA010000010.1, on the reverse strand, counting down.
GCAGTCAACGTCCAGGAAATGGTCTACGGTAACATGGGCGAGAAATCGGCTTCCGGAGTAGCCTTCTCCCGTAACCCTGCAGTAGGAGATAATCATATCTACGGTGAGTACTTACCTAATGCTCAGGGTGAGGATGTTGTGGCCGGGGTGAGGACTCCTGTGGCTCTCGATGAGATGAAGCAATGGCTCCCCGAAGTGTATGATCAGTTTTGTGATATGGCCAAACGTCTCGAGCAGCATTATGGTGATATGCAGGATTTGGAATTTACTATTGAAGAGGGGCAGCTTTTCCTTTTGCAAACCCGCAACGGTAAACGTACTGCCCAGGCCGCTATAAAGGTCGCTGTTGATATGGTCGAAGAAGGTCTGGTCACAAAGGATCGGGCTCTCATGCAGATTAATCCTGCATCTCTTGACACCCTCCTTCACCCCCGCTTTAACCGGGAAGAATTGGCCAAAGCCGAGCCTATTTGTAAAGGCCTACCTGCTTCGCCGGGCGCTGCATCAGGGCAAATTGTTTTTAGTGCCAAAGACGCAAGCCGTCAGGTCTTAAATGGGAAGAAGGTCATTCTGGTTCGAAAGGAAACCTCTCCGGAAGATATTGAAGGTATGCATATTGCCGAAGGAATTCTCACGGCTCGAGGCGGGATGACCTCACACGCCGCAGTGGTGGCCAGAGGAATGGGCAAGTGCTGTATTACGGGCTGTTCCGACTTGCTAATAGATGAAAAAGCCAAGACTATGACGGTTAAGGGTGTTGTATATAAAGAGGGCGATGTCCTCTCTCTTGACAGTTCCACAGGCTTGGTTTATGACCGGGAAATTCATACGGTTCCGGCTGAAATTGCCGGCGATTTTGAAACCGTTATGAATTGGGCCAAAGAGACTTCCAAGATGAATGTCCGTGCCAATGCGGATAATCCGGCGGATGTCCAGAAAGCTTTGGACTTAGGAGCCGGTGGGGTAGGGCTTACCCGTACAGAGCATATGTTCTTTGAAAAAGACCGTATCTTCCAATTCCGCCGCATGATTTTGGCCAAAACAAAAGAAGAAAGACTGGAAGCCTTGGATAAAATCCGTCCTATTCAGCAAGGCGATTTCGAAGGTATTTTCCGGGCATTGAAAGGCTTACCGGCTACGATTCGCTTGCTAGATCCCCCCCTCCATGAGTTCTTGCCCAAGAAAGATCAGGAAATTACAGATTTGGCCGGGTCTATGGGCTTAGATACGGAGGAAGTCAAAAAGGTTATTGAGTCTCTCCAAGAATCCAATCCTATGTTAGGGATGAGAGGTTGCCGACTGGCGGTCGTTTTCCCGGAGATTGCCGAGATGCAAACGGCTGCTATTATCCGGGCAGCCATTAATGTGAAAAAAGAAGGTATTGACGTTTATCCCGAAATTATGGTGCCTTTGATTTGTACCGTGAAAGAGCTGAGCTTCTTACGAAAGGTCATTAGTAATGTGGCCGACAAGCTTATCGAGGAATCCGGCATCGACATGCACTATAACGTCGGAACTATGATTGAAATTCCTCGTGCGGCTTTGACAGCGGACGAAATTGCCCCTGTGGCAGACTTTTTCAGCTACGGCACCAACGACCTGACCCAGATGGGCTTTGGCCTGTCACGTGATGACGCAGGTCCGGTTTTGGATACCTATTATCAGAGAGGCATTTTCGAAAATGACCCGACCGCTATCTTGGACCAAAAGGGTATTGGCCGTCTGGTGAAAATTTCCTCCAAGGAAGCCAGAGAGGTCAAGCCTGAAATTCACTTAGGGATCTGCGGTGAACACGGCGGTGAGCCCAGCTCAGTCAAGTTCTTACATGGTTTGAACTTTGATTATGTGTCCTGCTCGCCTTTCCGTGTTCCCATTGCCATCTTGTCGGCGGCACAGGCTCAGATTGAGAACCCCAGAGACTACTTGTCGAGCGACTTGGAGCACTTTTTCGGACGTGAAAAGTAGAGGTATTAAACTAAGAATTTGAAGCTTGTAAAACTTTAAGTATTTTGACAGCCCGACTTTGTGTTAAAACACATGAAGCCGGGCTGTTTCTTATATATTTCTTCTTCTGTTTAAACTTTAACTTCGGACCAAAATGGTGGCAGCCAGATAGGTTAAGGCATTGGCAATGGAGTAGCCCAAAACTAATAACATTCTGTAGATTTTGAAAGAAATCTTTTGCAGGACTTTTAAAGGCTCGGGGACATAATTGGTAAAGCCGTAGTTGGTGTCCAGAAGCGGGTTTATTTTATAGACGATGGCCAAATAAAAGAGCGTGATGAGGGTGGTGTCACGCAGCATAGCCGTGGTCAAAAATTCAGGGTAATAAAGGATGTGGCGCAGCCCTAGAAAGTAGATACAAATATGACCGATGTAATAGTCCAAGTTCGCCATATGGGGGAATTTAAAATTACTGGGCTTGGCCATTAGGATAGCGAAGAAGCCTCCGTATAGACCGGAGAAAGCGGCCCACATTACGAGGCTGTTCCAAGCCTGACTGTTAAAGGGTACAAAGAAAGAAACCGCCAGGATGATGCCGGAAACATTGCAGGAATAAAGCGGGTAACGCATGTCGACGGGATAGTGCTTGCGATTGAAGATGTAACGCGATAAATTCTGCAAGATAAGGAGGACTACCAGCGCTCGACTGGTGCTATAAACGAAGTCTCGGGAGAGGCTTTGGCGGTTTCGTAACAGGTAGATACTGACCAGCAAAAAAGCCAGGGCAATAGCCCAGTCCTGCCAGCGGGTCAGCCAGATACGGCTGTCGTCTTCCTCGGTTCGCCATATGTGTTGCCAAAAGCCTTGCATCGATTTGTTAGGCCTTCCTGTCTCTTTCTTTTTGGCCAAAGCCGCAACTAAGTATAAGATATTCCTGCCTCAAATGTCGCCTGATTTTCTGCCGAAAAGGTTACGGGACAGGTCAGATTTGGCCTGTAAAATAAGCTTAAGCGAAGATTAACGAAGCCTTAATAAAGAGAGGAGAAAAGCCCTGTATGGAAACTAAGCGTCTGATTAAGGATGCTTTCATTGAACTTTTGGCCGAGAAGAGCTATTCCAAGATTACCGTCAACGATATTACTGCGGCGTGCGGCTTGTCCAGGAACACCTTCTATTACCACTACCAAGACATCCCTTCTCTTTTGGAGGAAATCTTGGAAGACTGGTTTGATCCGCTTATTGACGACTTCGTGCACGTGGAAACCTTGGGCGAAGGCATCCTGATTATTACTGATGTGTTTAAAAAGTATAAGGACCAGTTTTTGAACCTTTACCATGATACGGAGAAGATGCGGGTGTTCCGAAAATTAAGTGAACTGGCCGTGTTGTTGGCAGAACACTTTATCGATTTTCAGACAAAGGATAATCCCCTGCCGGAAAAGGACCGTCAAGTCTTTCTGCGTTTCTATAAGGCCTATTTTTCGGGTCTGGTCTTAGACTGGTTAGAAGATGATTTGAACTACGATATGGCCGAATACATTCATAAATTTACCTATTGGTTTGCCGAGCCTTTGGAGTCCTTATTAAAGATGGCTCAGAATAATCCCGAGATTAGTCCGGAGGATAAGTAAACAAGTAAAGAGACCGGAGAAGGTCTTCTTAGACGTTTTCTGCCGGTCTCTTTATGAAGGGCTAAACCAATAGCAATTAGCAATAATCAGCGAGCCGCTTTGACTTTCTTTTCTTCTTGGATTTCATCCCAAAGTCTGTTACTTGTCTCGTCCCAATTCTCTGCGTAGGGCTCGCACTTTTCGTAGAGATGCTGGATATTTTCAGGCGACTCCATGTCGGTGGACTGGGAATTGCTTGCCTGAACCAAGCTTCTGATGTATTGAGGATTCTCTAACATGGGGCAGGGTTTTAATAAGTTATCGTTGAAGGGTTGGTTATCATGATAACCCATAAAGAGAGGCGACTGGAGGCACTCCAGTAAGGTCTTCTCGCGAATGTTGGAATCCGAGTAGTGGACGAAGGCACAAGGTTCAACGTCACCGTTGGAGTTGATATGAAGATAACGTCTGCCGCCTGCAATACAGCCACCGGCGTATTGGCCGTCGTTTTGGAAGTCAATAGCAAAGAGAGGCTTCTCGACACGGTATTTGCGGATACGGCGCATGGTTTCTTCACGTTGCTCGGGTGTGGGCAAGAGTTCGGGAACCGCACTGTTACCGACCGGCATATAGTGGAAGAACCAGACAAAGAGGGCACCTTGCTCGATTAAGAAGTCATAGTATTCTTCCGAGGTAATGGAATCGAAGTTTTGGCTGGTATAGCAGCAGGAGATGCCGAAGGGCAGGCCCTTTTCTCTCAGAAGTCCGATGGACTTCATAACGCGTTGGTAGACACCGTCACCGCGTCTGCCGTCGGTGGCATGCTCGTTACCTTCGAGTGAGATGGCGGGGATGAAATTGCCTACTCTGAGCATGTCGTTGGCGAACTTCTCGTCAATCAAGGTCGAGTTGGTGAAGGCCAAGAACATACAGTCCGGATGCCTCTCACACAAGGTGATGATGTCGTTTTTACGGACCAAAGGTTCACCGCCGGAGAAAAGATACATGTAGACACCAAGTTCTTTGCCTTGCTCGATGATACTGTCTAATTCTTCTAAGGTCAGGTTTAGCTTGTTGCCGTATTCGGCAGCCCAGCAGCCCTTGCACTGGAGGTTACAGGCTGAAGTAGGGTCCATCAGGATCGCCCAAGGAATATTGCATTGGTACTTCTTACGGGCTTTTTCCTAGCCCTTAGGCCTAACTTGGCGTAAAATATCAGGCAAGTTTTTCAGGGAGGTTTTTTATGGCACACGATGAGACCTATACGGCGGTAGTGACAGTTGTAGGACAGGATAAACCGGGGATTATTGCTCGGGTGACGGGTGTTTTGGCCCAGTATAATGTGAATGTACAAGATATTTCTCAGACTATTATGCAAGACATCTTTCATATGATTATGCTGGTGGATACCGGTAAGATGACGCTTTCCTTCCAGGACTTAGACCGGGCTTTACAAGACGTCGGCAGAGATTTGGGCTGCCAGGTGACCTTGCAGCAGCGTGATGTGTTCCAAGCCATGCACCGCATATAGGAATGGGGATGCTTTATGATTCAAGCCTATGAAATTTTAGAAACGCAGCGGATGTTCGCCGAAGAGCATCTGGATGTCAGGACCATTACCATGGGGATTAATCTTCTGGATTGCGCCCATGAAAATCCTGAGATTGCCTGTCGTAAGATTTACGATAAGATTACGAAATCCGCAGAGCACTTGATTCCCGTGGCGGATGAGATTTCCCGGGACTATGGTATTCCTATTATTAATAAGCGACTCAGTGTTACGCCTATTTCGTTGGTTGCGGCAGCGTCTAAGACCGATAACTACACAATTTTCGCCGAAACCATGGATAAGTCGGCCAAAGCCTTGGGCGTGAACTTTATTGGCGGCTTTTCCGCATTGCTTCATAAGGGTTATACCCGGAGCGACCGTATCCTGATGGATTCCATCCCCGAAGCTTTGGCTACCACCGAAGCGGTCTGTGCTTCGGCCAATATCGGAACGTCTCGTGCCGGTATCAATATGGACGCAGTAAGAGACTTGGGTCCCATGCTCTTGGATTTGGCCGAGAGAACCCGAGACCAAGGCGCTTACGGTTGCGCCAAGTTTGTGGTCTTTGCCAATGCAACCGAAGACAACCCCTTCATGGCAGGAGCTTTCCACGGTGTCGGAGAAGCCGAGCGGGTTATTAATGTCGGCGTGTCCGGACCGGGTGTGGTCTTGGCCACGTTGAAGAGCAAAGAGTCCGATACTATGGATATTGCTCAGCTGGCCGAATTGATTAAACGTACCTCTTTTAAGATTACTCGGGCCGGCCAATTAGTCGCCAAAGAGGCTTCTAAGCGCTTGGAAGTTCCCTTCGGTATTATTGACCTTTCCCTGGCGCCCACGCCGGTTGTAGGCGATTCTATTGCCCGTATATTGGAAGCGATGGGTTTGGAGTCTTGTGGTGCCTGGGGCACGACAGCGGCTTTGGCCATGCTGAACGATGCGGTGAAGAAGGGCGGCACCATGGCCTCGTCTCAAGTAGGCGGCCTGTCCGGTGCCTTCATTCCCGTCAGTGAAGATGAGGGTATGATTGCCGCAGTAGAGAAGGGGAGCTTGAGCTTAGAGAAGCTTGAAGCCATGACCTCAGTCTGTTCGGTCGGTATTGACATGGTGGCGGTCCCGGGTGATACCTCCGCGGAGATACTGTCCGGCATTATAGCGGATGAAGCCGCTATTGGAGTATTTAATAATAAGACCACGGCGGTTCGTGTGATTCCCGTACCCGGGGCAAAAGTGGGTGACAAGGTCCACTATGGCGGCCTTTGGGGTGACGCGCCTATCATGGAGGTTAATCCCTGGTCACCCGAGAAATTTATTTCCCGCGGCGGCAGGATGCCGGCCCCTATTCACAGTTTTAAGAGCTAGGTCTAGGCCGAGGTTTTAGGCCGGGCTTTAGACTAAGTTAAAAAAGAAAGACTTTTATATTTATGGCATTTAATAAAGAGATTTATAAAGACTATCAAGAGACGCTCCAGACCATCGTAAAAGAGCTCCTGGCCAAACCGTCACCTTCGGGCTACGGCCATGAAGTAACGCAATACATCCTGGATTTGCTCTCAAAATGGGGCGTCGAAGCCTATCGCACCATTAAAGGCGGCGTTATTGCCCATATCAATGCAGATCCTCAGAAGGCTGAAGATAATACCGAAGGAGGCCTCCTCCTCCAGGCACACGTGGATACTTTGGGCGGCATGGTCCACCGCATTAAGGGGACGGGCCGGCTTAAGATTACGCCTATAGGCGGGCTTGTCGCGGCCAACACCGAAGCCGAAAACGTCATGGTCAAAACCCGTGACGGCAAGACCTATGAAGGGACTTTCCAATTGGAGAATGCCTCGGTCCATGTCAACGCTGATTTGAAAACACAGGAAAGAAACTGGGACACGATGGAAGTGGTTTTGGACGAAGATGTGACCGATGCCGAGAGTGTCAGGGCTTTGGGTATCGAGGCCGGCGATTATGTTTTCTTTGAACCTCGAACCCGCATGACCGATAAGGGCTATATCAAGTCCCGTTTTCTGGACGACAAGCTTTCGGCAGCCGTCCTACTGACTTATGTTAAATACCTGACAGACCACAAGGTGGGCCTTAGTCGAGACCTTTATATCCATTGGACGATTTATGAAGAAGTCGGCCACGGTGGCTCTTCGCCTTTTTTCGATGGCGTGACCGAGTCCTGGTCGGTCGATATGGGCTGTGTGGGTGAGGGCCTCAATTGTACCGAGAAGCAGGTCTCTATTGCGGCCAAAGATTCGGGCGGTCCTTACAATTATGATGTGGTCAATAAGCTGATTGCTTTGGCCAAAACCTACGACATCGATTATGCGGTCGATATCTATCCCTTCTACGGGTCGGATGTTGAGGCCACGTTAAGAGCCGGCCATGATTTCCGCCATGCGCTGATAGGACCGGGTGTTTATGCGTCTCACGGCTACGAAAGAAGCCACCTGGACGGAGCAATGAATACCTTCCGCCTCATCCAGGCTTATTTAGAAAATCAGTAAATAGGAATGGACCCTCAGGCTATCTTAAAATATTTTCCCGGCTGGGACGGGCCCGACACGGTTTTGACCCCCTTCCTGGCCGAGGAAGACGCCAGGGCCTATACGGTTTGGAAGGTCCGAGGACCGGAGCAGACGGGGGTACTGAAGAAGACCGAAGCATCTGAGGCACGAGCCTACGAGTTGTTTTTTTCGGACCGGGACCCGGTTCCCCAAATCTACGGCAAGACTCAAATAGGAGAAGATACCTATCTTCTAATGGAATATTTTCCGGGCCAGACCCTATCCAAGTGTCAGAAGTCCCATCTTATATTGGCCTTGGACGGCCTGATTGCCCTACAAAAAAAGTATTGGCAGGCCAAAGAAAAGGCAGACTTTCCTTGCACTTTTGACGAGGAATATTCGTATCTACAAGGGCGCTTGGACTATATGGAAGACTTGGCTTCTTGCTATCAAGCCTATTTGGACCTCTATGAGACCTTGCCTCGGACACTGTGCCATGATGATTTGTTGCCCTTTAATGTTCTCTGTGACGGGGAAAGAGCGGTTTTTATCGACTGGGAATATGCCGGCATCCTGCCTTACCCTACGGCCTTGGCCAGGCTCTTAGCCTTCGGTGAAGAAGATGCGGATTTTCTGTTTTATATGACAGATGCCGACAAGGCTTTTGCCCTGGATTATTACTACGAGAAACTTATTAAGAACAAGGGCATTTCCAGGCCGGATTACGACCGGACCATGCAGCTCTTTTTCTTCAAAGAATACAGCGAGTGGGTCTACACGGCCCGCAAGGCCGGTGACTTATCCGGTGATTACTATAAGAAGTATTATGAAAAGTCTTGTGCTTGGGCCAAAGCTTTAGGCTTCTACCAAGCTAAGTAAAGATATACTCCAATTTTTCGTGATTTAAATTTCGGCCGATGACTACGACTCCGGTCTCGTCTCCGTATTGCTCGCCTTCAACGGCGTAAGAGCCACCCACCAGGTCAAAGGTGAGAATCTCCGTGCCGCAGCGAACTTGGCCTTTGGCCCTTACGACATCACCGCCGTGGCCGTGAATAAGGGCTTCTAACTGAGAGACCAGGACGTAGGGGCTGGCCACTCGGACATCGGGGAAGGTGATGTGATCTAAGTGTTCTTTGGAAGGCGGTTCGGGATTGACCTTGACGGGCGCCTTGCCGTCTATAATGAGCGGCCGCTCCAAAAGTTCGTGGAAAGCCCGGTCGCGCCAGGTGGAATAGTGGGATTCGGGGATTAGGACATGGTCCGGAATATCCAATTCTTTTCTCAAGGCCCGGTAATCCATAGCGGTCCAGGATTCAGACTTAGATACTAGGAGAGTAGAGGCGGTTTCCAGCTGGTCTCTTAAATAGGTAGGGAAGTTCTGGGCTGCTTCTGGGTAGTGCTGGCCGTCTAAGATGACGATAGGCTCCAGAAGGCCAATCCGCTCGTATAAGATGGGTTCGATTTTGGCCAAAAGCCGGCTCGGCAAGGCGACACCGCTGGGCTCTAAGATGAGAAGGTCCGGGTCCAGGCTGTTGGCGATGGTAAGAATAGACAGGGAGACATCCAGGTTCATGGAGCAGCAAATACAGCCCTCGGTCAGCTCTTCCACGTCTACGGCCACGTCTTGAAAGTCCGGAGTCTTGATGTCCTTAAGTCTGCCGGAATCGAAGTTAATCTCGCCGTATTCGTTTTCTAAGACCACACATTGCTTGCGGGTGGCCCCGACCAGGGTCTTGATAAATTCGGTTTTACCGGCTCCTAAAAAGCCTGATATTAAGAGAATTTGCATAGGCTATTGTCCCTATCTTTTCCTTTCGTTTTCAAGTAAAGAGGGAGCCTCTTGAGGCTCCCTCGTTGAGGTCTACGTTTATGTTAATAGAAGACGGCTTATTCCTCAATAACCACAACGGGCTTGATGAGGTCACGCGGTTTGTCCTTCATGAGCATGAGGGCATCCTCGACGTGCTCGAAGCCTTCGAAGCGGTGGGTCAACATGGGTTTGACATCTAACTTGCCGACTTCGATTAAGCGGGCCAGCTTCTCTAAGCGTAAACGACCGCCGGGCATGAGACCGCCGTTGATTCTCTTATGACCCATACCGACACCCCACTCGATGCGAGGAATCTTAATGTAGTCGCCGGAGCCTAAGTAGTTTACGTTACCGATCTTACCGCCGGGACGTAGGCACTTAACAGCTTCTTCGAAAGTATCATTATCACCGCCTGCGATAATAATCTTGTCGACGCCTTGGCCGTTGGTAAGTTCTAAGACCTGCTGGTCAATCGGGCCGTCTTTGTAGTTCACAAAGTGGGTACCGCCGTAGCCTTTGGCCGCTTCAACACATACAGGACGCGTACCGACACAGATGATATTGGAAGCACCGGCCAAATCCGCACCGGCTACAGCCATCAAACCTACAGGGCCGATACCGATAACCAGAACGTTATCACCGAAGCTTACTTCAGCCAATTCGACACCGTGAAAACCGGTAGGAATCATGTCGGATAACATACAAGCTTCAGCGGTGGAGATAGAATCGGGCAGGTGGGCCAGGTTGCCGTCTGCGTCGTTAACGTGGAAGTATTCACCGAATACACCATCCTTGAAGTTAGAGAACTTCCAGCCTCCCAACATACCGCCGGAGTGCATGGGGTAGCCGTCTTGAGCAGCCAGAGACATCCAGTCCGGAGTAATAGCGGCAACCATGATACGGTCACCGGGCTTGAAGTCCTTAACAGCCGAACCGACCTCTACGACTTCACCGCAGCCCTCATGGCCTAAGATCATGTTGTGGCGATCACCTAAAGCGCCTTCCCATACGGTGTGAACGTCGGATGTACAAGGGGACAGGGCCAAAGGTCTGATAATGGCATCGTTGGGGCCGCAGGTCGGACGTTCCTTCTCAATCCAACCGGTCTCCCCGATTTTTAACATAGCATAGCCTTTCATCATTGACATAAAAAGTTCTCCTTTCAAATTTACGAGAAATGATGAGTAGAACTTACTCATCGGGTAAAAAAATATCATAATGAGAGGCTTTAATCAAGCATGAAAGCTGAAAATTTTTTGAAAATTCAATCAAAGGTTCAATTACTGATAAATAAAGGATTAAAATAGACGCCTGCCCAAGGGGAGCAAGCGTCTAGACAAGAAGGAGTACTATTCTTCGATTAATCGGACCGATTCAATTTCTTCGGAAGCATCTAAGAGATGATTGGCATAGTAGGGAACGACGAGGGCTTTCTCACTTGTAATAATCAATTGAAAAAACGCAGTACCTTTCTTTTTGCGTTGGATATTGAGCTCTTCTACGATAAGACCGTCCGCTTCTAGAAAATTCATCAACCATTCTCTAAAAGCCTTCGATCCGCCTGCCTCCATTACGATGGTGTAGTGGTAACCTTTACCGCTGCTGATGCCTAAGCGGTGTGTAAAGTATTGAACGCCTACGATGATGAGCGTTCCCGCCAGACCTACTCCGTACATGCCGGAACCCACCGCCATGCCGATGCCTGCCGTAGCCCACATGCCTGCAGCCGTAGTAAGGCCACTTATGGAACGTGAATTCTTGAAAATAATGCCTGCACCGATGAAGCCGATACCGCTTACGATTTGGGCTGCAATACGAGAAGAATCCGCGCCCTTATGCATGGCGAAGAGGTCTGCGACCGGTCCCTTAAGGTCTGAAAAACCGTATTTACTGATGAGCATGAAAATGGCGGAAGCCACGGCCAGGACGATGTGGGTACGTACACCGGCTTCTTTGGATCGGTGCATACGTTCCAGCCCGATAAAGAAGCCCAATACACCGGCTAACACAATGCGTAGCAAAAATACAATCTCCCATTGCCAAGGGAGCGGATTAAAAAAAATGTCCCAAAATTTTTGCATAATGCACGATTCCCATTAGCCGAGAGTGCCTCTCTTTTTTCTGTCGGTGTTATAAGCCAGCATGTTGTCGAAGATGACAAAGCGTGGCTTAGGCAAGCTAATAAGGGGCAAGCTTTGGCGGAATTCTTGGGTCAAAGATTCGCACAAGATTCTATTTTCTTCTATTTCATCGGCCGTAAGCGGCTTAAGAGCATAGTCCAGGCTCATGTGATACCTGTAATCTTCATGATTAGCGTGCCTTATCCCGGTAATATCCGAAATCTTCTCTCTATATTCCAAAAGAGCTTGAGCGGAGGCCTCGTCGGCCGGTACGAGAATCAACTTGGTCTGTTCGACATGGTCAAAACGCATTTGGACGTCATGCCCCTGAGGTATATCTTGAACCAGTTCTTCCAGAATGCGGTCTGCCTCTTCAAAAGAGGCATCTTCGGGCACATGAGGAGACCAATATTGTGTGTGGCGATCGAGTTCTCTTGTCAGTGAAATTACGGTCATGTGCAAAGAATCCTTGGGCAAGAAGGCCATTTTGTCAGCGTAAGAGCTCTGTCGGAGCGCGGCAATTGCTTTCTTGGCGGCATGGTATATGGGCCAAGAGGCATCATTCATAAGGCAAATGATGGTGTTTCCGTAGTAAGTTAGAACCTTACCGTCCGGTGTGAATTTCACACCGGCATCTTTGAATTCGGTTTGATGTAGTGGCATACTCATTTTTTTATTTTCCCCTTTCGATTGTAGATAAAGAGTATAGTCAGTGTGGATATGGCCATAATCAGCACGGCATAGACGAAGCTAAGCATGGCGGCTTCGGGTGTGGCATCAGGGCTGGCAGCGGCATTAAGGGCAACACCTAAGGGCTGATATCTGGGATGGAATAAGAAAACAGATAGGCTGTATTCACCCAAAAGTCCGATGAAATTCAGTAAGAAAACCGAAAGCACATCCGGCCAAAGAATGGGCAGCAGAACCTTTACATATGTCTTCATCGAAGAGGCGCCGAGATTTTTGGCCGCTTCCTCAATGGACTCATCCAGTGTGGCGTAGGCAGCCTTGATCATACGCAGGGTATAAGGTGTTTTGATGACCATATAACCGATGGGTAGGAGGTATAAGGTGCCTGTTAGGACGCGATTCCCCAGGAAGGCTTTGGGCGCGGAGAAGGTCATGACCATGGCCAAAGCAATTAAGGTAGAAGGTAAGAACCAGGGAATTTGCAGCACGGCCTCCAGTGTACGGGTCAGGCGGTTTTTGTACTTGGTAATAATCCTGCCAATGAAAAGCATGAGGGCAACAATGGCAATACTGGATACAGCGGAATAAATCAATGACGTTAAGACCGGCCTGGCGCCCAAAGTTGAATTAAAGACGGTTTTATAGTTATCCAAGGTAAAGCGTGCAAAACTGATCTTGCCGGCATATAAGTCTTTGGCGCTCATGAAAGAGAAGAGCACGACGAAGAACAAGGGCAAGACTTGCAAAATCGCAATGAGGTGGGCCAGTATGGTAACGGGGATGCGGACTTTGGCACTTTGAATATTCTGTTTTCTAAGAGGAATTTTGGTCTTAGATACAGATCTGTAGTTTTTCCGTCTTTCAATATAGTTGGAAAAGGTCATGACTATTATGGTTACAATTCCGAGGAAGATAGCCAGGATAGCAGCATAATGTCTGGTGGTCAGCGTGTTGGCGAAGGACCGAACCAGGGGGTTTATGGTTTCAAACTCCGGTCCGCCTAAGACCTGTGGTGTCGCAAAAGCGGATACACCGGTGATAAAAGTGAGGATAGAGGCGGCAAAAAGCGAAGGTCTCAAAGTAGGTAAGACGACTTTGATCAAGACGCGCCAGGGTTTGATTCCCATAGACTGGGCAGCTTCTATCGTTTGATAATCAATGGCATGTAGGGCATCGCGGACAATCATGATATGGTTGGAGGTTCCGGAGAAAGTCATTTCTATTAATACAGCCCAGAAACCCTGGAACCATAGAGGATTCATATCCGGGAAAAGTCTGGTGAATACGGTTGTTAAAAAACCGTTTCCGCCATAGACGAAGTTATAGGCTAAAACGAGAACCATGCCGTTGCAGATGAGCGGGGCGTGATAGGCTACGCTTAACCATTTATTCCCTTTAATATTGAAGTAATCTAAAATCAGGACTTGGAATATCCCGAGAATATTAACGGTCAGTGTGAGGGATATGGCCAGGATAAAAGAATTCCACAAGCTCTTTTGGACCCGGCTGGAGGTAAAAACCTGGATGATAGGATTTACCTGAAGCTTGCCGTCTTGAAAGAGGGTCGTCCGAATCAAGTCGACATTGGGGTAGAGCAGGAAGCTGAATATCAACCATCCGATGACCAAGGCGATTAGGACAAAACGCAAGGTTTTTTGTAGACGATAATTGGTTCTTAAGCTAAGCTTTTTTTCCATATTATTTACCCCTTGAATACGATAAGATTGCGTCTGTTGATATAGAGCGTTTTTTGATCGCCTATATTAACTTCCTGATCGACTTTGGTGTTTATACTGCGCAGCTCTACACCGGCTACGTTATAAGTGCGTCTGGTTGTAATACCGTAGAATTCTTCTAGGCTGACGATGGCCGGAAGTTCCAGATAAGCTTCTTTTTCTTCCTCTTTTATTTGGTCTTTAATGGATTCGGCTCTTACATAGACATGGTCTTGGTCGGATAAATCCAAATCAGGATAGGTGCGGATGAGGTGTTTCAGTAGTTCGACGGGCAACATATTGGTATCACCGATAAAGTTTGTAACAAATTCAGAAGCCGGATGATAATAAATTTCTCTGGGCGTACCGACTTGTTCCACGAAACCGTTGTTGAAGACAGCAATCCGAGAAGAGAGTGTAAGGGCTTCTTCCTGATCATGGGTGACATAAATCATCGTAGCGCCTGACATTTGCTGAATTTTCTTTAGCTCCAGGCGAAGGGATTTTCGTAATTTAGCGTCCAGGTTGGACAAGGGTTCGTCCAAAACAATAATATCGGGACGAAGCGCCAGGGCTCTGGCAATAGCCACACGTTGCTGCTGACCGCCGGATAGTTCAGATACATTTTTTTGCAACTGCTCTTCATTTAAATTGACTATGGAAGCGACTTCTTCTACGCGCTTGGCTATGGCATTGACTTTCCACTTGTTTTCTTTGAGGCCGAATTCGATATTTTCCCGGACAGTCATGGTCGGGAAGAGGGCATAGCTTTGGAAGACCATACCTATACCTCTCTTTTCGATTTGCTTGTCGGTGATATCCTCATCGTTGACCCAGATTCTTCCTTTGCTGGGATGAATAAAACCGACCAGAGCACGGAGTGTCGTCGTTTTACCGCAACCGGAAGGGCCTAAGAAAGTAAAGAATTCGCCCTTTTCGATTTCTAAATTCAAATTTTGGATGGCGACAAAATCACCGAACTTAATTTCAACATCTTCAAATCTGATCATACTCTCTTACCCCTCTGATAATGTTTTTCTTGTCTTAGAACTTTTATGAAAAGGGACCGGAAATCCGCTACGGGAGTCCGATCCGATCTGCTTTTTATTAATAAATTTCCAGCTGAATCTTAGCGACCCATTGGTCCATCATGGAGTTGATGTAGGTCCAATCGGCATCTTGTGCTTTAAACTTATCGGCTACATCTTTCATGAAGGGATCCATCTGGTCTTTGGCCTTGGCATTAGCCACGATATTGCCGTTGGCAGCAGCATAGGCACCGATGACGTCTGCACTACCCAGCCAGTTGGCAAAACGTAGGGACTCTTCAAAAATCTTCTGATCTTTGGCCTTGACTACACCGATTTGGTTGGTGTTGGTAGGTTCGCCCACTTCTGTATAAATGACGATAGGCTCAACATTGAAACTCTTCATTTTGCCCAAAAGACCCGATGCAAAGGTGAAGGTGATGGGAACCGTGCCCGAGGCCATGTTGCCGAAATCATTTTCACCCTTAGGTGTCTTATAACCGTTGTTAAAATAAGCTTTGATAGCCTCCCATCCTTCATCCGAGACGCCCAATTCGCCGTCGGGATCCAGATATTGGGCTAAAATTCCGCCGATGATGGCACGATTTGTGTTACCGTCAAAAGCTGTAGGTACAGCATACTTGCCGTGGAATTCAGGCTTTTCCCAGAGGTCCTTGTAGTCCTTAGGTGCCGTTTCCTCCGTAAATTGATCGGGATTGGCCACTAAGAGTTTAGGCTGGATTTCATAAGGCCAGCTGTAGCCGTTTTCTTTGGACAGACCTTTAACGTCCTCCGCCCATTCGGGAACGAAGGGGGCCAAAGCATTGGCTTCAACCATGGTGGCAAACTGATCTTCGGACGGGCCCCAGATGACATTGGTGGTGGGATTGTTCGCTTCGGCAATGACGCGAGCGGTCGCAGCACCGCCTCCCAAACTTACGATTTCCAGATTGAATCCGGCTTCAGAAGCCAAATTCTTAAGCCACACGTCACGGCCTTCGCCGGCGTTATTGGTAACAACAACCAGCAACTCACCGTTGGGTTTTTCGGCATAAATCTTTTCGAAATCTACACTTTCTTCCTTAACGGAGCCTGTGGCATCTCCCTTGGTGGTGTCGCTTCCTTCATTATCTCCGGAGCAGGCGACCATGCCTAAACTCATAACCAGAGCCATTGCGACTGAAATAAACTTTTTCATACTTCCTCCCTTGAATTGATTCCTTACTTTATTTTTCTAAAACACAGTTCGTGTTTAAGATCGGTTTTCATATGCGTATGCGTAGATAAGCCCTGTCATCGAAGCTCTTTTGTCCGGGGTTAAGTCCTTTGGTCTCGGGGAAAACTTTGTAACAACCGGGATCTTGTTCCAAAACATCCGCAAGCTTTTCTTCTGTTAGCGCTAAGTTGTCTAGGACTTCGGGATAACCGTCACTGGCCAAAATAAATTCCTCTGCATCGTCCAAGGGGATTATCTGAACCAAGTCTTCCGGAATTTCTTCGCCGTTTAATATGGCGTAGGAAAAACGTGTCCCGGTTTTGTTGGCAAAGCAAGTCGCTTCTAAGATTAGCGGAACAATTGCCTCACGGGCCGCTTGATAGCCTGCCTCAGAGCCGTCATTTATATCATTTATATGTAATAGCAAGGATCTGCAATCGGCCAGCACTTCGTCGCTTTTCTTTCGAGCGTGGTAATTTTGGCCGTTCATTCTGACCTGGGCATCTCCTATGAGCCAAATTTCATTTTTGGCCGCAGAGTAGACGGCAGCGACAGCCTGCAAAATAAATTGCTCCGGGGGGCAGGTCAAATCGGCGTTCTCATAGAACCTGAAAAAAGCCTTGTTTACCTGATGAATAAAGTCTTGGCATGTAGCATTCGGGTTCAGGTCACGAAGAACATCCACAATTTGAGAAGAGGCTACCCAGCCTCCGTGATGGCCTTGCCAAGTCGTTTTATACTTATCGCTTACGCCGTCGATTACAGCAGCAAAATCATTCGAAACAAAGATACGATCTTCCGATAATGCATCTGAAATTTTTCCTTTGGTGAACTGCTCCAGGACTTCCATACTTTTTCCTTTCTTGACTTGATGACCATAGTATAGGAGAGGGAAGGCAATAAATCCTTGCACTTCCCCTATAAAAGTTTGCGTTTTTGATTTTTGTATGTTAAAAATAAATAAAATATAACCCAAATTTAACCTTGACGATTTGTGCATATTGACCTAATAGTGTTTAATGGCTTTAAGAAAATGTTGAATTTACTTCAATTGGCAATACTGTGGACCTTTTAAAAAATGCAATATATTAGGAGGAGAGCATGCTACAAAAAGTCCGGCCGACAACATTCACGAGCGAGAAACCTCGACTGAAGCAAGAAGATTTCGCCATATACTACAACCGAGATACGACCTTAACCAATGTCGATTTGCATACGCATGATCATTATGAATTCTATTTCTTTATAAACGGAGATGTGGAATATCTGATAGAGGACGCTACTGTTCACCTCACTCCGGGCTCTGTTTTGCTGATTGCTCCTAATGTGAAGCACAAGGCGCTTATCGATGATAGTGTGAAGGCCTATGAGCGTTATGTCCTTTGGCTGGGAATGGATTATATTGAGAAACTCTCTTCCGTACAGACGAATTTACTAATCCCTTTCCTAACCATGAACTTCAAAGGTTCCTATATTCAATTGTCATTGGATGCCCAGTTTACCGTACACAACTTGCTTGAGAATATCCTTATTCAATCAGAATCTCGAGAATTCGGAGCCGATCTACTGGCCAATGCTTATATCATGGAGTTACTTATTACTGTGGCACGCTATAAGTTTTATAAGCAACCGGTCAATAGCCCCAATAAGTCCAGCCAAGATGCCATGCTCTTAGATATCTTTTCTATTGTAGACACATGCATTCGTGAGGATATTTCCGCACATACGATTGCCGAGAAGCTTCACATCAGTCCGGCAAGCTGCAACAAGCTGTTTAAAGAGCATATTGGTCTTACCATCAATCAGTACATTATGAAGAAGCGACTTTTCCTGGCCAAAGAGGAAATTCTAGCGGGAAGACCGATTTTAGAAACTTGTTTTGATTATAATTTCAACGACTACAGTACTTTTTACCGTGCTTTCTGTAAAGAATTCGGCAAGTCTCCGAGTAAGCTCCTTAAATCTGTCGGACTTTCGTAAAGTTTCCGACTCTATATTTTTAAAAGCACAAAAAATACCGCCCGATTTTTGGTCGAGCGGTATTTCTGTTTAATTAATATCTGTCTAGTAAAAAGACTTAGTTAGCTTCAGCTTCAGCCTCGGCTTCCTTAGACATGATATAACGGTCGATAGAGGCTGCAGCAACCTTACCGGCACCCATGGCGGAGATAACGGTTGCGGCACCGGTAACGGCGTCACCGCCTGCATAGACGGCATCACGAGAGGTTTTACCTTCGTCGTTAACGATAATGCCGCCCCAGTTGGTAACATCCAAGCCGGGTGTGGTGGCCTTAATCAAGGGGTTGGGATCGGTACCCAAAGAAACGATAACCGTATCGACTTCGATATCATGCTGAGAACCGGGGATAGGCTCGGGACGACGTCTGCCGGAGCTGTCGGGTTCACCTAACTCCATACGGATTAGGGTCATGCCTACAACTTCACCGTGCTCATCCAGATTAATCTCAACAGGGTTATTGAGGTTCAGGAACTGGATGCCCTCTTCTTGTGCGTGATGGACTTCTTCCTGACGGGCAGGCATCTCGGCGAAAGAACGACGATAGACAATGTAGACATTCTCGGCGCCTAAGCGAAGTGCTGTACGGGCAGCGTCCATAGCCACGTTACCTCCGCCGATTACAGCGACGTTCTTGGACTTACGGATAGGGGTGTCGTAATTATCATCATAAGCCTTCATGAGATTGGTACGGGTCAGGTACTCATTGGCAGAGTACACACCGACACCGTTCTCACCGGCGATACCTAAAAACTTCGGAAGGCCGGCACCGGAAGCCACATAGACGGCTTCGAAACCGTAATCATGCAAAAGTTCATCGATAGAAAGGATTCGGCCGACAACCATATTGGTTTCAAGTTTGACGCCGTCTAGCTCTAATTGCTTGATCTCTTCTTTAACAATGGACTTAGGCAGACGGAATTCGGGAATGCCATAGCTGAGAACACCGCCACCGGTTTGTAAGGATTCGAAAATGACGACTTCATAACCGAGTTTGGATAAGTCGCCGGCACAGCTTAGGCCGGAAGGGCCGGATCCGATTACGGCTACCTTATGACCGTTAGACTCGACCTTGGCTGCGACAGGGTTGGAATGCGCACGGTGATAATCGGCTACGAATCGTTCCAGGCGACCGATACCGACGGGTTCATGCTTGATTCCACGAACACAGCGGGATTCGCATTGGGTTTCTTGAGGGCACACTCTGCCGCAGACGGCAGGCAGCACGTTGGTTTCTAAGATTTTCTGATACGCACCTTCAAAGTCACCTTCGGTAATTAAATGAATAAATTCAGGTATCTGAACATTAACCGGACAGCCTTCTACACAGGGGCGATGTTTACATTGTAAGCATCGGGAGGCCTCTTCGACAGCCATTTCTTCTGTATAGCCGTAAGTCACTTCGTCAAAGTTTCTAGCTCTTACCTTTGGATCTTGAGCAGGCATTTCCACTTTATCGGGACGCATATTTGCTTTAGCCATTATATGTATTCTCCTTAATGTAAATGAATTCAACGCCGTCTTAGGCTTGAGCCTTTTGTTTTAAACCGAGGTTGCACTTATGGTCTTCTTCTTTTTCGAACTTTGAGTAGGTCCGATTACGCATCATGAGATCATCGAAGTCTACTTCGTGGCCGTCAAACTCGGGACCGTCAACGCAGGCGAATTTAAGCTCGCCGCCGACCATAACACGGCAGCCGCCGCACATGCCGGTACCGTCTACCATAATGGGGTTCAGAGAAACCAGAGTCTTAATATTGTGTTCCTTGGTTAAGTCACAAACAAACTTCATCATGGGAACAGGACCGATAGCGATAACCAAATCGTATTCCTTGCCGCCTTCGAGAAGTTCGCGGAGCTTATCGGTAACAAAACCGTGATAGCCGTAAGAACCGTCGTCGGTTGTGACATAGAGGTTATCGGAGCAGGCTCTGAAGTCGTCTTCCAAAATAACAATATCTTTATTACGGAAACCAACAATAACGTCGACTTCGGCACCGTTAGCCTTCAAAGCTTTAGCTGAAGGATAAGCGATTGCCGTACCGACACCGCCGCCAATAACGCAGGCCTTCTTATAACCGTCAAGTTCGGAAGGTTTACCTAAAGGACCGACAAAGTCTAAAATCTCGTCACCTTCGTTCATTTCGGACAGGAGACGGGTGGCCTTACCGGCTGTCTGGAAGATGATACCTACCGTACCGTCTTCGGGTCTGGTATCTGCAATGGTTAGGGGGACTCTTTCTCCGTGCTCGTCAATCCGGAAGATGATGAACTGGCCGGCCTTACCCTTTTTAGCGATCAGGGGAGCCTCAATATACATACGTGTAACGATGTCATTGAGTTTCTCTTTACTTACAATCTTGAACATATTGACCTCCTAATAGAACAGCATAAAAATATATATATTTTTACATTCCACTCCAAATTGTAACATTTTTATCCAAAGTTTGCTTAAGAGTTTTACTAATAAAATGTTAATTTTAGATTGTGTAGCAATAAATTTAATGCTATTATCCCTGCTATGAAAAATGAAGCAAATAACAAGGCGAAACAAATCGAAGATTTAAAGAAGAAACGAGCCCGGCTCTTTGAAGAAATTCTGGCCCATGAAGACCTCATGGACGGAACCTTTATAGAGCGTTATTCCACCTGCAGCAGGGACGGGTGCAAGTGTCACGACGGTGACAAGCACGGCCCCCGTTACTACTTTGCCGTTACGCGTGACGGCAGGCAGAAGCAGCACTATGTCAGGAAGGGCAACAAAGACTTGGTTTTGGCCGGAATCGATTCCTACCAGCAGGTCCAAGAACTTCTTTATGAGATAACGGAAATAAACCGTGAACTCATCGACTTAGAAGATGATGCTTCGAATCTTTCATAATCTATCTGTATATTAAAGGAGCCATATGAAAATTATTAAGAAAATAGGAGCAGCAGCTCTGGCCACATTTATGACCCTGGGTCTTATGTCCTGTGGGCAGCAGCCTAAAGAAAAAGACGGTATGACCTTTTACACCAGTTTCTACCCCATGTATTACTTCACCAAGACTCTAGTGGGCGACAAGGCCGAGGTCATCAATCTCATGCCGCCCGGTGCCGATTCGCACGATTTCGAGCCCAGTGCCGACCAGATTCGCAAGCTGGTTGATGCGGATGCCTTTATCTATCAGGGCGCCGGTATGGAGTTCTGGGTGGATAAGGTAGAAGATACTTTGGAAAAAGAAGGAGCCAAGACGAAGTTTATCGAGGCAGCGGATGATATTGAGCTCCTGCCCGCCGGGGCCCATCACCACCACGATGAGGAAGACCATGACGACGATGATCATGAGGATCACGACCATGAAGGGCACGAAGGACATGACCATGGCCAATATGATCCCCATCTCTGGCTGTCCCTTCGTAAATCCAGCCAAATGTTAGATAATATCTACGAGGGTTTGGTTGAAGTAGATGGCAAGAACCAAGCAAGCTATAAAGAGAATCTCGACAAGGCTAAGACGGACCTGGACAAGCTCGACAGGGAGTTCGCGGAAAAGATTCAGGCGTCGAACCTTAAGTACTTCATTATTAATCACGAAGCTTTCCAATATATGGCCCAGGACTA
The DNA here is from genome assembly GCA_029983685.1 of Oscillospiraceae bacterium. GTDB lineage: Bacteria > Bacillota > Clostridia > Saccharofermentanales > Fastidiosipilaceae > JASBZA01. Next base: position 13,163 of record JASBZA010000010.1, on the reverse strand, counting down.
CGGCCTGACCCAGATTGGTATCAGCGGTGTGGGTACCGAACAAGACCCCAGTCCGGCCTTGCTGGGCCAATTGGTCGACCGGGCCAAGGAGAACAATATTAATACTATTTTCTACGATGCATCGGGATCGGACAAGGTTTCACAAGTTTTGGCCAAAGAAATCGGGGCTAAAGTTTTACCTCTGACAACCATTCATGCGCCTAGCAAAGAGGATATGGATAAAGGGATTGACTATTTAGAATTAATGCGACAAAATTTATCCAATCTATTGGAGTCTGCACCCCATTCCTAGCAGACTTCGGCAGAAATCCTATGAGAAAGCATAACTTGGGAAGGCGATGGCAGCTGCGAAGTCCAATTTTATTGAGATTAAGGACTTATATAAGGTCTACCGGGTAGGAAGTGAGAAAATTCATGCCCTGGACGGTATATCTTTGACCATTGAAGAAGGTGAATTTTGTGCCATAGTAGGAACATCGGGGTCGGGTAAATCGACTTTGTTGAATATGTTGGCCGGTCTGGAACCGCCGACTAAGGGCTCGATTAAAATAGACGGTCGGGAGATTGTAGGCCTTAAGGAGAACCAACTGGTTGCTTTTCGTCGTGAACACGTGGGTTTTATCTTCCAGTCTTTTAACCTGATTCCTACTTTGACGGCCAAAGAAAATGTTGCCTTACCCTTGACTTTTCAGGGTGTGTCCAAGGCCCAACGCAACAAGAGAGCCTTGGCACTTTTAAAACAAACCGGCCTATACGACCATAAAAACCATAAACCCAATCAGCTCTCCGGAGGCCAGCAACAAAGAGTCGGCATATCCCGCGCTTTGGTAGTGGATCCGGAGATTGTTTTTGCCGACGAACCTACGGGGAATCTGGACTCAGCGACCAGTGCCGAAATTTTGACCATGATGAGACGGATTTCCAGAGAGAAGAATCAGACCATTATTATGGTTACCCATGATGACCACTTGGCGCGTTTTGCCGACCGCATTATTCGCATCAGTGACGGAAAAATCACTCATATCGAAGAAGGAGACTTAGCCCATGAAACTGAAGCAGAGGATTAGTTTGATTTTGGCCTTGAGCTTGACGCTGGGACTGGGCCTTAGAAGTTTTGCTCAAGAAGAAGAGACCGGATCGACTCAGGAAACCGTGCCGGCCACAACGACAACAGCGGCCACCCCGACTCCTACCGGCCCGGCTCCTGGCACTCCGACTCCCACTGCCCCCGGTAATGTGGCGGAAACAGAAGGTCAAGCCTTTGTCCTCCTGGGCCAAAGCGAGGTTCCTAAACTTAAGGCGGGCGACAAGTTTAATTTAAAAATTCCTTTGGTCAATTGGGGAAACCTCCCTGCTTCAGATCCTGTGGTTCGTTTACAGGTCGCATCGGAAGCTTCGGATTTTCCGTTTGAGATTCAAAAGACCGACTATGTGGAGTATCTGGAAAAAGACCTGGAACCATTGGGCAAGCCCGACAAGGAGACACTGAAAAAGAAGACACAGTGGGTGGATTTCGGCCCTATGGTCTTGCGTGAGAAACTTTCGTCCGGCTACTACCGTTTGACTTTGTTAATTCGCTACCGGCAAGCCGATAAAGACTTTGTCGAAGTAACCCGATATTTCTATATTAAGGTACAAGGCCTGGAGCCGACACCGGGAGAAAGCGGACCGGACAACACGGTGCCCACAGAGCCCGGACCGCCGGTTGAGCCCATGCCTCCCGAACCTCCTATAGATTTAGACCCGCCTATCCTGCCGGATCCGGGTTTGCCGCCTTCTGAAGAGAGTCGTTCGGTCCCGCGTATCATGGTGTCCGGTTTTAGTACCGACCCGGCCAAAGTTTTGGGCGGTCAAAAAGTAACGCTTAAGCTGTCTTTACGTAATACGTCCAAGGACACCGATGTTAAGAATATACGCATGGTCCTGGATTTCGGCGCAGAATCGCCGGCTTTCCGGACGGTCAGCGGATCGAATTCGCTTTACATCGAGAAAATTGACAAGGACTCGACTATAGAGGTCCCCGTAGCCCTAATCAGCTCGGTCCAGGCTGCACAGAAGTCCCATCCTGTCAGCATTCAAATGATTTATGAAGATAAGTCCGGCAGTCCCTATGAATTGACCGAGCAAATTTCTATCCCGCTTTACCAAGAAAGCCGAGTCTCTTTGGGTGAGCTTAATCTCATGCCGGACCCGGCCAAAGTCGGCAGTGAAGCCAATCTCATGTTTAAAATTTATAACAAAGGCAGAACCACTTTCTACAATGCCAGCCTGGTCATTCCTGAGAATAACGGCGCTTTGGAAGCCAGGGAGATTTATCTGGGCAACATCGAACCTGCTCAAACGAAGGATGTCGATATTATGGTCACGCCTCTGGCTCCGCATGTAGGCGACTTTAACTTGGAGATTCGTTACGAGGATGAAGATGGGAAAACGCTCAGTATGAATCAGGCCATACCGCTAAATATCGAAGAGATGCAGATCATAGACCCTGTAGAGCCCATAGATCCGGATTTTCCCGACCCGCTTGAGCCGCAAAATCAGGGCTTGCCGCTTTTGGCCAAAGTTCTCCTGGGATTTTTAGGTCTGGCAGCTATTATTGTAGTGATTGCTATAGTTGTGCGTCACCGTAAGAAGAAACAGCAGGAAGCAGAAGACCAAGATTTGGATTTGTAGGAAGTTATGCGTTTATCGGACTTGTTTTCACTTAGCCTATCCAACTTGTGGCGCCGGAAGTTGAGGAGCTTCCTGACTATATTGGGGGTTCTCATCGGCACGGCCTCTATTGTGGTCATGGTCTCTATAGGTGTAGGCCAAACCGATGCCATGATGAAGCAAATCGGGTCGTCTCAGACGCTCCGGCAAATCTCGATTTACGGTTATACGGATAAGAAATCCGGCAATTCTCAGGACCAGGTTTTCCCCGGAGCTAATCAGGGTTCGGGGACCGGTCTGACCGATGAGAGAATTCGTGAGCTGGAAGCTTTCCCTGAAGTTGAGCGGGTAATTCCTAAGTTGACCTCACAGGCTAGATTCAGCCAAGGGTCCGCTGTGGGCGATTTGCAGATTATTGCCCTTCCAACAGACTATATTGAAAGCTTGAAACTGGAACTCGTAAAAGGTCAATGGCCGGTTCAGCAGACCTCTAATCCCATACCTCTTTTGGTTTCAGAATCTTTTCCCAACCAGTTTTGGGTGGAAAACCGAGGAAACTATTGGGAAGCCCCGGCGGAACAGGGGCCTATTGTGGATATGGACGGCAAAAACTTTTTTGCCATCTTCGATGTGGAGGCATACTACCAAAGCCAGGGTGACCCGTCTATCCAAAAGCCCAAAAAGTACCTGGTCCAAATAGACGGTGTTTTTTCTCAGGAAGATATCAATCGAAGGGGGCTTTACGAATACGGCTACGGTGTGTTGACCGATATTGATTCTTATAAAAACTTTATGCAGCAGGTTTTCAAAGGTAAAGCCTGGCCCGGTCAACCGGCAGGAAAAAACGGCAAGGCCACAGGCACTTTGCATTACAGCAACTTAATTGTCGAGACCGCTAATTTAAAGGATACAGAGGATTTGACGAATACCTTGCGTGATATGGGCTATCAGGCATCGAGTGAAATCGAGTACATTAAGGCCATGCAAAAGCAATCCCGCACGGTCCAATTGGTTTTGGGCGGGATCGGCGGTGTGTCTCTTTTGGTTGCCGCCATAGGCATCGCCAACACGATGATGATGTCCATATACGAAAGGACCAAGGAGATCGGTATCTATAAGGTCTTAGGCTGCAAGTTGCAAAATATCGGTGTGCTCTTTTTATTGGAGTCCGGTTTTATCGGCTTTTTCGGAGGCTTGCTGGGTTTGGGTATAAGTTACAGCATATCCCATCTCATTAACTATGTAGCCGGAAGCTATATCAACGACATGGAAGGCATGACTTATCGTTTGTCGCTCATTCCGCCCTGGCTTAGTTTGGGTGCTTTGGCCTTCTCGGTATTAATCGGTATCTTGTCCGGCCTCATGCCGGCTCTAAGGGCCATGCGCTTGTCGCCTTTGGAAGCCTTGAGGAATCAATAAGTTTTAGGCACCATAGAGTTTAAATAATATCTAGAGTCTTACGCTTGGATTACTAAACATAAGTGGAGGAGACAGCATGACACAATTAATTACCTATCCGGATTCACTGGGAGGCAATATCAAAGCCTTAAAAGAGATTATGGCCGAAGACTTTGAAAGCCTGTTTGACAGTGTCCATATTTTACCGCCCTACCCGTCTTCCGGGGACAGGGGATTTGCCCCCATCGATTACAAGCAGATTGACCCCAGATTCGGCACCTGGGAAAATGTAAGACACTTGGCCCAGAACTACGGTTTAACGCTGGATTTTATGGTAAACCACGCTTCGGCCCAGTCCGAGATGTTCAAGGATTTAAAAAAGAACGGCGAAAATTCTCCCTATAAGAATTTTTTCCTGACACCGGCCAAAGTATTCGGAACCAACGAGCCGTCCGAGGAAGATATAGCTCCCTTGGTATTACGACGCGCCCGCCCCTATTCGGACTATAAGCTGGATTCAGGTGAGAGTATTCGTATCTGGACGACCTTCGGCCAGGAAGATCCGTCGGAACAGTTAGACCTGGATATCCATGATGAGACAGTCCAAGCCTACTATAAAGATCTGTTGGCCTTCTTCGCCGGACAAGGCATTCGCGAGCTTCGCATGGACGCTATCGCCTATGCCGTTAAAAAGGCCGGTAGCTCCTGTTTCTTTGTCGAGCCTGAGATTTATGAATTTATGGATTGGATTGAAGAGGAGGCGGCCAAAGCCGGCATCTGTATCCTGCACGAAATCCATGCGCCTTTAGTAGAGATGAAAAAGTTGGCCGAGCACGGCTATAAAAACTATGACTTCCTCTTGTCTTATGCCATTTTAGAAGCACTCCTGGTGCATGACGCCAGTCTGATTGTTGAGCTTCTTTCGGATCCGGACCGTCCGACAAACTGGGTGACTTTGATTGACTGCCACGACGGCATTCCGGTCCAGCCCGATATGAACGGCGTTTTGGATAAGGACAGAATGGTGGAAACCATTAATAAGACTGAAGAAAACGGTGCGATTTTCTCCGCCCTCCACTCGGTAGAAAAAGCCTATGAAGATGCTCCTAATGTTCATCAGATTTGCGGTGCTCTTTATTCGCTCTTAGGAGAAGACGACGATGCCTTTGTTTCGGCCAGAGCCATTCAGCTCTTTGCACCGGGTACGCCGCAGATTTATTATGAAGGCCTTTTGGGCGGAACCCATTGCCGAGAAGGTTATGAGAGGACGAAAGACGGCCGTGAGCTTAACCGTCGTAATTACAGCAGAGAAGAAGTAGCCCATGCGGTGAAGAGACCTCGTGCCCAACGCATCATGAACCTCATCCGTTATCGCAAGGACAGGAAGTTCTATGAAGGCGCCTTCTCTCTTGCAACCGAAGGCGGCAAGCTTATGATGACCTGGCAAAAAGACGGAACAACCCAATTAGAAGTGGATTTAAATTCCGGCCGCAGCAGAGTTATCGAGACGGACGGAGATTTGGAGCGTGTTATAGAACTCTAAGCTTTAAGAAGAAAGTTATTTTACCTCAATAGCAGCTGTTTCAAATGAAGCGGCTGCTTTTTTGTGTGAAAGTATTGTTTCCGGCACAGTCAGAACAGCGGCCTCGCCGGCCTTATGTTAGGCTTTGGCCAAGCATAAAGAACAGGAGGTAAAGAAATGTTATTTATTTGCTACAAGAACTGTACGACCTGCAAGAAAGCTCAAAAATGGCTGGACCAAGAAGGACTCAGCTATGAAGTAAGAGATATTAAAGACGATAAGCCCAATGCGGATGAGTTGAAAGTCTGGTTCGAGAAGAGTGGCTTACCCTTGAAACGCTTCTTTAATACCAGCGGCCAGATATACAGACAAAATAATATTAAAGATAAGCTGCCGACCATGTCCGAAGAAGACCAGCTTGATTTATTGGCGACAGACGGCATGTTGGTAAAAAGACCTATCCTGGTGGACGGAGACACCGTTTTGGTGGGCTTCAAAGAAAAAGAGTGGGAAGAGAAGCTGCTTTAGGCCTACACACATAGTTGGGAGGAAGCCGAGCCGTCTCAAACCATTCCTAACGGTAAAATCATCGAGAGCGCGGACAAAGATCCGGCCAAGCGGCGCCTTTATGTCGATACCACGCAGCTTGAAATCAATGAGATTAACTTTACGGAAGACATTCCCCAAGAAAAGCAAGAGCTTTACGCCAAAGAGATGATGGAAGGCTATGCTTATACGATGTCTTGGGTGCTTGATTATTGGCAAAAGAACTTCCCGGCTTTATTTCTGTTACATATGTGTTAGACAAGAAGTCTGCCGGGTGGGATAGTCAAAGGGACAAAAAAGTAGAGTCCTAAAGACTTTATTAATTAGAAATATTTGTTTTATATTAGGAGGTATGTATGTCAAGAACAGGTTATAAAATGGGCGATGACGCTGTAACACTTTACGGTGAGGCTGTTGAGGTCGGCCAAAAGGCCCCTGATTTTACCCTGGCCAAGCAAGACTTAAGCCCGCTGACCCTGGAGGATTTGGGGGACAAGGTGAAGATTATTGCCGCCGTTCCTTCTGTCGATACCGGCGTATGCGAAATGGAAACCATCCGCTTTAATAAGGAAGCAGGCGAATTGGGAGAGGATGTCGTTATCCTGACCGTATCGGTCGACTTGCCCTTCGCTTTGCAACGTTTCTGTGCGGCCAAGGACATTCAGAATGCCATCGTGGCTTCGGACTATAAGGATCGCGTTTTCGGCCATAACTACGGCTGCTATATCGAAGAACTGGGCCTTTTGAATCGCTCGGTCTTCGTTTTAGACCGTGATAATACGGTCACTTATGTGCATTATAATGAGCAAAATACCGACCATCCGGACTACGATGCCGTTTTGGAAGCAGCAAAGAAATTGCTCTAATCCAGACGTCGGGCAGGAATTAAACTGTCCTAGTAAAAATAGAAATAGGAGGCCGGCTTGTAGAGTGTTCACATTCTATGGGCCGGCTTTTTTACTAATTTTGTGGTGAAACACGAAGGAGTTCGCTATACTTTAGCTAATAGGGGGTACAGTTTATGTGGTTATTGGGAATACTTATTTATCTGGCCCAGGCGGCCCTTTTCGGGTATGCATGTCGTTCTATTGTGGAGAATAAGGGCTATGATGCCGGTAGCTGGTTTTGGCTGGGCTTTTTCTTCGGAATCTTTGCCCTTCTTGTCGCCCTGTCTAAGCCCGACCAGAATTATGCCTACGTTTATCCGGCAGAATCATCAACTGTTCCTTCCGGACCATCCGATGATGAGGATTCATGGACCTGCAGCTGCGGAAGGAAGAATTATGCCTATTCAAACGCCTGTGCCAAGTGCGGCAAGCTGAAAACCCAAGTCGAGCAAGAAAGACAGGCGGCTTCTCGAAAAGTCACTACAGTTTCTGAGGAAAAATTGGAAGAGTCTCAGGTTATTCAATACCTTAAAGAGTATAAAGAGCTCTTGGACAACGGAGCCATTAGCCAGGCCGAGTTTGACAAGAAGAAAAATGAGTTACTGGCTTCCGAGGCCAAAGTCTAAAGACAATGTGGAGGATTTAAATGAAAGAATCCAGAGAAGAACGTATTTACCCAGGGGCGTATTAGCCGAAGATACAATCTATGACCTTATGACGGACCACCATGCTTTGGCCATCCGGCTCTTGGACATGGCGACCGATATGTTGCGTTAAAAGTGAAGGGAGCAAAACTATGCTATATGAGGCAAATGAAAAACGTTATGAAGCCATGACCTACAGGTTTGCAGGTCATACCGGCCTACAACTGCCGGCCATATCCTTAGGCCTCTGGCACAACTTCGGCCATTCGGGCGCACCCGACAATATGCGAGAAATGCTCAAGACCGCTTTTGATTTGGGTATCACACATTTCGACTTAGCCAATAACTACGGGCCGCCGGAAGGGGCCGCCGAAGAGAATTTCGGAAGACTCATGCAAAAATACTTCAGGCCCTATCGTGATGAACTCATTGTTTCAACCAAGGCGGGCTTTAATATGTGGCCCGGACCTTACGGCAGCGGCGGAAGCAGGAAGTATCTCTTGTCCAGTTTAGATCAGAGCTTGCAGCGTATGGGTTTGGAATACGTGGATATTTTTTACCTCCACCGTATGACGCCCGACACCCCTATTGAGGAATCTATGTTGGCCTTAGACCAAGCGGTCAGGTCCGGCAAGGCTTTATATGTCGGCTTGTCCAACCATGACGGTGAGACCGGCAAGAAGGCCACAAAAATCTTAAAAGAACTGAAGACACCTTTTGTCATGCACCAGAACAGCTACTCTATTTTGGACCGCCGTATCGAGGAGAACGGTCTTCTGGATTTGGCCAAAAAAGAAGACCAGGGTCTTATCTGCTTCAAGCCCTTGGACCAAGGCCTTTTGACTGACAAGTACCTCCACGGTATCCCCGAAGACAGCCGTATCCGCAGAGACGGACATTTCTTAAAAGAATCCAACCTAACGCCGGAGCTTCTGGAAAAAATCGAAAAGCTAAACACCATGGCCCGCGACAGAGGGCAGACTTTGGCCCAGATGGCTTTGGCCTGGGTTTACCAAAATCCGACCGTAACCAGTGTCTTAATCGGTGCCTCCAGACCCGAGCAGATTATTGAGAATGTTAAGTCTTTGGAAAACACGGACTTCATCGACGATGAATTAGACCGGATTGATACCATCGTGGAAGGCAGGGCCCAATGGAAGAGCTAAAAACACTGACGATTTCGGGTTTTGCCGACGAGATTGACGATGATTTGGAAACACAGCTTAAAACCCTGACCGACTTAGGGATGCACCACCTGTCTTTCAGGTCCGCTTACGGCAAGAACGTGGCAGACTGCAGTGTGGAAGAAGCAGAAGCGAGGATTGTGCCTCTCTTGGACCGCTATCAGGTGAAGGTTTCCAGTCTGGGCAGCCCTATCGGTAAGATTGATATCCGAGATGAAGCCGGCATTGCCAAGCAAAAAGAACAGCTAAAAGGCCTGTGTCGGCTGGCTAAACGTTTAGATTGTTCTTATATTCGCGTCTTTTCCTTTTTCGTAGAAGAGGCGGAGGCTTCGGAAATGCGTGACCGGGTCTTGCAAGGCCTAAAAGAGTTTATTGCTATAGCCGAAGCTCACGATCTGGTTCTGATGCACGAGAACGAGAAGGGGATTTACGGCGATACGATTGACCGCAATGTGGACCTCATGGAAAATCTTTACGGTGACCATTTCAAGATGGCTTTCGATTTTGCCAACTTCGTCCAATGTGGCCAAGACAGTTATGAAGCCTGGTCTAAGCTCAAGAACTATGTGGCCTATATTCACATTAAGGACGCCCTGGCCAAAGGCGGCGACAATGTCCCCTTTGGTACAGGTGGCGGACAGGCCGAAAAAATCTTAAAAGAGGCCTTGGTGGACCGGTCTTATAGGGGCTTTTTAACGCTGGAGCCGCATCTTCATAATTTCTCGACCTTGCAGTCTTTGGAGAAGAACGTTGAAGACCACAGCTATGTGGGAAACAAGGCCGCCAGCGGCGCCCAAGCCTACGCTATACAATACCGGGCCTTGACCCGCATTCTGGATGATTTAGATCTTTCCTATGTTTAGGGGACCATTAAACATAAAAGTACCATTGAGAAAGGAAAATAGACTATGGAAAAAGTAAGAATCGGCATCGTGGGTATGGGCGTTCAAGGAACCAACTACGCCCGCATGCTCGTGAACAAGACAGACGACACCAAGGCCATGTGTCCGCCTTACGCCGAACTGGCAGCGATTTGCGACAACGACGACAAGGCTTTGGCCAAGGCCAAAGAAGCCTTCCCCGAGGCGGTGGCTTTCAGCGATTATGAAGAGCTGATTGATTCCGGTGAAATTGATGCGGTAATCACGACCGTTCCGCACTACCTCCATCCGCCTGTAGCCGTCTATGCCCTGGAGCACGGAATCCACGTCCTTATCGAAAAGCCGGCGGGGATTGATGCCAAGAGTGTTAAGTACATGAACAAGGTGGCCAAAGACCATCCCGAATTGGTTTTCGGGGTCATGCTGAACCAGCGTACCAATACCCTCTACCAGAAGATTAAGGACATTATCGATTCGGGCCGCCTGGGCGAAATTCGCCGGGTCAACTGGATCATCAATTCCTGGTGGAGGTCCACCGCTTACTATAATCAGTCCGCTTGGCGGGCCACCTGGGGCGGTGAAGGCGGAGGCGTTCTGGTCAATCAGGCTCCGCACCAATTAGACTTAATCCAATGGCTCTGTGGCGTCCCCAGCAAGGTCTATGCCAAGATGATTTTCGGGGCTCACCGTGACATCGTCGTCGAAAACGACGTTACCATGACCTTGACCTACCCCAACGGTGCGACCGGTGTCTTCGTCACCTGCACCCACGATATTATCGGTACAGATCGTTTAGAGATTGACCTTTCTCAGGGCAAGATTATGGTCGACAATAGTCGGGAAGCCACGATTTATACTTTGGCCAAAGACGAAGATGTTTTGGACAAGGAAACCACTCCGGAAGACGTCCATCGTATGGTGGCCTCCAACCAATCCGGCAACAAACTCTTCACGGAAGAAACCATTAAGGACGACGGTATGTGGGGCTTCCAGCATATTGAAGTCATTGACCGCTTTACCCGCCAAATCGTCACCGGTGAGGGCCTTTTGGCCGATGGATCGGAGGGCTTGTTAGGCGTCAATTTGGCCAATGCGGCCTTCTTATCCGCATGGACCGGCGAGGAAGCGTCCTACCCCTTAGATGACGACCTCTTCTTAGAAAAACTCAACGAACATATCGCCAAGGAGGGCAAGTGGCCACTCCATAAGGCTTTGGGCGAAGCATAAACAGGAAGGAATGATAGAGATGAAAAAAGGATTAATTGCCGTCCAGATGATGGTTTTGAAAAAACAGGTAGAAGAATTGGGCGCCTATGAGACGCTCAAAAGGCTCCATGACTTGGGCTTCCACGCCATCGAGCTCAGCCAAATCCCCATGACACCGGAAAATGTTTCGGAGATTAAGAGGGCTTGTGAAGATTTTGATATTGAAGTCATCGCCATGAGCGCCGCTCTGGAAGGGCCCAAGGAGAACTTGACCGACGATTTTGACAAGATTGTAAAAGATATGGAGACCTTGGGCTGCAAGACCCTTCGCGTGGGCATGCTGCCTATCCCTTATATGGTTTCGCGTGAGAAGGCCCTGGATTTCGTGGCTCGTATGGAAGAGAAGGCCAAAGCTCTGGAGTCCTACGGTATCTCGCTTCACTACCATAACCACCACATTGAATTTACCAAGTACGACGGCCAATACCTCCTAGATTTGATTCGCGAAAACACGAGGAAAATCGGCTTTGAGCTGGATGTGTACTGGATTCAAAGAGGCGGTGAGAACCCCGTAAGCTACACGGCTAAATTTAAAGACAGGGTGACGCTCTATCACCTGAAAGACTACAGGATTGCCCAGTTGACCTTGCCCGAAGAGGATCCCGAGCTTAGTGCCGAAGAGAAGGCCAGACGCTGGAACGAGCACTACTACGGTGTCATCCAGTTTGCCGAGTTGGGCCAAGGGAACTTGCCTTGGAAAGAGATTATTAAAGCCGGTCAGGATGCCGGAGCCGAATACTTCATCATCGAGCAGGACGATACGTACGGAAGAGATCCTTTTGAATCTTTGGATATGAGTGCTCGCTACTTGAGAGAAATCGGCTACGAAGATTGGTTTACCAGATAAGGCGAGGAGGATTTTATGAAGGTTCTTATCGTTGGCGGTGTAGCCGGAGGCATGTCCGTAGCAGGCCGGCTACGACGTCTCGTTGGTGGAAGCCCAAGAGCAGATTTTAAGTTCCTATGACGACGATATGGTACAAATTCTCCAGAAAGAACTGCGAGACCAAGGTGTGGCTCTTCACACAGGCTATGTCTTAGAAGCTGTAGAAGACGGCAAGGCCCGGCTCTCATATGGGACCTTGCTTGATTGCGATTTTCTGGTTTTGGCCGCCGGTATAGAAGCCGACACGGACTTTCTCCAAGGTTCCGGTGTGGACCTGGATCCAAAAGGCTATATCAAAGTCAACGCCGACCAAGAAACTTCGGTGCAAGATATTTACGCACTGGGTGATGCAACGCTGGTTTACTACAAGATGGCGCAAAATTTTAGGCCCTTGCAATTGGCAGGGCCTGCCCTCAATCAGGTCAGGCGGGTAGCCGACCGCATCATGGGGCAAAGCAGTGCCCATCCGGGCTTCTTAGGAACAAGTGCCATTCAGGTTTTTAATTACAATGCCGCCCAGACCGGTCTTAACGAGCGTCAGCTTCAAGACATGGAAAGAGACGATTACGATTCGGTTCTGGCTAGTCCCATGGATAAGGTGGGTATTATGCCCGGCGCCAGCCCTCTGTTTCTCAAGCTGATATTCCAAGTGCCGACCGGGACCATTTTGGGAGCCCAGGCCATCGGCAAGGGTGACGTGGCCAAAAGAATTGATACCATTGCCTCTATGATGCACTTTGATGGTACCATCTTCGACCTAAAGGACATGGAACAAGCCTATGCACCGCCCTTTAACGCAGCTAGGGATGCACTTCATATGGCTGCCTTTACGGCCGAAAATATCCTCTATAATCGCTATCGCCAGGTGCACGTGAATCAAGTGAGGAGCCTGGTTGAAAAAGGCGCTTATATTTTGGATGTAAGAGAAGAAGCCGAGTATGAAAATGGCCACATTAAAGGTGCCCATAACCTGCCTCTCAGCCAATTAAGACAGAGGATGGCCGAAGTTCCTAAAGACCGGCCTGTCTACGTGCATTGCCGGACCGGCCAAAGAAGTTACAATGCGACTATGGCCCTCCAAAATTCCGGTTGGGACAATATCTACAATATTAACGGCAGTTTCTTATTCCTGAGCTATTACGAGCAGGGTAAGGATTTGGCCGAAGAAAGAGAGAGCATACTGACGGCCTATAACTTTAATTAAATACAAACGAAAGGTATAATGACCCGTCGAAATCGGTCGGTAGATTCCAAAAGTAAATGCAAGGCAACTCTCTAGAATTAGATAGTTGCACTT
>JASBZA010000009.1 GCA_029983685.1 Oscillospiraceae bacterium | reverse complement strand
CGCTGTTTCAAGAAAACTTCTCTATACCATCTACGCTGTGCTTAAGACCAATACACCTTACGAAGTACGCCCAAATACACGAGAATAGACACACTTTTGTCGAATGTTCTTTCCGACGCATTTGAAGGTGCGTCTCTTTCGCATGCTCTTTTCGTTTCATATTCTATTTTCAAGTTACATGTTTTTGCCTTTTTCAGGCTGTCAACTCGCTACAAAAGTTTTGGGTTTTACCCTTGACATTTAATAGCTGGTCTCCTGTTTTTAGCGGGAGGAAAAGGTCTTCCCTTTCCTCCCGTGAAAACATTTTATTCTACTTATTCTCCGGAATATTCTTCCAGAAGAACAGGAGTCATATTATCGTAGGTGTACATGAACATAGCCATTTTGTCAGGCATATGTGTCTTGGGATCAATGGTCAAAGTTCCTGTGAGGCCTTGGAAGTCTTTGACATTCTCCAAAGCACTCCGGAGTTTGGCCGTATCTTCCAAACCCGCCTCTTCGATGCACCGTTTTGCAATATAGACGACATCGTATCCTAGGAAATACTTATTCACTGCACTTACTTCACCCGAAACGGCTTCAGCTTTTTCGGCAGTTTTTTCGTCAAAAATATTGATGTTGTTTATATAATAAACATTAGATACATCGGTTCCGATAATTTCATTAAATGAGGGAGCAGCATCAAGACCGGCAATATACTTGCCTTCATAACCTAATTCATTACCGGCAGTCACGATGGCAACTAATTGCTGAGTATAGTTTGGAATATAAATAGCGTCTACTTTGGCACTTACTAAAGGCTGGAGCAACGTTTTATAATCAGTATCCGCAGCACCATAAGCAACGATGAGTTTTTCGTCAACCGGATGACCACCCTCAGCGACTGTGTCTAAGAAGGGTTTTAAAAGAGAGACGGAATAACTGTTCTCTTGATTATATAAAACACCGAAAGACTTATAGCCGTTCTTCATTGCAAAGGAAGCCATGATCTTGCCTTGTGAATCGGCACTAGGCTGGAAGCAGAACATATTTTTATAAACACTTCCGTCCTCTTTTATTTGGCAGGCAGGATCCAGGGCAAAACCCATGATGGGTGCATCATAACTTTCTGAAGTTTCCTTTACAGCATGGGCAATATTAGCAACCGGAGGACCTATCATAAGTTGGACCTTATCCACGGTAACACCGGAAATATAAGAGTTAACGGCTTCAGAGACGTCCCCCTTAGTATCATAAGTTTTCATTACAATTTTCTTACCGGAAATACCGCCATTAGCGTTGATCTCCTCAACAGCAGCTCTGGCGCCTGCTTCAACAGACTTGCCCAGCGTAGAAGTCGGACCCGTAATATCTTGGAGGCAACCGATTAAAATCTCACCTTCGGTACCGGTCTCGCCCTGGTTACTCTCTGCGACAGAGGTTTTACCTTCTTCCGTATTCTTGTTGCCTGAATCCGCGGGCTTACAGCCTATAAAGCCCAAACTCATTGTTGCTATTAAAACATAGCTCAAAATTCTTTTCATTATTCATTCCTTTCTTTACTAAAACATGTTAATCAAAATTAATAAGCTTTAACCTAGTTTGCCATCTTTCACCCCCTCATCACTGAATATCCCTGTACTCTCGGTATTGTTTCCATACGGATTCAAACCAAACATTTGATTCCGGTATAGGCCTAACGTTTCTCGTTTCAAGCTTAAAGCACTCCTCTATACGATCGAAACGACATGTTAAAACTTGACTACGACCTTCTGTTTTTTCCGGTATACTATCCCAAATATTCTCATCATTCTGAGAGATACGTTCATAATTGGGCTCATTGGTAAAAATCAAACTCGATCCACGACTGCCAAAGCACTCAGCCGAATACGCAATACTCTCCAGTAAGGCACGTTGGAAAAACCTTTGGTCGCGCTCAATGAAGGAAAGCCTAAGACCGCCGGCCACACGTGCGTCATCACTTACTTCTGCCAACTCCTGCAGGATACTTTCTATTTCAGATAGAATGCGAATATGGGCCGCCGAGTCACTCATAGTACGTCGGTAAGACCGAGCATGAGCTCGCTCATCTTTTTCCCACAGGTCCAATAAAGTCACTGAAGCTAGAACCGTATCGGTAACATCATCTGACATCAAAGCCGCAAATCCTCGCCGCTCGATTTCTTGGAGCATTGCCTTATTTCGCTCGAGTGCACTTTCACGTTTACTGTAAGCAATAGCTTCTGCCGCACGGTAGCTACCGACTTGTCCTGAATTCAGCGCCGAACCTCCGGGGCGATAGACACCAAAAGTTCCTGCCGCCTCGCCCACACAATACAAACCCTCAATTGAGGTCTGCCAATTACGGTCAACGGACAAACCACCATTAAGGTGCTGGGCACAGACACTAACCTCAAGCATCTCGGTTGCCAGATCGATGTTATGTGCGCGGTAAAGTTCAATAGCAGCAGGATTCATATGCCAAAGCCGTAAAAATGGTGTTGCCTGCAAAGCTGAAGAGTTTTCCAAATAGCTTTTGGCCACCAGGGGGACATTGGAAAAATCAGGTTCTAGTGATGAAGGATTATGCATAAAATCCATGTAAACACGGCGGCCTAAAACACGAGTTTGGTAATAGACAAGAAGGTCTATGATGGACGAACCTTTGATTTTATTCACATCAAAAGGCCATTGATAACCTTTTAAAAAGGTATATTCCAGCTTATCCGAAATGCTAAGAAAATCATCCAAAAACTCATACGTGTTGCCTTCCGAATCCACAGAAACATAGCGCGGCAAGACTTGTTGATAGGTGCCTGAAACATTCCATCTAAATTTGATGGACGCCAATCCATATTGCCACTCCTGTAAATTCTGTGCTACTGCCCCAGCTCTTAAGGCCATTCCCAACATGCCGTGTTGAGAGGGCGGGAAAACCACATCTTTATAGGCAGCAGCTGGCCCGCCGGTAGCCAAAATAACATTGTTCACCAGAAAAAGTGACAATGCCGCATCGGCATAGGTCTCTCCGCCTTCGGCTAAGTCAAGTGCAATAGCACCTTTGATTGTCTGCCCTTCGGTAATAAGGTCAAACACCAATTGACCGTCCATAATCGTAACATCGCCTCTTTGGCGAACAGAGCTCTCAAGAGCGATTGTCATATCATGGGAAGTCAAAGGTCCACTGGAAGTAGCGCGCTGGCGAGGATCGTGGTCCGTTTTATAACCGACAAACTCGCCCCATTCGTTTGTCGGGAAAGCCACATCTAACTCCACAAGGCGCATAAAGGCCCTGACAGAGCCGGCTGCTTCGCAGTAAGCAACATCTCCATCAACAGACCCGCCTTTAAAAAGGTCATCGGCCATCTCTCGAATCGAATCACGACTGTCTGAAGCAAGCGAAAGTTTATAATACGTTTGTTTATCACTCCCTGAGTTTCTGGATGTTCCTGCATTTAATTGATCGGATACTAATATGACGTCTTTTTGCCCTAAGCGAGATAGGCTCTCAGCCGCATTCCAACCGGCCGCTCCACTTCCTACAATAAGCGTTGACCCGCTAATGATACGAAGCGATCTCCCTTTAATATTTAATTTGATTTCTTGCATCTTTCTATTTCTCCTTATATGTCATCAGCCAAAAGCACAGCCGTTTATTACTTACGCAAATCTTTTACACTATTACGTAGAACCAGTTCTACAGGACTTTGTACCTTCATCGGATAAATCACTTTTTCTTTAAGTTGATCCAATAAGATAAGTACCGCCAGGTGTGCAATTTTTGATGTATGAGTATCAACCGTTGAGAGCGCCGGTAAGGAGTAATTTGATTCAAGCAGGTTGTCAAAACCGGTAATACTAATATCCTCGGGTACTTTGGCCCCATATTGCGCAATAGCTTGAATCGCACCCACTGCCAAATGGTCGTTAAAGGCTAAAAATGCCGTCGGATAATCATCACGATATCCATCTTCTTGCAACGATTGCTTGATCGCCTCGAAACCGCTATTGAAGTCCCAGTCGGCTTGGAGTACATATCGCTCATCTATTTCGAGTCCGGCTTCTTGCATAGCAGCTTCACAGCCAAGCATACGTACTTGGGTCGTGTAGTAGCCTGATACTCCGCAGATAAAACCGATACGCTTATGGCCTGCAGCAATAACATGTTTACACATAAGGTACATACCTTTATATCCATCAGCAATTACTGATGGATAGTCTTCAAAGAAATTGTTGATTAAGACAGCCGGAATACCATGCGAAAGACTCCAAGTTAGGATTTCACGCTCAATGTAACTTACGAATATGATGCCGGCACAATTTGTACGATCCATAAAATTCCTGAAGTCATCAACATCTTCCAGCGCTGAATAAACGAGATTCAAGCCTTCGTTACTAAGTTCTTTCTCAACTAGCGCAAATAGACCAGCAAAGAAAGGCTGAGAAATCCTCTCCATATCTTGTCTACCTTTAGGCAATAAAAATGCGATATTTTTCTTCTCCAAGTTATTGCCGTTGTCATTTTTCTCATAAATGATACGGCTGCCTCTTCCTGCTTCTTTTACAATAAAGCATTCTTCTTCAAGCATAGCCAGCGCCCGACGAACGGTTGTACGTTCCACTTGGTAGAGGCCGCACAAGCTCTTTTCCGAAGGCAATAAATCTTCCTTTACGTATTGACCATTTTCAATCGCTCGTTTAAGACTCGCATAGACACGCTCATACTTATAAGAAATTTTGGATCCTTGTTCTTTCACACTTACTCCCTCAGTAGAATAAACTTAATAATAAGGTTAATATCGGCATCGGAATTTAAACACATGTTCAATACAGGTTCTCTCTAAATCGCTTATTATTAAGAGATTGTATCCAGAAATATAGTGCACATCACACAATAAGTCAAGGGATGTACATAAAGTTTTTTTATTTTTTTATGCATTTTATTATCATATGCATAAAAACTTGTATCCCACCTGTGTCTTTTAGGTTGTGTAATAGCACACAGGATGTCAAATATAGAACTGTTCACGCTTTGAATAGAGAGTGCGAGGTGGATGGGTGCGGACAAAAAATTGGACTGATTTTTAGGCCGTAAGGCTTAGTTTTGCCTGCATTCTAATGAACTTATATTGCCCAAAGACTCTTTAATACGCTTTTTATTGTACCAATATATGTAGTCAACGAGTTCCTGTTTAAACTCTTGGAGGCTAACACCTGCCCAACCTCAGTTGTAAAATATTTCATTTTTCAGTCTACCAAAGAATCTTTTTAAAGGCTCGATTATCACCGGTACACCCATTCATTGACATAAACAATAATGACAACCGCGGTCCGTATGCGTTATAGGCTATTCATCCGTAGTAAGTGTTTTACATGCCTTATCCAGCATACCGTTGAACAGATTTGCATCAGGAGTTGTTCCAACAGACCATGCAGGAATCATCCCATCAAATCAATTCATAAAGGGAGACAATTATATCTTACCTGCCAGAAAACGAATTCTGTAATATTTTAGGCGATTTAACATTGGGCTTAGCAGTATGAAAATCTCTCAATGACATCAGACACAGCAGGCGACATTTCTCCTAGATAAGAATTGTACTTCTTACGCCTATTTTGACCACGGACAGGCTTTCCTTTTCCACAATAGAATAGAAAGCTGTTCCGGAGAATTGTGTTTACGTTGAGCTTTTGTTCTAGGCTTTTCAGAGCGCTCTTTAACCCTCTCAAAAGGTATTCTCCTTACAAAGTAGCCTAGTTTTTGATAACTCTGGCAACAGACTAACATTCATCATATAACGTAAATGCAGTTGCTCGTTGTCCTTCGGTGTATTTAGCCATACATCTTAACACCTTTGTGAAGTCCAGACTTTTGTCCGTACCACTAAACAACAACGCCTACTACACTTTTATCAATAACAAGGCAAACTTTATCGCCTACCTTAAACATGGATATTTCTCACTTTCACTGTGTCTCTTCGTCTCATATCCTCTTTAAACTATTCTAAGAGCAAATAAACTCCTAACCATTATTACTATTGAGAGTTCTTTTTCTCAATAGACGGCATTATTTCCAATAAACTCTGATAGCTATCCACCTCATGAAAAACAACATCATCTGTGGAGATTTCATTAAACAATTTTTTAGCACAGGTGATTTTTGCTTCCTCAATAGGCCTTAGTTGTAAACTTTCCATAGTGCCTTTAGTCTCAGCTATAAAGAAAATATGTTTTACCGTTCCTTTGTTAAAGGCAATAGCCCAATCAGGGCTATAATTGCCAACAGGAGTCGGAATATAAAAACCAAGACGACCACCACCACTGCTACTTGGCAACTTAGCATAAACACAAACTTCCGATGCTGCCTCTAGGTCCTTAGCAAATCTTTTCTCCACAGAATTCTCGGCTGAACCATCCGTGAACACATAGGGTTGGATATGTTTTTCTGCTCTAAAAGCCTTGTCTAATGTTGCGTGTTTTTCTTCTGTAAAGATCGTTGATTCATATTCTCCTTCAATCTGGTCATAGGAGATATGTTCTATGACCGTTGTTGCTTTCTGTTCATTGATTAAATTTGACACCTTCCGGATAAATTCTTCCGGATTATTTTGAAACATAGCGAATTTATCAGATCTCATACCCTTTAAAATAGAAACCACAGTTTTTCGCGTTAAGATAGTCTTTTTTGCAATATCACCTATTAAATCATATTCAATCTGGCTCGTCTCAAAGTGTTCTAGCGTCTCAGTCTTAGATTTGATTGACTTAAAGGAATCGCCTGCCTCAAAATCATCTGCAGTCAAGTTGTCTTTTTGTTCAGAAACCGAAGTCGTATATTGGAGTCTTGAGACATACAATTTTTCGTCTAGAGCTTTAACGGACTTCTCAATTAACTCATCACTATCAAATGAAACGCTATAAGCATATTTATGATTGATATAAGACCACAAGGTTTGAAATTCTTTCTTATAGAAATTGTCGTTTAACTTATTGTCTAATATTTTCGTCTTATTACCATTCTCAATCATATCCTCTAGCATTCGGTCATTGAAGACACTTTGGATGAGTTTATGAACCCCTTCTCCCAAAGGCTGAAGTTGCTCGGGCAAAGGCGCAAGTTCTCCTTTTTCTAAATCCATGTGATACTTGTCTGATACCTTGTCTGTACCATCTGGACTTACATAGTTATTCCCGGCCAAATATTGATAAATCACTCTCGCTTCTTGTAAAGAAATTTCATGAGGTTCATCATCTAGATAAACTACTTTGCCTTCGAAATAATCAATAGAGGCACTTCTGGGACGGTCATATAAGGTGTCTTTTATTTCTTTTTGTAAATCAGAGACGAAATCTTGATAACTCTCGCTAGCTACAACCGTGAGCTTATTAATCTTATGAACACCGGACGTTCCAAGAAGTTTTTCGTCCATGCGATATCCCTCTTTATCAACAGCTAAGCGTAAGCCACGACCTACTTCTTGGCGTTTCATAGTAGTTGAATTACCTTGTTTCAGGGTACAAATTTGGAACACATTGGGATTGTCCCAGCCTTCTCTTAATGCCGAATGAGAAAAGATGAATCTAGTAGGTTCATTAAAACTTAGCAAACGCTCCTTGTTCTTTAAAATGAGATCGTAGGCTGAGATATCATCTGAAATATCACTCCTAGCTTTTACTTCACTGTTAATAGCCCTACCCTTTTTATCGATACTGAAATAGCCCTTATGTGTATCCTCGACTCCTATACCTTTTAAGTAGCGTTGATATGGTGTATCAAATAAGGTAATGTAGTCATTTAACACAGCGGTATATTCAGTTTCGAAGATTTTCCCATATTCTCCTAATAGCTCATCTCCGTTCTCATCGTATTGTCTATATTGGGAGACTTCATCAATAAAGAAGAGTGAAAGGGTTTTGATACCTTTGTTAAAAAGCTCTTCTTCTTTTTCGAAGTGCGATTTAATGGTCTCTCGTATTTGAACCCTACGAATGTCTTTTTCTGAGACGTCGCCTCTTACCTCACCTTTCTGTATTGATTCCCCATTTACAAAACTAACTCGTCCTATTTTAGGCTCAATATCCGAGATTCTAAAGCCCCTATATTGTTCCATATGGTTTGATAACTCATAAAGATTATCGTCTACTGAAAGAATCCTCATCTCTCTATTGATGTTTTTCTTATAGGCTTTTTCGAATTCGATCTTAGCTTTTGGTGGCTTATTGGGTGATAAAACAATACTATCTAAATAAAGATACTTATCCGTTCCTCTAAAGTTCTTTACTTGGAAACCTTTAACCTCAATTTTCTTTACCAATTTTTTATTGTAGGCATCAACAGTATCTAAAGCATAGACTAAGTTATGCTGTACAGCGTGGGTAGCCGAGTAGTTCAATATAAAAAGGGGATTAAAGTTTTTAAGCGCATTTTGTGTCGCATTACCACCCATTTTTTGTGGCTCATCTAAGATTAATATCGGATTATTGGCCTTAATAACATCAATAGGCTTCCTATATCCGAAACGATCATTTTCAGTATTAATAATCTTTGAAACTTTACTTCGTCCATTCGCTTTTATAGATGAATTAAACGCCTGCATATTAATAATCATAACGTTGATTCCAGCATCACTAGAATACGAGTCCAACTGACTTAGATTTTTACTGTCATAAACAAAAAACCTTATTTTTTTATTGTACTGTTCCATGAAGTGATCTTGAGTGATCTCAAAAGATTTCTTCACACCTTCACGTATAGCAATGGAAGGCACGACCACAATGAATTTAGTCCAACCATATTTTAAATTGAGTTCATACATGGTCTTGATATAGACATAGGTTTTACCCGTACCCGTCTCCATTTCTATATCAATAGAGCATGCCCCAATATCACCTATCAAAGAATCGGATAGCATGACATTATTCCGTTGTTGGACATTCCTAATATTAGATAAAAGTATTGTAGGCGCTAACGTTATTTTCCCATTACTAAAGCCGGTCTCGCTTAGTTCGTCTTCTAGATATAGGTTAGAACTAACTTCATCTATCTGCAAAGCCGGCTGAATAAAGCCTTTTTCATGAAGCTTCCCTAAATCTCTTCTGTACGTAACACGATTGGTGTAGCGCTGCCCCTGAAAACAGTCTACTACCGCATCAACAGCCTCTGTTTGATAATCTTGTATTGTAAAATTAAACTTCATGCTAAATCACCCTTCTCGTTGTACCGGGGCTCATGCTCTCAAATATTTGATCAAAGTTTGTTGCAACACTATCATTAGCCATACTCGCATCACGGAACACTGCATAAGCAGGCCCTCTTTTGGCAATCTGTTTCACGACCGTACCGTTCACATTATCATCAAAACACGCAATTATATTGTCTCTACCTACTATAAAAACCTCTTTACCCTCAACAATTTCAACTTGTATCTTCTCTGATAGATTAATGCCTAAATCCAACATTACTTGGAAAAGTAAGTCTTCTGAAGAACGATCCTCTTTGACATTATCTTGCAGAAGATCCAGCAGAGTTTGTTCTGTTTCTGCCGGCCTATAAAATACATCTTTCATATTAGAGGTATCTGTTTTTAGAACTCTGAAACCGATATCCAAATTTTCAATACCTTCTTTATCTTTATTTTCTTCTACGATTTTCTTACCTGCCCGACGAATTCTTTCTTTTCCTATTTCGCAGATGTTTTCATAACCAGCTTTATATGCTTCAGATTTCTCATCAGTTTTTTCTGGTACCTGAACCATAATAAACTTACGATTTCCACCATCTTCTGTATTTAATTGCATGACTGCATGAGCAGTTGTTGCTGATCCTGAGAAAAAGTCGAGGATAATGTCATTATCTTTTGTACATAATGATGTTAACTGTTTCAGCATTTCTATTGACTTAGGAAATTCAAAAACCGCACTACCAAACATTTTGTCTATCATTTTTTTGTCGCCCGAGGTGTCTGCAAAAATAAAATTATCAAACACACTTTCGCTTTCTTCTGAAAGATATGACTTCATTCTTGGAGGCGTAGTATCATCTCCATACCAAATAAGTTGTTCCTCTTGCAATCTATTTAATTCTTCCTTGCTTTTTCCCCAACCTCTATTTGGTATAAGACATTCTTTTCCAGTTTCAGGATTTATAATCGTAAAATCCTTAGGACCATTGCTCCTTGACAAATCTGAATCCATAAACACTCCATATTCATCGACTTTATTCCAACGACTAAGGTGAGCATACTTCGGTCTACTGTACATTTCCATTATTTCTTCTCGAATAGTATCCAACGACATTCCTTTATCTTTCATCTTCTTAAAGGCTGCATTTATATCGGTTGTACCTTTTTTCTTTGTCCTCCACGCACCCTGTTTTTCATTTAGCGTTGGTAAGTTCTTTGCATAAATCAATACAAACTCTGTTGATACGCCTACATACTTACTTTGATTTTTCATAGAATTATTCTTATGTATAACATGTGCAATAAAATTGTAATCGCCAAATATTTCGTCACAAGTTTTTCTTAAATTATCAACTTCATTATCATCTATACTGATAAATATAACACCATCATCTGACAGCAAGTCTTTCGCCAACTTTAACCTCGGATAAATCATGTTCAGCCAATCCGTGTGAAAACGACCATTGCTATCAAGATTTTTTACGAGGCGATTACCTTCGACATCAAACTGTCCGCTGTTAGCAAGGTATTCATCTGTGCTTTGAGCAAAATCATCCTCATACACAAAGTCATTACCCGTATTATACGGTGGGTCTATATAAATCATCTTGATTTTGCCGAGATATGTTTCCTGCAAAAGCTTCAGCACTTCAAGGTTATCGCCCTCGATATAAAGGTTTTCTGTGTTGTCAAAATCAACGCTTTCTTCTCTGCAAGGGCGGAGAGTTTTATTTATCGGCGCATTGGCAAGAAGAACAGATTTCTTCTTGTCAGGCCAAGTAAACTGATAGCGTTCCTCATTGCCGTCAACAACCTTGCAGGAAATTTCCTGCATAAGAACATCCTTATCAATAGCACGAACTACCACGCCCGTCGCTTCATCTATTGTCTCAGTAACAGCATTAGGGAATAGCTCTTTTAAGGCTTCATACTTTTCAGTAGCCAAATTTCTAGTTTGCATTTCAAGTTTCTCCATTAATATCTGATCCTTTCTCTCTCACGATTCACTCACGATTATTTTCATCATAATGCCTTATTATCAAGGCTTTTAATCATCTTCAAACAATTTTTCACACGATTCACTCACGATTCGCTCACAATTTTTCACTAACAATCAGCTACCTAATTTTTCTAACTCCTCTTCAAAATCCTTCTTTAGACTAAAGAGTTCATATTTTTTCTTGGATTGAACTTCTTTTCGAAGCTTACGTTCATATATCGCAATTTGTTTCTCTAACCATTCTTTTCTTTTTTCTTTTTCAAGTTGCTCTTCAAGCGTATTACCTTCTTCAATTTGGAAGGCTCCCACCTGGCTCACTAAATTATCCCAAACACTCTTCAAATTTAAACCCGTTATTTTAATATGGCCTATCTCATCCTGATACCAATCACTCACTATCAAACGAGTCTCATAAATAGCCAGCCTAGATTCATTCTGAAAAACCAGAACCATCAGAATTCTTTGGCCAATGAGTTTAGAGAGTAAAACGATATTAGAATCTGAGTAGTCTTTTGTCTTTAAGTCTACTCTAACGACGAAAATAGCTGCTAACTCTTCAGTCCTTTGAAGGTTAAGGGTGTTTTCTGATATCTCATTTGTAATCGTAAGGCGACTGATATCTTGATCAAACTGTCTTTTTTTTGCCCCAACTAATTCCGTAGAGAATTTTTGATAGATTGTTTTTTTCGGAATTGCTTTTTTTACCTCAGTGGACTTTGGCAAGTGCAACATAACTTACTCCCTCTCTCTAATGATTAGAAAACTTATGAGCTCAAAATCATCTAGACCATCAATGCTATCAGAGAAAAAGCTTATTTGCCTCCCAGACAGAAAATCGTCTATGTCGTTCTCATCTTTAACGTCAATGATGGATTGAATAGCATCTCCCAATAAACCCGAGTAGAGACTCATATCTTTGCCATCTTTTGTCTCTTGATTAAACAAATCACATAGACGTAGGTCTGCCTCTTTCTTTCCTTTACATAAGAATCTAAAGGAGTCTAAAATTTGCTTTGGAGCCAGATGATTCATTATTACGTCACCCTCAAAGGATAAATAGACCATATAAAAAGGATGTAATCGGTTCTGGTTTTCAACATTGACACTATTCTTATAGTTTTTTAGTACAAATAAGACACCGGGAGGTAAGTCTTCAGTGCCTTTTACAATAGCGTGTAAACCTTTGGGCGCCTTTTCCAGATGCGGATTTTCTTTAACATAGTGTAGAAGATCAAGTCTAAACTCGTTTAGGCCGAGATCCATGATGGATATACCTTCATTCATCTCTTCGATATCTACAACTTCTTCTTGGAGCTTCATTAGTTGCTTTTTTCGGTATTCTAACTCCAAGCTTTCTTCAGGACTTAAAAGGTTATCATCTCCGGTCGCAGCAAGATCCACAATCTTCATTCTAGCTTCGACTCGGCCCTTTAATTTGATGTACTCATCTAGTGTTATATCAGGCCAAAAGTTAATAAGTTGCACAAAC
This sequence comes from Oscillospiraceae bacterium, assembly GCA_029983685.1. Taxonomy (GTDB): domain Bacteria; phylum Bacillota; class Clostridia; order Saccharofermentanales; family Fastidiosipilaceae; genus JASBZA01. Next base: position 50,856 of record JASBZA010000009.1, on the reverse strand, counting down.
GCATTTTGAGAGCCAATACGATCAATACGGCCAAAGCGTTGAATAATCCGGACAGGATTCCAATGGATATCATAGTTGATTAGGCAATCACAATCCTGAAGGTTTTGACCTTCCGAAATACAATCCGTCGCTATTAGAATATCAATTTCATCCGTATTCCCGGGCATTAAGAGATTCTTATCTTTGGACAAAGGCGAAAAAAGCGTTAGCACATCGTTCAAATCCATTTGGCTTTTTTGTAAGCTTGTTTTCCCTGCCGAAGTTCCGGTTACTAAAGCAGTGTGAAGTCCATATTTATCGAAGATATAAGGATTTATACTTTCATACAAGTATTCTGCCGTATCCGCAAAGGCAGTAAATATTAATATTTTTTTATTGCCAGAATTAATAGGGTGATTTTGCTTATGATCTATGACTTCAAATAAAGTTTCTAGCTTCTTGTCATATTGAGGTGTAATGTCTGAAACCATAGAAATCAACAAATCCAGAGTAGACTTGTCTGCTCTTAGTTCTCTCCCCCAGGTCTCATAATCCATGTCTGCAATATCAATCTGAACTTTTCGACCAATGACGAATAGGTCATCTTCCTGGTCTTCGCCGTCAAAATCGATATTTGAGAAATCATCCAGCTTAATATCTTTGTTTTTACGTGTAGCCTTAAAATCTTCTATCAATTCGATGGCATTACTTATCTGGGCATTTATCCGATTTAAAGTAAGTCTAAAAGAATGGACTGAACTTTCTAACCTCTTCATGAGGTTTATGGCCATGATTCTTCTAATACCTTGTTCTCGCCCAAACTGAGAAAGACCTCTCATATCGCCTATACCATCATACTTTTCAGCATACTTGCGTATTTTGCTGTTAAGAATATATTGAGTTGGTGTGTAGATAGAAAGGCCTAAATCATTTAACAGGTCAAATATTTCGCTATAAGTTATTGCAGAATCTAAGTCGGTTAGCCCCGGACTCATGGAGATAGGTTTTCTTCTTTCGGGAAAAGTGCCTATATCTCTTGTATCATAAAATCTCTGTATATGTTTTCTTGAACGAGCAATTGTGACACTATCCAAAAGCTCAAAAAACGCATTATCTAACATTTTGAGTAGATTTTCTGTAGTTCTATATGGAGCACTTAGGGATGCCCAGCTTTTATAAGCTGATTGGGCTTGTCTAAAAATTTCATCCACGCTCCGCTTCGTTTTTAGCTTCTGATCGAGGCGTTCACTTTGGCCCTCATAAGCCAATGCCAATTGATTTTTCAAATCCAAAAATTTATTATTGACTGGTGTTGCCGACAACATCAAAACTTTTGTTTTAACTCCCGTTCGAATCACTTTGTTCAATAGGCGTAAGTAACGATTCTCCTTTTGGTCATCGCCACTTATCTTGCCCCCATTACGGAAGTTGTGTGACTCATCAATCACAACCAGGTCATAATTCCCCCAATTAAACCTATCTAAATCTAGACCGTTGGACTGACCTCTTTCTCTATTTAGGTCTGTGTGAAACAGTACGTCATAGCGTAAACGATCTTCGGCTAACGGATTATTGACATAATTCGCTTTATAGGTGTTCCAGTTATTGGCTAGTTTTTTGGGACACAAAACTAGAACAGACTTGTTGCGTTTTTCATAGTATTTAATAACGGCCAAAGCTGTAAAGGTTTTTCCCAAACCAACCGAATCAGCAAGAATACAACCATTGTATTTCTCTAGTTTGTTTATTATCGAAATAGCTGCGTCTTCTTGGAAGTTAAAAAGCATATTCCAAATCTTGCTATCTCTAAATCCGGTTGCCTCATTAGGAAGTTCATCTTCAGAAATGTCTTCTAGGAATTCACTAAAGATATGATACAGCGTCATAAAATAAATGAATTCCGGGGCATTCTCGTTATAGACGGTCGATATGCTCTCGATGACTTCCTCCGTAACATCCTGAAGCTTATCCGCATCGTTCCACTGTGCGTTAAACAAATCGATATAGGCTTTGGCAAGCGGCGAGGCTAAACGATTCACCATATAGTAGGAATTGTTGCCACGTTCACAGCCTATATCAACAGTAGTAAAAGCGTCTAACGGCATGTAGGCAACTTCTTCTCCACTATCCGCAACCGTAGCGAAGCCCTGCATAGTCTCACCTGAGATGTTGGATTTAAAAGTGACCTTTTCTCTAATCCAATTGGCGCATTCTTTGGCGATAGCCTTTTGTGTCATTTCATTACGAAGCTTAATCTCAAATTCCGTACCGTACAAACTTCTTTCGCGATTAAGGCGAGGGATATAGAATTCTCGCTTTTGTTTTTCTGCTTTTTCCTGGACAAAAGTAGGTGAAGTAAATAGAAAACGGCATTCCTCAACAGATTCAAGCTGCTCTTTTAGTTCTTCGTAGGCGTACATGGAAAAACAAGCTGCTGCAATGAAAAGCTTACTTCCTTTACGAATCGTAGCCATCATATCGTCACAAACGATATCCGTAACGTTGTTTAACACTTTAACGCCCATGCTTATCTCTCCGTGTTTTAATGGGATATGGCATACCCTCACCAAACTAAAAATCTAATTAAGATGTAAGTTTATTCTTTATTATTCCAATCTATTATCTGTCTAGAAATCCAGACTCATCATATTAATTTCAAATAGTCTATCAAACTATAATGGATCTGCCCATCTTCTTTTATAACTATGGTCTCAGCGCTGTTATGGGCACAACATATACGCCATCCTCTCTCCTGTAAGCATATTGTGTCATTCCGCAAATGACAGCCAGGATAGAAGGTCCTTTGGCCTTTTCTTCCTCCAAAGCCTTTTTAATCGTCAACAAAGACTCTGCTGCCTGATCGATAGCGTGGGCCCCCAATTTAATTTCAAAAGCGCCCCAGCGTCCGTCTTCCAATCGAACAACCGCATCTATTTCTCGATTTTTATAGTCTTGATAATGGTAGAGTTTTCCTCCTAAATTCTCTGCATATATCCTTAGATCCCTTTCGCAAAGCGCTTCAAATAAGAAACCGAAAGTTTGTAAGTCATTCAATAAATCTTCATAGTCGGCTTCTAATAAAGCCGCTGCCAAAGAAGGATCTACAAAGTGTCTTTTGGAAGCTTGTTTAATTCGGGTTGTGGAACGCAGATGCGAAAAGAACGCCGGCAGGTCATCCGTCAAAAATAAACGCTCAAAAATTGTCAAGTAAGTAGAAATCGTATCGTTAGTGATAACATCACCTTCATGAGCATAGATATCTTTTCTGAGGGTTGAAACTGAGGCCGTTGTAGATTCGTGCCTAGCCAGCGATTTTAGCAACAGATGCATTTTCTTTGAATCTCTGTTGATGCCTTCCAAGCGGTAAAAATCATGTTCTAACACCGTTTTCAGATAATCGCCCGGAATCATCCGATAGCTTTGATAAGCTAGACCTAAACTTCCCGGCCAGCCTCCTCTTATAACGAGCTTAATGAGGGACTCCAGGCTGGCCTCTCTGGTCGCTTTGGCCTTGAAGTCATTATCAAAAATAGACATTAGAGATACTTCACCTGAGGAATCTCCGGATTCAAACAAAGACATAGGTCTCATCCGTATAGTCGATATTCTACCCGCTCCACTATGCATAATACCTTTTTGCGTAGGTGTTGCCGAACCGGTCAGAATGAACTGACCCTTAGCTCCACGCTTATCGACTTCATAGCGCACAGCGTCCCAAATAGAAGGAACTTCCTGCCACTCATCAATAAGCCTCGGCACATTCCCTTCTAATACCGTCTGTGGCGCTAACCGGGCCAACTGACGATTCTGAAAATTAGCACTAGGGTCCGCTAGGAACACAGAACTTTGGGCATGATACTGTGATGTCCAAGTCTTCCCGCACCACTTAGCTCCTTCAATACAAATTGCTCCAAAAGTTTGAAGACCTAATTGCACTTGCTCATCAATCAGTCTGGGTAAATAATCTTCTCTTTTCATAAACCCTCCCGATGCCAAAATACCATGAACCAGTCATATTTGCAATTCTCATTAGGTCATATTTGCAATTTTCATTAGGTGATATTTTATTTTTGCATTAGGTCATATCTTAATATACTTTTGGGCTATACTAAACGCAGCATTCAAAACATAGCACAACAACAGGAGGCTCAGTATGAAAATCGGTTTTATCGGCGTAGGCATCATGGGTAAACCCATGGTAAGAAATCTCATGAAGGCAGGTTTTGAGCTTCATATTTATGCCAGGCATCCCGAGAAGGTAAGAGATGTCGTTAAGGAAGGGGCTACTCTCCACGAGTCCATCGCATCGTGTGTAGAGAATTCTGATGTGGTCATCAGCATCGTGGGCTTCCCTGAGGACGTGGAAGAGGTTTACTTTGGCCCCGACGGTATCTTGGCCCATGTCAGACCCGGCATGTACCTCATCGACATGACCACCACCAGCCCTAGCCTGGCGCAGAGGATTTATAATGAGGCCAAAGCCTTGAATGTCTCTGCTTTGGACGCCCCCGTAACAGGCGGGGAAACCGGAGCCACGGCAGGCACCCTCTCTATTCTGGTTGGCGGCGACAAAGAAGCTTTTGATACCATGGCCGATGTCTTCTCTGCTATGGGCACCAACATTAATTATTTGGGACAAGCGGGCAAGGGCCAACATGGCAAGATGACCAACCAAATCATGATTGCCGGTTCTTTGGCCGGGATTTGTGAAGCCTTCTACTATGCCCAGCAAGAAGGTCTTGATCTAGAGACCTTGCTAAAATCTGTCTCAACAGGTGCCGCCGGCAGTAAGCAATTGGACTTTTGCGGACAAAAGATAATTAATGAAGACTATACGCCCAGTTTCTTCATGAAGCACTTTATTAAAGATATGAAGATTGCTCGTGATGAGGCTGAAATGAAAGGCATGAATCTGGATGTCTTGAGCACCATCCTCGACCATTACCAAGAGCTGGAGGCCCAAGGTGACGGTAATCTAGGCACCCAGGCCCTGATTAAATATTATAAAAAAGAAAACTGATTACTTGATGAAGCGGATGTCTTGAATAACCCAGTCGTATTGCTCCAACCTCACCTCGCTCCCACAGTATTCACACGCTTTACCGCTTAATAAGTCTAAGGGGGCACCGCAGTTTTGACACTTTCTGGCAACCGGTCCGCGCACAACCTGGGTTTTGCACTGAGCTGATTTGACTAATTTCATATACCATTTTTCTTTGGCATAGCGAAATTTGTCTCTTTCATATTTGGCCAATTTTAAATCCACTTCAACATCCGCATATTGGTAAAAATTGTCTATTCTATAATTCTTGATTCCCATGTACTCCGGATTCACATCTACGACATTAGCGTATTTACCTAGCAGTCTATCCAGATTTTGGACGGAAAAGGTGTTGATTTGCCTTGAGTTATCTGCATAAATAAAGGAAGCAATCTTATTTTGCAAACCCGAATAGAAAGTTGACGTGGAAAAATGCGGATCATATTGACGAATGTAGTTTCCTATATTCTGATCATACTGAGGGGCCTTTTGCAAGATATTGATTAGCTGTTTGGAAACAACATCAATTCCACCGAACAAGCTAACAATAGGAAAAACAATCCGACTGTAGATAATAAATAGTGCCACAGCCACACAAACAGAGGTAATGATTATGGCAAATAGAGATGCTGCGATAAGCATAAGGATTCCTGTTCCGGAATCGGCCAAAAACGTCGGTGCTTGCAAAAAAGCATATATGGTAAAAAAGAGTAGCACCACTGCAAGCAAGCAAAGGATTATGATTTTTAAAGTTTTGTTCTTATAATAACGGTATTGATCATAAGCAGACTGGTAATTCATACGCAAGGCGTACATGGAAATCTTGCTTTCCAAATCTTCAATCAAAAATTTAGTTCCGCAATAGTCACAACCGTCCAGCAGAGCTTCCCTGGTGGTTATCGCACCGCAACTAGGACATATGACCTCCGTATCGCCGACTTGCTTTGTATCGGTAACCGTGTAATAGGCAACGTTGCTATGGAGGCAATTATGAAGCGTTCGGCCGTTTTTCTTATAGATATCGTTTACGACCAACTCTTCTTCATACTCATAAATTTCGTACTGGCTATCCGAAAACTTATTCTTTAAAGCATTTTGACTCTTTTCCGAACTAATATTACGTGTTTGAGTCTCACAGCTAAGGCCTAAATTCCTCAGGCGATTTTTGCGAAATTCCAAAATATTGCGGAAGATTTGGGTCGTGTCCCACTGGATAGCTTGATTCTCCTTAGTTGATGCATCGGAGAAAAAGGCCGTATAGTTCTTTCTGAATCTTCGTAAGAAATCATAAGGCGACTTTTCATCCGCCGGTTCTTCTTCTGCAAAGCGCTTAAGTAGAATTTTCTTATCATATTGTGAAGGTTCAAAGAAGGATTTAATTCGGCCCTTTAAGCTATCTTGATTGATATCCTTGGCAAGATTTTTCGATCCTGTGCTTTTTTTGGCCTTGATTTCCTTGATACGGGTAACCATTAGCATGACTCCCACAACAATGAAAATTAAGGAGAAAACAAGGCCTCCGATGATCTGGGCCGGCTCATTATAGGAACCCATAACTAATGTTTCCAACATGGCAAGTCCTATCAAGACTAATACGGCACCTAGAATAATTTGACCCATGATCTCTCCTCCCGGCTATTTGTATCTACTATATTACAACTAGGCCCAAGGATCCTCCGGAGATTTCATATAATGACACATGACAACAATAGGAAGAGCGTCCGCAGATTCCGGCAGCTCTAGACTCGAATAAGGTAAAGCTTTCATCTCGTCGAGATTCTGCGGTAAATGCCCCAAAACAATATCCATTGCCAGCCTCCTCCATGATAAAAATCCCTAATGCTGCCCGTAATAAGCGTTAGCGCCGTGCTTTCTATAATAATGTTTATCCATAAGATATTGAGGAGCTGACTGTGCCTCGGGATTAACAGTCAACGTCAGCTGTGCCATTTTGGCAACTTCTTCCAGAACTACAGCATTATGGACTGCTTCATGGACATCCTTTCCCCAGGCAAAAGGTCCGTGCGATGCACAAAGGACGGCCGGAACAGCTACGGGATCTAACTTCTTTTCTTTAAAGGTTTCAATAATAACCAGACCCGTGTTTTTCTCATAAGCCCCTTCAATTTCTTCCCGGCTTAAAGCTCTGGTCAAAGGCATCTCACCGTGGAAATAATCAGCATGCGTAGTGCCGAAGCAAGGAATGGGTCGACACGCTTGAGCCCAAGCTGTCGCCTGTGTGGAGTGTGTATGAACGATTCCCCCCAGTTCGGGAAAAGCTTTATAAAGTTCAAGATGTGTGGCTAAGTCCGACGAAGGTCTAAGCTCGCCTTCCACAACTTCACCTTCCAAGTTAACAATGACCATGTGTTCAGATTTCATGCCATCGTAGTCTAAACCGCTCGGCTTAATCACAATCAAGCCCTTCTCTCTATCTATACCGCTAACATTACCCCAAGTAAACGTAACCAAACCATATGCAGGTAAAGCTAGGTTGGCTTTACAAACATCGTGCCTTAATTGCTCTAACATATTTGGAAATCCTTTCTGCTTCTTCGACCAAATGCTATATGCTTTTCATTCTAGCATTTTTTCTTTTAATTTAGCTTTTACTAAGCAACTTTTGTTCTCTAAACTATGGCCAAATCAAGCCTGTCCGTATATAATAACAACGATTGATTGTAATAATTTTGTAATAATATTTCGTCGGCCAAAGGACGACGGACAATAAAACCTTTGATTTGAGTTGAAGGAGCACATGATGACCTTAGACCCTAAAGACACGAGTAGATACCCCAACCGCATACAACTAACTGCTTTACTTGTATTACTATCCTTATTAATAAGCTTTTTGCCGCAAGTGCCGGCCAAGGCAGCAAATATTGCGAAGCCAGGAGATAGGGTGGAAATAGTAGGTTCAATTGACTATAGAGCACGTAAAGAACCCAAAACCAGCGGAGAAACAATAGGTTACTGGTTTCCTAAAGAAAGTTTCCTTGTTCGTGAAGTCGTCACAGGGGACTACATGACAGGCTACGGTAATCTTTGGTACAGAACAACCATTTACGGAAACACCTGCTATGTCATTGTTGACCAAGACCCCGCTTACCAAAAAATTGTATCAGCTAGTACACCCAAACCTACCCCCACACCCAAACCTACACCCACCCCTGTTCCTACACCCAAACCCACGCCTACTCCTCCTCAAGGGAACAGCGATATTCCTGCGGGCACACCCATGTACACACAAGCGGAATGGCAAAACCTCCTAAAAAAGTTCCCGGCTTCTTATCGTGACAGCTTAGAAAAGCTACACAAGGACCATCCGTCCTGGTCTTTCGAGCCCTATTTTCACGATTTTTCCTTGGAGTATGCTGTAGATGTAGAGAAAAAAGTAGCCAGCAGAAATCTGGTCCCCTATTATTTTACAGAATACAGAGATCCTGCCTATCCGAATCCCTTTGATGCCGGCGGCTGGTATGCGGCCAATAAAGAGACACTCTTATTCACCATGGATCCCAGAAATTGGCTCAATGAAAAATATATATTCATGTTCGAAAAATTAAGTGAGGTCGTGAACGCTCCGGCCGAGAGGCGTCTCCGGAAGATGTACTCACATAATCCGGACTTACTTAATATGATTCCCGACATTATAAGTGCGTCCAGAGCGCATGGTGTCTCCCCTGTCTTCGTCGGCACCCGTATATTAACCGAAGTACAGACTAAAGACGCTAATGGCAACTATACCATTACACCTAACGCCAAGGGCACACTGAAAATATCATGGGAAGATTACAAGAACCTTAAGCTGAAAGTCCCCTATGACAGAAATTACTACAATGTCTTCAATATCGGGGCCTATCACGGTGAGAGCCCTCAGACTAACTCTATTTACTATGCTATGGGCCTTGGTACAAATGCCCAAGAGCAGAAAACATACGGGCTTCCCTGGGATTCTCAATATAAAGCCATCTACGGCGGTCTAACCTTTATTAAGGAAGCTTACTTAGATGTCGGTCAAAATACGAACTATTATATGAAGTATAACTTAAGACACAGTGAAGGAGACCTGCCCAATAACGTTTGGCACCAATATATGAGTAATGCATTTGCTCCTGCTACTGAAGGGAGTGTGCAGTACGAAGCGAACCGAGATGCGGGAACTTTGGACGAACCCTTTACTTTCCTGATTCCTGTTTTCCAAAATATGGATAATTACGCTTATACCAACCCCGGCAACCGCTATCCGGACCACGTACCTTCTCAGCAGCCCGGCAGCTCAGATAATGATTATGAAATTGGACCGGCCAAGCAATTTGGAAATACCGGAGACAGACTTCGGATAACTTACCAATATGGCTATTACGTGAGAGCTGACGCAAAGATCGGTTCTGATGAGGTCGGCTATTTATATCAAGGTGACAGTACGCTCATTTTGGACAGAGTTACCGGAGACAATGTTTCCGAAGGTACTAACCAATGGTATAAGGTCCGCCTGGACAACGGAAAAATAGGTTATGTCAATGCCTATCCCTATCGACAAGAAATCCTAAAGAAAGTCGTAAGACCTACGCCTACCCCGACACCTAAACCCCAACCGACTCCACCACCTTCCGGACAAAAATACCGCCTAGGCGATCTCAACGGAGATGGTAAGATTTCTAATACAGACCTCATTCTCATACGTTACCACCTGGTAGGTCTTAGAAAGCTAAATACAGATGAAATTAAAAGAGCAGATATTAATAAGGATGGCCGTATCACCAACACGGATCTCATTCTAATCCGTTATCATCTTGTCGGTTTAAGAGAAATTAAGGAGTAAGTCCATGAAAAAAACCAAGTTTTCCAAAGGAATTCACGTTGCCTTTATTTCGCTCTTGCTCATTTTCATTTTTACAGTAAGTCCAATCGCAATTTACGCATCCGGAGCCGACATAACCTTTAAAACCGAAGGTGAATCGGATACCCCCCAAGTTATTGTGGAGTTAGGCGGAGTACTTCCTACCCCTATTGCGTCCTTCACACTAGAGGTCAATTACAATAACCAGGCATTCCGATTCCTTGAAGCCGAAACATCTCTTCATGACGACTTTGATTTAAGTTACGAAGATCAAGGAGAAGGTATCTTGATAGTCGAGGGACAAAGTGACGGTGCTTTGCTTAGTGAAGGCGAACAAGTTATTGCCTCTTTTACATTAGAGGCTCTAGAGCCCGGTGTTGCCACCATAGCTTTAATTAATTCCACTTTTAAAACCCTAGATGGCCAAAAAGTTCCCGGTACGGTTTTGCGTTATTTCGTAATTTCTAAGGACTTTAAAGAAGAAACCGCCCCTGAACCCACCAGTACTGAAGAGATTACGACAAGTGAAAGTTCCGAGCCCACTTCCTCGCCACCGGAAACCACAGCTAATACCAGTCCGGCAACTTCTTCTACTGTTACAAACTCCACACCTAGCTCAGAGGAAAACTCAACGACTTCCATAGCTGATACAACCCCCAACACACTTCCCTCTTCAACCGATGACGCACCTGAAAATTCAGGGCCCAATACAAAGACTATTATTCTAATCGTTGTTCCTTTTGCTATAATAGTTCTCAGTCTAATTTACGTCCTTCTGAAACGTCGGACTAAAAAGTAATAAGGAGACTGTATGAAAAGAAAATTTACCCGGAAGATAAGTCTTACCTTTCTAATCCTAAGTTTAGTTTTGGGCTCTTTCGTGGGTTCTCTATTAAACAACACTGAATTAGAGGCAGCGAAAGAAAGCTGGAACATCGATATTTCAGCATCCCCGACGGAACTGGGTGCATCGAATGCCAACGTCACAGTTAACGTCTCTTATAACAGTAGCTATTGTTTTGAAGTCTATAGCATGGCTATATACGATCAGAACGGCAATGCATTAATTTCCAATAATGACTACTACAAGGTCGTAAATTATCCTCAGACTAAAATGTATTCTGGTAGCCTGTCTGCAACAATTACATTAAAGAAAAGCGATGTGATTACTGTTTATACAACTTTGACTACCAGAGACCCGGAATCTTCGGACCAAAATCCTGTAATTGAGGAACATGAAAAAAATAAAAGCTTCACTATCACGGTTGCAGCTCCTACCCCCACCCCTGTTCCTGCAACACCTACACCGGTTCCCGCAACTCCTACTCCGGTCCCGGCAACAACGACGCCTAAGCCGACCCAGGCACCGGATAAACCTACGCCGACTAAAGCACCCGATACTCCGACACCCACACCCAAGCCGGCCACTCCTACACCTACTACCCAGCCTGAGTCTACTGAGAATGAAACCTTGCTCGGCCAGTATGTAGCCAGAGAAAATGTAGACATGCGTTCCGGCCCGTCATTAAATTCCGATTACATCGGTATGATTACGGCCGGTGAAGTCGTTGATATTTACCATATTAGCGATAACGGCTGGTACAAAGCTTACTTTAAGGGTCAGGCTGTTTACATACCTGGGTCTTATCTGGAAGAATATGACTCCCATACCGTAAAAGAAAGCGAAAGTGAAAGCACATTTGCACCGGATACTTCAGATTCTTCCAAGACATCGGAGAGCTCCACAAGTAATCCGTCTGAGAGCTCTTCTGCCCCACCGGAATCTTCTTCCATGGACCCCAGTGGCTCTGCTTCGGACGCCATGCCTACCAATCCTACCCAGACCCTACCCGGAGCCAATGACTCCTCTTCCAAAAACAAGGGCAACATGACCGTACCGCTGGTCATTATCGGCCTGGTTGTAGTCTTAGCCATAGTCTCCATTGTCCTCTATGTTTTAAAGAAGAAACAAGGCCCGACTGCAGAAGACGATTCAGATTCTAACAACAATAGCCCTCAAGAATAAAAATAAGCTTCCGACCAAGATGACGGAAGCAAAATAAGAAGTTTTAAAAAGACCTCCTTGGCCTAAGCCGGGAGGTCTCCTTTTATTTCTTTAGTATTTTTATAGATTACCTTCATACCTTCATAGGCAATGTGAGGATTATACAAATCTATTAATGGACTCTCCTCTGCTATTACCCGTCCCAAGCCGCCTGTAGCCACAACATAAGGGTCATCTTTAAGTTCTTTTTTCATCTGTGAAATAGTGTATTCCACAGCTCCGATATAACCGTAAACAATGCCGGCCTGCATACCGTCGACCGTGTTCGAGGCCAAGATGGAGGCAGGCTTACTAATCTCGACCTGGGGTAATTTGGCCGTCTTGCCGCTGAGGGCTCTGGCCGATATTTCCAGCCCCGGCATAATAACCGTATATTGGAATTCGCCGTTTTCTGTGACGTAATCGAAGGTTGTGGCGGTTCCGAAGTCGATGATAATGCAAGACTTTTTATAAAGCGCATGGCCGGCTGTGACGTTGACAATCCGATCCGCCCCGACTTCTCTGGGGTTATCGGCCAGAATTTTAATACCGGTCTTGGCTTTGTAGTTCACATAAAGAGGCTCCAATGAAAAGTACTTCTGGAAGAGCTCCCCCAGCTTCTCACCTATGGGAGGTACCACGCTGGAAATAACAACATCCTGAATATCTTTGGCATCAATAGATTGGCTATGGAGGAAGTCTAGAACCGTCATGGCCATTTCGTCGGCCGTCCGTTCGGTCCGGCTCATCATCCTGAAATCACCGACCAGGTCTTCACCGTTAAAAATGCCGATAGCTATATTCGTATTACCTACATCAAGGGTCAGAAGCATCTATTTTGCCTCCTTAATGGCAACCAGGGCGTCCAAGATTTTGTGGGCCAAAGCTTTCTTACTCATCATAGGCAAGGTCTCTTCCCTGTCCGGCCAAAGCAAGGTCGCCACATTGGTATCGGTCCCGAAGCCGGCTCCCTCTTCTTTTAGAGAGTTGGCCACCAAGAGATCGCAGTGCTTAGACTCCAGCTTCTTCTGGGCATTTTTCAAGAGATTCCGGGTCTCCATGGCAAAGCCGCAGAGTACGGTCCGGTCTTTCTTGTGTTCTCCGGCCCAGGCTAAAATATCGGGATTGCGTTCCAGAGAAAGTGTCAGGTCGTCATCCGATTTTTTAATTTTTTGGTCTAATATGACCTTGGGTCTGTAGTCTGCAACCGCTGCGGCCTTGATAAGCATGTCGGTATCATCCAAGAGATTTTGAACCGCTTCAAACATGTCTTGGGCGGATTCTACAGGGTAAAGCTCTACACCGGAAGGCGGATCTATAGAAACAGGCCCTGAAATCAGGCGAACCCGAGCGCCTCGATCTAGGGCTGCTTGGGCCAAAGCATAGCCCATCTTGCCCGAGGAGTAGTTACTAATAAAACGGACCGGGTCCAGAGCTTCTCGGGTAGGACCGGCTGTTATGGTGACATTAAGACCTGCAAGGTCCTTTTCTTCTATTAAGAGGGTTTCAATGATGTCCTGAATTTGGCCGGGCTCAGGGAGCTTGCCTGCCCCGTAATCGCCGCAGGCCAAAAGGCCCGACGAAGCGTTTAAGACGTGAATACCCCGACTCTCCAAAATATGGATATTCTCCTGCGTGGCTTCATGGGCCAACATGTAAGTATTCATGGCGGGACAAACCAGGACAGGCGACCTGGCCGCCAGCATCATGGAACTCATGAGGTCATCGGCCAGACCATGGGCCATTTTAGCCAGGAAATTGGCGGTAGCCGGTACGATAACAATAAGATCGGCCCATTTGGCCAAATCAATATGCGGCACCTTGCTGTGGTCCACACCAGGCCCGAACATCTCTGAATAAACCGGCCTACCGGTCAAGGTCTCAAAGGTAAGAGGACTCATAAATTCTTTGGCATGCGAGGTCATCACCACCTGAACTTCGTGGGTTTTCGACAGATTACTGACCAGCTGACAAGCCTTATAAATGGCGATACCGCCGGATATGCCGACTAAAATACGCTTCTTTTCCATTAGGCGTTGGTCTTCCTTTTCTTCATAAATCCTTTAGAAACCTGATAAACAACAAATACCAGGATGGCGGAAACGATGAGTTCGGCTACACCGTTAACGGCTATGACACCGCCGATCAGGCCCAAGACAGCAGACTCGGCCACCTGTCTGGCCTGAGCGTATTCTTTTCCGAAAAACAGGTAGATAGAACCCATCACCATGAGGGTGTGGATGAAAGTCGACAGTGCGGCGGCTAGGCCGGCTGCCAAACCGGGCTTCTTGATGGCTTTGGCCAGGGCGACAAAAAGATAGTAGGCGATAACCCCCAACAAGATTCTGGGACCTATAGCGATCCACAGTGACCAACCGTTTCCCTTAAGCCCACCGATTTCGACGAAAGGTGAAAAAACGAAACTGGTAATAGTCGGCATAAAAGTATTTTTCAACAAACTGGAAAGACCAAACACAAATCCCAAACCTGCTCCGTATGCGGGACCCATAAAAATCGCACAGAGTATAACCGGTATGTGTAGAGTCGTGGCATTGATAGGACCTACCGGAATATAGCCTAAATAAGGGACTAAAAACAAGAGCAGTTCCAGAGTCAAGAACATAGAAAACATAGTCAGCTTTCTGGTTTTCTCTCTCGTGCTTAAGGAATTTTTACTTACTTCAGACATTATTTGCCTCCATCTAATTTTCTTGCGATTGACTTTGGGGATCTAAGGCATCTCTTAATGCATCTCCTATAAAGTTAATCGCTACAACCAAAAGTATTATGAATACACCCGGCGGAATCCACATCCAGGGGTAATTCTTCAAAACAGAAAAAGATTGGGCCACATTGAGAAGGTTGCCCAAGGAGGCGGTCGGGGGTTGGACGCCCATGGCCAAATAAGACAGGGCCGCTTCATCCAGCATCGTCAGGGCTAAAACGGAACTGGCGTTAATAAGGACCGGTGCCATGGCATTGGGAAGGATGTCCTTAAACATGATATAGGCATGGGTCATACCGGCGACACGAGAGCCCTGAACAAAGTTTACTTTTCGGATGGCCATGACATTGGATCGCACCAAACGGGCCATAGCCGGCCAGTTCACAAAGCTCAAAATAAGAATGATATTCCACATGCCGGGATCAAAGATGGCCGCGAAAACCAGAACCAGCAAGAGATATGGGAAAGACATGACCACGTCAGTAATACGCATGATGAAGATATCTACCCAGGAACCGAAATAGCCCGATAAAAGTCCCAAGACAATACCGACCAAAGTCGAAATCAAGGTCGAAGACAAGGCGACAAAAAGCGATACGCCGGCACCCGCAAAGAGCCTGGTCAACATATCCCGTCCCACTTTGTCTGTCCCTAAGGGATGGGCTGCGCTGGGCGGCTCTTTATAATTGCCTACGATGCCGTTGGGATCATAGGGGGACAGGAGCGGCACCAGAATAATCAGAGCCACAACCACAATGAGAAAAATCAAGCTGATAAAGCCCAGACGATGGCGCTTAAAACGGCGATAGACGGTTTGGGCATAGGTCTCGTCGGCGATAGATTGGGCCAAGTTGGCATCTTTTGAATGATTTATGTTTTTGGTATTTTCAACCATAATCCGCCGGCTCCTTAACTATATTCAATGGTGGGGTCTACCAAGGTGTAGATGATATCGGTTAAGAGATTGGAGACCAAGACCACAATGGCGGCCAAAAGGCTGACTCCCATGATAAGAGGGAAATCGCGGTTTAAGATGGCGTCCATGGTGAGGCGTCCCAATCCCGGCCAGGAAAAGACCTGCTCAATGACGACAGACCCGCTAAACATAATGGGAATCTGCATACCGAAAATCGTAATAATGGGCAAGAGAGCGTTTCTTAGGGCATGTTTACGAATGACCTTTTTCTTACCGATACCTTTGGCCCGGGCAGTCCGAAGATAATCCTGGTCCAAAATTTCCAGCATAGAGGCTCTGATGTAACGAATATTGTTACCCAGAAGTGACACCACCATAACCACAACCGGCAAAATCATATGCCTGACCGTATCACCAATAGAGGGATCATAGCCCAGAGTCGTCATTCCGCCTGAAGGTAGGACACCCAGCTTCATATTAAAAAGGTAGACCAGCACCAAGGCCAGGAAGAAAGACGGAATGGACGTTCCGATAAAGGACAAAAGGACGATGGTGTAGTCGGTCTTGGAATACTGCTTGACCGCACTGTGAAGGCCGGCCGGTATGGCCAAACCCATGGACAAAATGAGCGAAACCCCCATCAAAAGTGCGGTGGGGCCAATGTTCTGACCGATAAGGCTGGCAACGGGGAGATTTTGTTTAATCGAATAACCGAGATTTCCCTGTATGAGTTCCTTTAGCCAATTGAAGTACTGGACAATCAGGGGCTGGTCCAAGCCTAAGAGGGCTTCTTTTTCGGCCAAAGCCGCCTCGGTCACCCTGGGGCCCAACATCATTTCCATAGGGCTGCCTGCCATAGACATGATGGCGTAGTCCAAGAGCGTAATGCCCAGTAAAACAGGGATGGCAATTAAAATACGTTTCAAAATATAACGAATCATAAGGTCACCTCGAATTTGAATTTCTCATCGCAAGGACTCTTCAAATCTTCTTCTGTGACCCTGAATTGGTCCAGGCTGGGATCAGGCAGAGGGTCGGCCTGAATAAGCTCTCTGGTGTAGTCGGTTTGCGGGTGTTTGAAGAGTGTCTCCGCCTCCTGAATTTCTAAAATTCTCCCTTCATACATGACGGCAATGCGGTCGGAAATGTAATGGACCGCACCCAAGCCGTGGGCGATGAAAAGATAGGTCAGGCCCAGCTCGTTTTGTAAGTCATGGAGGAGATTTAAAATCTGCGCCTGGATGGAGACGTCCAGAGCCGATACCGGCTCATCCAAAACAATCAGTTTGGGCTCCAGGCTTAAGGCTCTGGCAATACCCAGACGTTGTCTTTGGCCGCCAGAAAATTCAAAAGGGTAACGCCCCATAGAGTTTCGGGGAAGTCCTACCAGGTCCAGCAAATATTCGACCCGCTTGGTTACGTCTTTTCTTTTGACCAACTTGTGGTGGAGCATGGGGTCGGCCAAGATATCCTTAATATGTTTCCTGGGATTAAGCGATGAATTAGGGTCTTGGAAAACCATCTGGATTTCGCGGCGAATCGGCTTCAGTTCTGCCGTACGCATTTGCACCAGGTCTTGGCCCCTGTAGATGATCTGCCCGCTGTCGGGTTTCTCCAAGGCGACAATCTGCCGACCGGTCGTTGACTTGCCCGAACCGGACTCGCCCACCAGACCCAAGGTCTCTCCTTCATAAATATCAAAAGAAATATCCGAAACGGCATGGACCTTCTCTTTTACAGGCCAAAGGCCCTGGGTAAAAGCCGGATAGGTCTTCACCAGGTTTCGGACCTCTAAGATAGGGGTCTGAGGAGCTTTTGTAGTCTTGTCTTCCTTCAATCCAAGAGTCCTTTCCAAGCCAGGTGGCAGCGGACTTTCTGTTCGTGTTCGGCACAGTCTTCATGGACGCATTTCATCTCCTGAGGCTTCTCACAGCCCTCGGTTTTATTAGGACAACGCGACATGAAGCGACATCCTGTAATCTTATCATAATATTCCGGTACCTGACCCTCGATTGACACCAGTCTTTTAGACTTATCATCATTAATCGAAGGAACTGCCCGCATCAGGCCTCTGGTATAAGGATGGGCCGGATAGTGGAAGAGGTCCATAACGCCGGCCTGCTCAACAATCTGACCCGCATACATGACCATAACCCGGTCCGCCATTTGGCCGACCAGACCGATATCGTGGGTAATAAGAATTAAAGACAAGCCCATCTCGGCTTGGAGGGACTTGAGAAGCTTCATAATCTGGGCCTGAATGGTCACGTCCAGGGCGGTCGTCGCCTCATCGGCAATAAGAAGTTTAGGTTTGCCGGCCAAAGCCATGGCAATCATGACACGTTGCTGCATACCGCCCGATAAGGCATTAGGATAGCGCTTCATCAGGTCATCGATATCCTCTAAACCGACTCGGCACAAAAGCCTCTTGGCTTCCACAACAGCAGCCGCTTTGCTGATTTCTTTAGACTGGGCACGGACGGCTTCTACTACCTGATTACCTATCGTAAAGACAGGATTCAAAGAACCCATGGCATCCTGGAAAATCATGGCAATCGCATTGCCTCTGTAATGGTTCAGCTCTTTTTCACTAAGGCTCAGAAGGTCCCGGTCGCCGTAAAAAATCTTGCCGTCCAAAATCTCGGCGTTGGCACCCAGAAGGCCCATAATCGACAAGGCCGTCACCGACTTGCCGGAGCCCGACTCGCCTACCAGGCACAAGGTCTCTTCCGGATAGATAGCAAAAGAGACGCCGTCAAGCGCCTCCTTTAGGCCCCAGTCGCTGCGGAAAGCGACTCTTAAGTTTTCTACTCTCAGTAAAGCTTCCATAAAGCTCCTTTTGCTTTTACTCGTTTGACCGGTCTATTATATCCCACTCATGCAAGTTCATAAAGCCGCCGAAGACAGATGGGTCTTGGGCTTGGAATCTTTCGGATTTGGCTCCCAAGGGTTCGATGACATAAAGATTCATCATCGGTACTTCGTCTTGAATAATGCGATTCAGTTCGCCGTATAACTTGACTCCATCGGCCGCTTCACCGCTGAACCCCGAAGCCTCAGCGACCAAGGCATCTACCCTGTCGTTATGAAAGTTTGCCCAGTTATCGGGTCCGGTCAGCCAGGCAATATCCAGTGCCGGAGCCGCCGCAGGCAGGGTATATTGGACCGCCAAAATATCAAAGCTGTGGCTTGCCGCATCGGCCAAAAGATTATTCAAAGGTACGGTCTGGACTTTTACGTTAAGACCTAACTGCTTCCATTGTTCAATCACAATGGTCGACATTTGGACAAAGGTCTGGTCACCGGAGTTAATCTTGAAGACAAATTCACGATTCGGATCGAAACCGTCTTTTTTAGCCTCATCCATCAAGGCTTTGGCCTTATCCAGATCTTGCTTCACCGCTTCCAGAGACGAGTCAAAATAGGTCGATGTCGAGGTCAGGAAGCCGTCCACAACTTCACCGTGACCGTCGAGGAACGAATTGACCAGGCCCTGGCGGTCTAAGGCCAGAAGCATAGCCTGACGCACACGCTTATCGGGAATGGATTCCTGGTTAATAAAGGTAAACTGCGAGGTAACCGGTTCGGCATAAATAGCCTTAGCCTTGTCTAATTTTTCTACCGCAGCCTGGTCTTCCTGGGGGAAAACCGCTGTGGTCTGCTGTACGTAATCGATTTCACCCGATTCCAATCCGGCCAAAAGCTGCGCCCCGTCCGTAATTTTAATGTTCAGGCGGTCCAACTTGGGCTCACCTTGCCAGTATGCCTCGTTCTTCTTGAAAGAAATAGCATTGGCCAAGTCCACCTGGGTCGGGATGAAGGCTCCGCTGACCGCTTCAGGCTGGGTAAACCAGTCCGTTTTGGCCAATTCCGCCGAAGTCATATCCTTTAGGAGGTGAAAAGGAATGGGGTAAGAATAACGCATGTAGTTATTGAGGAAATTCTCCAGACTGATCGGCTCTCTGGGTACAAAGTCTACGGTCTTATCGTCGACACGGACCAGGCCGGACACTTCCTTGGTGTCGTCGGGCACTTGGCCGGTTTCGGGGTCAAAGCCTTCAATCAGGTAATAGGCTGCCATGGAAATGTTCCCCACACTGGGCGTTCTAATCTGGATGGTATAGAAAATCAGGTCATCGGAGCGAATGGGCTCACCATCAGACCATTTGGCATCGTCTTTAATCTTCACACGAAAAGTCTTACCGTCTTCTTGTAAGGTAACGGACTCGGCCAAAACACCCTCGAATTCCAGCTTCTCATTCAGTTCAACGATGGGGTCCCAAGAGATTCCTACCGCATATTTCATAGCTTCCGATGCATCCATGAAAACCGGATTCAAGGAGCTGATAGGATCGGTCATAGCGATATTGGCAATCTTAAGATTCTGCTTCTGACCGCCCGGGCCGCAAGCCGCCAATAAAAACACCAGGGCAAAAAATGCCGCCAAAATACTCGTAAAACGTCTCTTATGGCTTTTCATTTCAAATCCTCTTCTCTTTCCTCTTAACTCTTTATCGTTTGCATAATGTTCCATTAGTTCAAGTATAGTCGTCCTGCTTAGATGAGCTTGTAACAAATCTAAAGTAGCTAGCATTTTGTCACTATAACAAAAACGCGGAGAAAAATACTCCAAAAATTGCGAAAAGAGCTAAGATAGTTGCAAGACGCATACGAAAGAGGTCCTCAAATGATTTTATCCACCCTGTGCTATATCGAAAACGACGGTGCTTTCCTCATGTTAAACCGTAACCGCAAAGCGAACGACGTAAACCACGGTAAGTGGATTGGGGTAGGCGGCAAGTTTGAAACAAACGAGAGCCCCGAAGACTGCCTTATCCGTGAAGTAAAAGAAGAAACCAGTCTGGACCTAAGGCCCGGATCTTATGAATGGAAGGGCGTCCTAACCTTCACTTATGATACCAAGCCCAGCGAATATATTTTTGTCTATAAGGCTCATGTTTCTTCCCGACTCATTTCCCCCGGTACAAGCCGTGAAGGGGATCTGCACTGGATAGATAAAGAAAAAATCCTGTCTCTCCCCTTATGGGAGGGCGACAGGATCTTCCTTCCTTTGTTATTAGAGGATAAAAGGGTCTTCTTCAGCCTGAAGCTGGTCTATGATAAATCGGACCGACTTCTTACTTCCGAAAGCATCCTCTACCCTAGATAAACTTTATAGTAATTTTTCTTTAAGCTTCTCAGGATCCGACATTAAGTGGAAATGGACATGGAAGACCGATTGGCCAGCTCCTTCTCCGCAGTTATTGATGAGTCGGAAACCTTGGTCCTTTATGCCCAGCTTGGTCGTAACCTGATCTATACAATCTTCCAAGGCCGGACCTAGTTTGGCCCAATCCGCTTTAGCGCCCATATCCAAAATATCCCGGTAATGGGCCTTGGGAACAATCAGGCAATGGGTCCGGGTCTGCGGGTTATTATCCTTAAAGCAGGCTACCAGGTCATTTTCGTAGACCATCTCGGTAGGAATTTGTCCGTTGGCTAACTTACAGAAAATACAGTCGTCCATTTCTTTAGAATCCTTTCTATCAGTTACAATACCTATAAAGTTTCTTCGATTAAGCTCGAGGCCTTGGCCAAAACCGCATCCAATTTGTCGACTTCTTTAGCACCGGCCTGGGCCATATTAGGCCTGCCGCCTCCGCCGCCTACGGCTAACTTGGCACATTCACGGACGATATTACCGCAATGGATACCGGCCTTGACGGCCTCATCGGATGCCATAGCCAGGAAGTTCAAACCCGAATCCGACTTTCTGACCAAAAATAAGATAGAGGGCTCTAACTTGTCTCTCAAGAGGTCACCTAATTCACGCATCTGGTTTTGGTCTTGGACCCGGACCTCGGTCACCAGGACATTGAAGTCCTTCACTTTTTTGGCCCGGTCGGTCAAGTCGGCATTCTTTGCTCTGGCCTGAGCATTCTCTAAGTTCTCCACCTCGCGCTTCAGCTGGCGGTTGTCTTCCAGGACCTGACGTACTTTTGCCGAAAGCTCTTCTTGTGACGTCTTCAGCATGGCCCCTAAGTTGGCCAGGGCCAAACGGTCTTCCTTGGCATAACGGATAGCCTCAAAGCCAGTCACCGCTTCGATACGGCGGACACCGGCTGCGATAGAGGATTCTTGCGTAATACGGAAGGAACCGGCTTGAGAAGTGTGTTTGAGGTGCGTTCCGCCGCAAAGTTCCTTACTGTAATCGCCGATAGACAGAACACGGACCGCATCGCCGTACTTCTCATCAAAGAGGGCCATGGCGCCTTGGGCTTTGGCTTCATCAATAGGCATAATATCGGTTATGACAGGATAATCGGCCAAAATGGCTTGGTTCACGAGCCGGCTGACCTCTTCTAATTCGTCCGCCGTCAAGGCCTGGTAGTGGGAGAAGTCGAAACGCAGGTGGTGGCTGTTGACCTCCGACCCTTGCTGGGTAACGTGCTTCCCTAAGACATCTCTAAGAGCCTGGTGGAGAAGGTGGGTCACGGTATGGTTTCGGGCCGTCGCCAAACGATTTTCCTTATCTACTTTTAGGTCAATGGCCTTGCCGCATTCAATAATGCCCTGGTCCACTTCGGCGTGGTGGAGATAAAGTCCGGCTGGCGTCTTGGTGGTCGACAGGATATGAACCCTGGCTTCGCCCTGATAGGCCCAACCGAAATCGCCTTCCTGGCCGCCGCCCATTCCGTAGAATGGCGTCTTATCGGTAATGAGAATAAAGGCATGACCTTCACCCAGAGATTCTCTGGTCTCTAATGAGGTCTTATCCTCTCTTTCTGCCAAAAGGCTTAGAACCTGTCCCTTGTCTTCTAAGGTCTCGTAGCCTGTGAAAAGAGTAGGCTCCAAATGGCTGACTTCCTCGGGAAAGGCCATGCCGCCCCAAGCCGTCTTAACATTCTGACTGGTATTTTCTGAAGCCCTGGCTCTTTGCTCTTCCATAAGGGTGTTGAAGCCCGCTTCGTCTACGCCCAGGCCGTGCTCCTCGGCAATTTCTCGCGTCAAATCCAAGGGGAAGCCGTACGTATCGTGTAGACGGAAAACATCTTCACCGGAAAGTTCCCTAGCCCCGTCGGCTTTGGCCTGATCGATATATTGGGCGACTAGCTGGTTACCCTGGTCCAGAGTCCTGGCAAAGGTCCGCTCTTCGTTGGCGATGGTGTTCATGATGAAGTCTTTGTGCTCGATTAACTCGGGATAGACATTTTCGTTTTGCCGGATGACTTCTTCGGCCAAAGTCTTAAGGAAGGCCCCTTCAATACCCAAGCGCTGACCGTGACGGATAGCCCGGCGCATGAGGCGGCGCAAGACATAGCCTCTGCCGTTATTGCTGGGGGTAATGCCGTCGCCGATCATCATGACGGTCGATCGAATATGGTCGGTAATAATACGGATGGAGATATCCTGCTTGGCATCTTCGTGATAGGTCACTCCGGCCAGCTTGCAAACCAAATCTAAGATGGACTTGACTGTATCCACTTCGAAAATAGAGCCTACATCCTGGACAATAGTGGCCAGGCGCTCCAGGCCGACGCCCGTATCGATATTCTTCTGAGCCAAAGGAAGATAGGTGCCGTCTTCTTGCTTATCGAATTGCGTGAAAACCGAGTTCCAGAATTCCACGAAACGGTCGCACTCACAGCCCGGTGCACAATCCGGAGACCCGCAACCGTACTGCTCGCCACGGTCGTAATAGACTTCGGAACAAGGTCCGGACGGGCCGGTGCCGTGTTCCCAGAAGTTGTCTGCCTTACCGAAGCGATAAATTCTGTCCTGGGGAAGGCCGATCTTCTCATGCCAAAGGTTAAAGGCCTCGTCGTCCCCTTCGTAAACGGAAGGGTAGAGCCTGTCTTCTTCCATGCCCAAGACCTGGGTACAGAACTCCCAAATCCAAGGAATCATTTCTTCTTTGAAATAATCACCGAAGGAGAAGTTTCCCAACATTTCAAAATAGGTGCCGTGCCGGTCGGTGTAGCCGACATTGTCGATATCACCGGTACGGATACACTTCTGGCAGGTCGTAACTCTTTTAGACGGGGGTGTCTCCTTACCTGTAAAATAAGCCTTCATGGGGGTCATGCCGGCATTAATCAACAGGATGGACGGGTCGTTCTTGGGAACCAGGGAAAAACTGGGCAGCCTCAGATGGCCTCTCTCCTCAAAAAATCTCAAGTATTTTTCGCGGATGGTATTTAAGCTCATATACTCCATAAAACTTGCACTATCTCCTCTAATTTCACATGGCTAAGCCTGTTAAAAATCTTGCTCGATTATAGCATAGGCCGCAATATATTATAATGTGGACCTGGAGGTTTGAAGCCATGCAAGAAAGTTCTCATCTTAAGAGCCCGAGGCCTGCCAAGTCAGGGATAATCTCATTTATTGCGGCCCTGATTTTTTTCTTGGTCCCCGTTTTTTTAGCAGCTGTTTTGCTTAGCCCCGTTGACCGACTTTACTATTACACCTGGTCCGCTCTCTTTATTGCTTGCGCTATCCTGGCTTCTCCCCTAGCTTCCTATCTCTTCCCCTACAGTCCGGACAAGGGCTGGGCTTACAGCCATTTTTTAGGCTTTCTTATACCGGCCTATCTAATCTGGACCTTGGCCTACTTAGGCCTCCCGGTCTTCTCCCCTATCCCTATACGTATTTTCTACGGCCTCTTAAGTGTAGGTTTTATTGCCTATCTTTTCCGGACCTCTCGTAAAAATAGGAAGCCCGACTTGGCCGACAGGATATCAGGGCATCCTTCTTTCGGTCCTATTCAGTTAGCCGAATCCGGACTCTTTCTTTTGGCCCTTTTAATCTGGACTTATGTCAGGACCCATAAGCCCGAAATTATCGACCTGGAAAAATTCATGGATTACGGCTTTATAAGGTCCATGGGTCGCCAATCCACCTTGCCCGCACAGGACATGTGGTTTTCGGGTCAGCCCATCAACTACTACTATTTCGGCCAGTACTTATTTAGCTTCATGACCAAGCTTAGTGGCATCGATCCGGCATACACCTATAATTTAAGTGTGGCAGGGGTTTTCGCCATGAGTTTTCTTTTGAGCTTTGCCCTGATAAGAGATTTGGCCTATCAGAGAGCCTTGGCCAAAGTTAAAAGTAAACCCTCCGTCTTAGAGGCTCATATCCTGCCCGGTCTGGGAGGTCTTTTGGGGGCTTTGTTCTTAAATATAGGCGGTAACAGCCATGCTTTTTTCTACAAGCCCGGCAACCCCGGCCACAAATGCTTACGCTTCCTGCAAAATAAAGGCGTTGAGGTCGGCGATATCGACAGCTATTTTTTCTCCAACGCAACCCGTTTTATCGGCTACAATCCCGAAACCCAGGATAAGACCATCCACGAATTTCCTTATTATTCATACCTGGTTGCAGATCTCCATGCCCACATGGTGAATCTCATGGTGGTCTTGTTATTGCTGGGCCTTTTATTGTCCTTTTATCTGACCTTAACCCGCTATAAGAATACGTCCTCGGCTAAAGTTTCCCGCTATCAGGTCTTAGGCCTGGGCCTTTTTTTGGCCGTCTCGACCATGTCCAACTACTGGGACTTTTTAACCTACACTGTAGTCATTTGTTTTGCCTTCTTCCTCATTGTTTTCTATAGGAGGAAGGAAGAAAAGCTTGCTTTCCCTAGGCCTGTTGGCCAAGTTCTGACAGACCTTGTCTTGTCTTTGGCTATTTTAGCCTTGACCTTCTTAAACTACTTAAAACTAAATCAGGTCATCCTCCAATGCCTGCTTTATCTGGTCCTGACTTACGGTGCTTTTGCCCTTTGTAAAAAGCGTGATTTTATCTATACAAAAGTCGTTGCGGTCTTCAACGGGCTCTTCTTCCTGGCCTCCTTCTTGTCCCTACCCTTCCAAATGCATTTTGACCCCATGAGTCAAAAACTCTCCTTCACCCAAAACCGATCCGGCTTTTACGCTCTCTTTATACTCTGGTTTTCTCATGTGGCTTTAGCTTTGATTTTTCTTATTTACCAGCTCTTAAGTCACAAAAAACAAAATGAGAACGTAAGGAAAATCCACGCCCTGGTCCTGGCCTTTGGCCTGGGGGGCCTGGGCCTTATTCTAGCTCCTGAAGTCCTCTACGTCGTGGATATTTACGAAGGTGCTTTTAGCAGGGCCAACACCATGTTTAAGTTTACTTACCAGGCCTTCTTGCTTCTTAGCGTCGTGGCCTCTTTCAGCCTAACGGCACTTCTACAAGATAGCTTTTGGATCGGAAAAATGTGGAATGATGAGAAAGCGGACCGCCCCTTGCCAATTGTAAAAAACCTAGTCTGCCTCTTACTGAGCCTTTTACTTTTCACGGTTCCCTTCTACTACACGCCTTCGGTCCGTGACTGGTACGGCGATTTAAAATTGGAAAGTCAGAAAGGGCTGGAAGGTACCAGGGCTTTGGCCGGACAGACCCTGACCGATGCCGAAGGCCGGACCTATTCGATGGAAGAAAGACTCCGTATGATTGATTTTCTAAACAAAAAAATAGAGGAACAGCCCGTCGTGCTCGAAGCTTACGGTGACTCTTATTCCAACTACAACGTCCTGTCGGCCTATACCGGCCTACCCACCCCTATCGGTTGGCAGACCCATGAATGGCTGTGGCGCACATCAAAAGAAACACCGGATGCCTTCAACGAGGTGGTCTTGCCCTTACAGGAAGATGTCCGATCCATCTATGAAGGAACCAATCCGGTCCTGGTAAATCAGCTTCTCCGAGACCACAAGGTTTCTTACATCGTCGTGGGCACGCAGGAGCGACTAAAATTCCCCCATATAAATGAAAATCTTCTCCGGGACCTGGGTCAAGTCATTTATACCGGAGAAGATAATGCTTACATCCTGGCCCTCCCCTAGAGGGCCGTTTTATGTTGTTTCTTACTTAAGACTTCAAGGGCTCCAAGAGATCCGACGGGTCTGGGACTTCAATTTCGGTCTCGGCGTAAATGACCACATTCTCCTCTTCCAAAGAACCACTGATGGTTTCGGGGTTCTTCTCGATGAAGCGGCCGATTAGTTCATTCTGAACTTCATAAGATGCATCATCGATGTTGTAATTCTTGTAAACCTTTCTGAGGATATCATAAAGCGTATCGCCTACCTGAACCTCGTACGTTGCAGGATAACTGCCGCCTTCGGCGCCGTTCACTTCACCGGCTTGAGACGGTTGAGACTCGCTGGGCGCTGTAGTCGTCGGTTCTGTCGTCGTAGGCTGGGTAGTCTCTTGGGTCGTACTAGTGGCTTCGGTCGTTGTCGTGCCGGTCTGATCCTCCGAAGACTCCGAGCCGGAACTTTCCGATCCTTCTAGACTCTCGACGGGGGTCGAGCTTCCGGGTGTGAAGGGGCCCATGCCCTTTTCTCTTAAGAGATAGACGACTGCCGTAAGAGCCAAACCAATAACAATAAGTACGATTAGGATGAAAAGGGTCTTATTTCCCTTTTTAGACTTTTCTTCTTCCTCTTCTTCCTCTTCTTCTTCAATCTGGTCTTCGCCGTCCGGGTAAACCCTTTGAATATCGTCCGAAAGGTCTGTCTCCTCGTCGGGCACTACGTCCTCTTCTGTCTCTGTGTCGTCATCTATTTCTTCTATCTCTTCCAAATCTTCGGCATCTTGGACCGTTTCCGTCTCATGCAAGTTTTCCATCTCTTCGGCGGCCAAAGGCTGGCTGACGCCTACACCGGACAGAAGTTCTTGATCTTCTGCATGAGTATCCTCGGCTCTGGCATCTTCTTCTGCTTCTAACACCGGCGCCGGGTCAATAGGCTCGGGTTCCGGACGAACCAGGCCGGCTGAAGCGGCCGAATAAGAGGAAATCTGACTGCGGTCAAAACGCATGGTCTCATCATGCATCTTGCTTTCGATCAGGTCTTGGTCGGTGATTGCTTTCATCATGGCCGTGTTGCGATCCTTGCGTGCCTTAGAAGGCGTCAAGACCTCTTCTACAAAGCTCATCATGAATTGATAGGGCAGGTCTTCGCCGGATTCTTCGGCTGCTTTTTCCATTCTTAAGCGCACCATCTGGGCGGTTTCTTCCTGGTCAAAGGCCTGATCTAAAAGCTCCAGCATGCCCTTTTGGCCGATGACATCCATAACTTCCTTGGTACAAAGCATGATGCAGTCGTCCACTTGTAATTGGGCAATATTTGAGTAGCGGATGGTACCGGCTCGGCCGGCTCCGTAAATATTGTAGTTATCGACCAGATTGCCGTGGTGGTCGACGGCCTCCATGGGGAAGTCGTCTTCGGTCAAAGGATAAAGCGCATCATTACGATAGAGATAGGCCAAGCCGGATCCCATGGTAATGGCTGCCATCTCGGCATCCTTAACCAAGAAGCCCGCATAGTAAACCGGCCGCTTATGGTCCTGGTCCAATCTGAGCCGACCTGTAACCTCTATAGCATTCTCGGCCATGTCGTTAATAGCCGAATCAATGCTAATCTTGGGATTTTTCAAAAGTTTGCTAATGGCAGCTAACTTGTCCTTGGTCATTTGGAATTCGGCATTATTCTCATAACTTAAATTCTGAGAAGCAAAAGCCGTAAAATAAAAGCCCTGGTCTATTCGATCCAAGGTCATATCCTTGTCACGCACATACTCTAAATTATTGGTTCTGCCGTCCAAATAAAAAACGTCCACGGCACCCTGTGCCTTCAGGGGATGAAGTGCTAAACTTGTCGCCAGCCTCGTAAATTTTGCCATAACTCTATTCCTTCCCATGCCGGTTTTCATGTCTTCTGTTATTCAAAAACGTCCGGCTCATATGTCTAATATTGTTGTAGATTATAGCACAATCCTTTTGGCCTCCTAGGAGGAGATTGGCCTGCCGAGAGGGTCTCTCTCTTCCTCTAAGCCCCGCCGCATGCGGTAGCGGAGGGCTACGAGCGTATTTTGAAGAGAATTTAAAACTTTTTCTTCTTCTCTGTAAATATATAAATAAAACATCATCAAAGCCCGGGCTCTGAGGCCGGATTTTTGCTTGATATAGCGCTCGGTGGTCTGTTGGAGCTTTTGATAGCCGAAGCGCCTGAGAAAACCTGTGTGCATGAATTCATCCAGACTCAGCACATAGCGGAAGTTCAAGAGAAAGGACCTGGTGCAATCGTAGGCAATAGAGGCAATGAAGTAGTCATTGAGCTTGGCTTTGGCCTTGTCCATATCTCTTAAAGTCTGGTCAATCTCCTTCAGATAGCGTTTGTGGGCCTTCATCTGAATCAGCATAATTTCGCCCTTGGCCGTATAACGAACTTTTCGGAAGGCTAAAAAGATATAAACCAGCCCCAGTAAAACCAAGGTCAGGGGTCTAAGATACCGTCCCAGTCCCGCCAAAAGAAGACCCAAACCGATATAAACTAAGCCCGGAATCCAATAAAGCTTCTGTGGTTTCTTTTGGCCCGGCAGGGGAATCCAGCCTCTTTCCAGCAAAAAGACTTCGTAAAGGTTTCGAACACGCTGCAGGTCTTTGTACTTAAGTTCCATTTTTTCTTCGGAAATATTCTCGAAGCGGCTGATATCCAGACTGTCCTCACCTTCCATAAAATCCCAGACCCCGTGTAAGACCAGGCGCTGAAAATCATAGAGGGGCTGTTTATCCTGAATCAGGCGCTCCGGCACGCGGACCAGGCGGCGATTATCCATGGCCAAATACCCCAACTGGACCAATTCTAAGACCGCACTGTACAAAACCTTGCTATTCAGTGACAAGGACTCCAGGAAAGCCAGGGCACTAAAAGGCCCATCTTTGGTGTCCGGCTCCAAAACAACTCGGCTGGTCCGCCTTCTTCTGATGCTTTTAGAAATTTCGTTGAAGGCGATACCGATAAGGCCCAGACCCCAAAAAACGTGCGTCAAAATGGTCCCGTAATGCCGAATATCGTGGATGCGGATCATTTCGATATGGTAAGAGATTTGTTGATCCATCAAATCATCCAAACGGTCTTCGTCTCCTTCGATGCTTTGCCTGGGTATCCAGACCGAAGGGTAGATAGCTTGGACTTGAAAGCCGCTGTTGGCAGCAATATTCTCTCCGTAATAATAAAAGGACGGATTTTTCTCTTCGGTCTTGACCCTGGCTTGGGACATTTTTTGTAAGAAAGAGCCAGCATCTACGGCTTCAACTAAGTTACTGCGAATGCCTAAGCTATTTCTTTGCTGGATAAAAAAATCAGCTAATTCTTCCTCATAGACCGGTGCTTCAAAACGAAAACGCAAGGCTAATTTGCCTATAGAAGATGATTTGGTCTTAGACAAAATGTTGATTAAACTTGCCGCCACATCGGGATAGCGGGTGGACGCTCCGTAAATGTCGTAGTCCATGATAAGGTGCCTTGTGGCACCCTGCGGTATGGCAGCGTTGATATCCAGAACCATATGGGTTCCCGTATCTTGTACATAGTAGGCCTCCAAAGAGGACGTGTCGTCTAGAGGCGTGGTGGATCGCTCCCCTTGAATATTAATTAATTGGCCTTCCGGATTACATTCGGCCCTGCTGAAACTTTTTAAGTCCAAAGATTGGTCTTGGCCGTAAGGGATGCTAATCTGGAGACGCTTAAGGTCTCTAAGGGCCTCCATGTTTATCTCCAGATGGGTTTCGATAAGACCGCTGGGCTTAAACAAAAAATCTATATAGCAAAGATCCAGCTTATAGCGCGGTCCCGGTCCGCCTATATTGGCGGCCTCAAGCGTATTATGGAATGGTCCCAGAGGTCCCATGACCATAATGCAGGCCAGGACAAGTAGCCAGAAGCGACTAAAAATACCTTTGGTAATTTTCTGTTTTTTCGCCATACCGATTCCACACCCGCCGATTTACATCAAAGGAGCGAAAAGACGGAGAAAGGCTCCAGCCAGCTTGTGCCAAAATCCCCACTTAAAGGTATGCGAAAAAATCTCGTGTGATTGGGCCTGCGTTTCCAAAAAATTGTCATAAATCTCCCCCACGCAAGGCTGGTTGTAGACGACAACGGCATCCTCGAAATGGAGGTAGAAGGACCTATAATCGAAATTGATGGTCCCTATGACAGCGGTCTCGTCGTCCGTAACTAAGGCCTTGGTGTGGATGAAGCCGGGTGTATATTCGAAAATCCGGACCCCTGCTTCTAAAAGACTTTTGTAGTAGGACCTAGTGACTTGCTTAACCAATTGCTTATCGAAAATATGGGGTGTAATAATTCGGACATCCACGCCCGACCGGGCCGCCTGCCTCAGGGCCGCTACCATATCGTCATCTAAGATTAAGTAGGGGGTCATCAAGTAGACATAGCGTCCGGCATTATAAATCAGCTTCTGATAAACCATTTTCCCTATGAAATCGAAGTCAAAGGGGCTGTCCGAATAAGGCTGGATAAAGGCCGGCAGGGTTTCGGGATTAGCTTTTGGATTGGGGTCCAAATAAGAAGGATTAGGACAATAGCTTGCCACATCCAGACTTTCCAGCTCCGCATCCGTGCCCATAGCAAGCCACAGTTCTAAAAACATCAAGGACATGGCCCAGGCTGCCTCACCGTAAAAGGCCACACCTCCGTCTTTCCAGTGGCCGAAGCGTTCTTCCTTATTGATATATTCGTCTCCTATATTGATACCGCCGGTATAGGCTACCCGGCCGTCGATGACCACGATTTTGCGGTGGTCTCTGTTATTAAACTGAGTCGACAAAATAGGTCTCAAGGTGTTAAAGGGTCGGGCCTGGATGCCCATGTCAGTCAGGGTTTTGGCGAAACTTCTGGGAAGTTGCAGCATGGTACCCACATCATCATAAAGAAAACAGACCTCTACGCCTTCTTTAACTTTGGCCGACAATAACTCCAACAAGTTTTCCAGCATGTAGCCCTTCTTGACTATAAAGAACTCCAGGAAGATGTAGTGGCGGGCAGCTTGGATGGCTTCAATCATGTGGTCATACATGTCCTCACCACTGGCCAAATATTTGGCCCGGCCGTCTTCGTAAAGCGGGTACTGGACGGAATTTTCGATGTAGGAGGCCAAAGAGTTCTCATCTTGTTTGTATTCGGCCAAAATCTTATAAAGTTCGGGATTTGAACGCCGGTAGGGCTTAATCTTATTCTGAGCCATCTGAATCTCCTTGCGAAGCCTACGGTTAAAAAGATTGGTTTCCAAAAGGACGTAGAGCACGCCACCCACTAAGGGAAAGGCCAAAACCAGAATGGTCCAACTAAGCTTGTAGTCTATAAGTTTCGATCCCAAGACAATCTTGGCAACGATAAGCCAGCTAAAGGCATACATGCCGATGGCGATGCCTTTGGAGATTCGGCTTACATTAAGGAGAAAGTAAATAAACACAGCCAGCTGAAGCAAAATCAGAATAACAACCAAGGCTCTTTCATAAAGGACTTTGGCATACCAGCGTTCGGGAAAAATCTTTAAGAAAGTTTCTTTAATCTGTCCTTTCCACTGGTCGGTAAGGTTATGATTCCTGTCTGTCTTATGTTCAGTCGCCACGCTAAAATTCCTAACCTCTCCTTAATAAATTTGCTAACTTATTCGTTTATTATAAGATATCCTATAGAAAAGAGGGAGTTATATGTTATTTCTAAGTGAAAAAGATCTATTAAAGCAGATAGAAGATAGCAACTCACAAAACGCCGTCTTTTATGAAGATTTTAAGGTCCGCGACAGTGAATGTGACCCCTTCCTACGAGTGCACAGCCGTGTGCTTTTCTCACTAATGCAGGAAGCCTCCGCCCACCATGTCAATTCCATGCCGGCTTATGATGTTTTAGACAATACGTCTTTAAACTGGATTCTTAACCGTATGTCCATCCGCCTTTCACACAATCCTAAGGTGGGTGATACGGTCCGCATCTATACCTGGCAGTCGAACATAAACCGCCTGGGCTTTTTCCGCGATTATTATCTTTTCGATAAAGAGGGCCGGGCCTTCGGTGCCGCCCGGTCTTTTTGGACCATCTTGAACTTTGATGTGCATGAATTAATCAATCCCATGATGCTTTTTACGGGTGCTCTGGACCCTCCCATGTCTAAGCTGAGAGCTTTGCCTATTCAGCCCATAAGGCTTCGTCGTGACTTCGCCGATTTCACGGATAAGAAATCGTACGGAACAACCGTAGCCTACAGTAATCTGGACCGCAACCACCACATGAACAACACCCAGTACATCGATTTGTGCCGTAATGCCGCCGCTCTTTATGAACCGGGTACGAATCTCGTAAGTCTGGATATTAACTATGTCGCAGAGCTCCTTTTGGGCGAAAACATAAGGGTCGATGTTGAGAAAAAAGAAGACGATATAAAAGCCGGAGAGAATAAATTTGCCATCCAAGCCGTCAACGACGCCGATGCGGTTTCTTTTAGAGCTTTAATTACCCTAATTGATTCCTTTTAGTAACTAACTTTACTTCTTCTTCAGAATCGATAGCTTACAATAGGCTTTGATAGGAGGTAAGAGCTATGGAGAAGGCTTGTCTTAACGAAGCTTTTGGTATCTTAGGCAAGAGATGGAACGGTTTAATCATCCACTCATTACTGGAGTGTCCTCTGCGCTTTTCGGATATAGCCTGGGAAATTCCCGATATTTCATCGAGGATGCTGGCCCAGCGTCTCAAAGAGTTAGAACAAGAAAATATGCTGACCCGGACTGTTTATCCCGAAACACCGGTCAAGATTCTCTACTCTCTTACGCCCAAAGGCCGCGACCTGGCAGACAGCATTTTGGCCATCCAGAAATGGGCCGACAACTGGTGCTGTAAAGACAAGGAGGCCTAGTCCCATGGTAAATAGCCCTGATGCAAATTTCGACCTCATCCGTTACTTCCTGGACCAATACCAAAAGGAAGTCAAAGAATTAAAGAAGATTAACATCCTCATAGCAGGCAAAACAGGCGTCGGCAAGTCCACCCTGATTAATGCCGTCTTCCGGGAAAATCTGGCCCAAACCGGAGTCGGAGTCCCGGTAACCCAAAACTTAAACAAAATCAGTAAAGAAGGCATTCCTCTGGTTATTTACGACACCAAGGGCCTGGAGCTTTCGCAAGAAAGCCAGGAGGAGGTCCGCCGGGCCATCCTGGAAGAAATCAGCAAACCCGAGCGAAAGAACAATCCCGATGAACTCATGCATATCTGCTGGTACTGCGTTAATGCCTTGTCTAATCGGATTGAACCTTATGAAATAGAATGGATCCGCGACTTGGCCGGCCAGATGCCCCTGGTATTGGTCTTAACCCAGAGCCTGGGCGACCAATATAGAGAGCTTTTTTACGCCATAGAAGACCTGAACCTTCCGATTTCTGCCTTGGTTCCGGTTTTGGCCAAACCCTACAAGCTGTCCCAAGACCTGGTCTTAGATCAAAGGGGCCTACAGGAGCTGGTCGACCGTACCCTGGAACTGGTGCCGGAGGCCTTACAGACTTCTTTTATCAACGCCCAGAAGGTCGATAACAAGAGAAAACTGCACCGTGCCAACAAGGCCGTTCTGGGCTATACCTCGTCTGCTTTTGCCGCCGGCTTCACCCCGGTACCCGTAGCCGATGCCGCCATCCTGGTCCCCATGCAAGTGGCCATGATTGCTCATCTTACCTCCATTTTCGGTCTTCCTTTGGACAAGGCGCTCTTAAGTTCCATCATCAGTGCCGTCATCGGAACGGGCGGAGCCACTTTCTTGGGCCGAACCATCAGCTCATCACTTTTAAAGCTAATTCCCGGCTTGGGTTCTACAGCGGGCGGGGCCATCACCGGTGCCACAGCCGCCACCATCACCTGCGCCTTGGGTTATGCTTACAACAAGGTGCTTTACACCTATATGGATAAAATTTACCGCCATGACCATTTCGATAAAGAGACATTCATGACTCTTTTAAAAGAAGCTTTTAAGGCAGAATTAAAAAAGCAGACCCCAAACCCTCAAGGTTCCGAGTCTGCTTCTGATAAGCCGGATAAGCCGCCTAAGGCTTAATACACGCTTAGCTTGCTTTGGCCTTAGTCTTCTTTGGCCAAATCTCTGAATGCCTGAATAGTCTCCTTGAAAACTTCCAAGGCTTGGGCAATGGGCTCTTTGCTGCTCATATCAACCCCGGCCAGCTTAAGCAAATCGATGGGGTCTTGAGACGAGCCGGCCTTGAGGAAGGCCAGGTAGTTTTGGACCGCCTTAGGACCTTCATTGAGGATTTTTTGGCTCAGCGCCTGAGCTGCACTAAAGCCCGTCGCATATTGGTAGACGTAGAAAGGCGTGTAGAAGTGGGGAATTCTAGACCACTCTAAAGCGATGTAATCGTCAACTTCCATCTCGGAACCGAAATAGGCCTTATTAAGGTCCTTATAGATTTCGTTCAAGACAGGTGCGGTCAGGGTCTTCCCTTCCTGGTCCATCCGATGTGCGATATTTTCGAATTCGGCGAACATGGTCTGCCTGTAAAGCGTCGATTTAAAACCTTCCATGGCATGGTTTAAGACATACATCCTGGCCTTCTTGTCAGTCGTAGTCTCCAGCAGGTAGTGGGTCAAGAGCGCTTCATTACAGGTAGAAGCGACTTCGGCTACGAAAATTTTGTAGCTACCCGTAGGATAGGGCTGGTTTTGCCTGGTCAGATAGGAGTGAACCGAGTGGCCCATTTCATGTGCCAGGGTAAAGACCGAGTCCAAAGATCCGTTGAAGTTCAGAAGCATATAGGGGTAAGAATCGTAGCTACCGCTCGAATAGGCGCCGGACCTCTTGCCCTGGTTAGGATAGATATCCATCCAGCGTTCGTCAAAGGCCTTTTCGACTATGGCTAAATACTCTTCGCCCATGGGTTTCAGTGCTTCCAGGACCATGGCTTTGGCCTCATCAAAGCTGTATTCCTTGTCAAAATCTTCTACGATAGACGTGTAGACATCATAGAAATGCAAATCTTCCACACCCAGTTGTTCCTTGCGGAGCTTAACGTAGTCGTGCATGACAGACATGTGGTCATGGACGGTCTCCAGGAGATTATCGTAAATCTCTTCGGAAATCTGGTTATTAGAAAGGTACATCTCCCGATTTGACTTATAATGCCTGGCCTCACGTCTGAAGCTGGCGGCCTTGACATTGGTCTGGAACAAGGACGCTAAGGTGTTCTCATGATTCTTAAAAGCTTGGTAGTAATGCTTATAGACATTCTCGCGCAGAACGCGGTCATTTTCCATCTGCAAAGAAACGAAGTTAGAGTTTGTAATCTCTATGGTCTCACCCTTGTGGTCCACCGGCTGGAATTTCAGGTCGGCATTTTCCAGAAGGTTATAGGTCTGAGCAGGGCCGCTTAAGACAGAACCGCTTTTGGCCAAAAGCTCTTCGCCAGCCCGATCCAAGGTGTGGTCTTTTTGTCTTAAAAGGAGCTCCAAGCCTCTCTCATAAGCTTTAAGGCCCGGTGCTTCCTCCAGGAAGCGGCGCAAGCTTTCCTCACCTAAAGCCAAGATTTCCGGCTCGTAGAAAGCGGTCTTGGCATCAAGTTTTTGATATAGGTTAAAGGCCCTGGAATCTAAATCTTGGAAGTGTGAATTGGTCGTATCTTCATCAGACCTCATAGAACTATAAACATAGATGTGTTCTACTCTTCTGTTTAGGTCATAGATCAAGTCTAAGGCTTCCAAAAGAACCTCACCCGATTCACCCAAACGACCCTCGAAAGGACTCAGCTTGTCTAAGTCTTCTTCCAGACTCTGATAAGCATCTTCCCAGGCTTCCTCATTAGCGAACATCTTTTCGACTGCCCAGGTGTGGGCCTTGACCTGTTCTTCTCTTTTTATCAATTTTTGTCTTGCCATATTCTTATCCTTTCTTTAAAGAAAGGTGCCAGCTGATTTACAGGGGCACCTTATAAAACAAAATTACAAATACTACACATAGCAGTAAAAATCCCGCTCCGGTTAGGAGCCAGGGAATATTGACTCTTCTTTCCACTTCTTTTTCCTGACGATAGTCATAGAGGTTTTGTGGCCTGTCTTCATAGAGAGTCTGTGAATAACCGCCCCGGTAGGTATTTCTCATATTTCGAAAACCCAGAAAGATAACGTCAAACTGACCGTCTTTTTTGATCCAGGACAAGACTCCGCCACCCAACAAAACAGCGGTAGGAGCCAGGCAGGAATTACTCAGCAAGGAAAAGACATTACGTTCGGGACCGTTCCTATTCACATACTTCTGTATATAAAAGGTCAGAAGGAAAAGTCCCAAGCCCAATAATATAGCCTTGAGATAATCCTTAAAGGTAAAGGGGTCCCGATGATAAGGTGTCGCCATTAGGTCCTCTGATTCTTAGAGACCGAAGACGTCCCTTTTGTAACGCTCTTCTTCCGCCGAGTTACAGGATACGTAGTGACCCGGGCTGACTTCTCTAAGGGTCGGACCTTCCACGGAATAGTCATGCGCGGCCGCAGGAATGTAGTGGAAACGCTCTCTAGTCTTTTCCGACAAGGGGTCGGGACTAGGGATAGCGGACAGCAAAGCCCTGGTATAGGGATGGCAGGGATGGCTGAAGAGTTCATCCGAAGTAGTTAATTCCACAATCTTGCCGTAATACATAACCGCAATCCGGTCCGAGAAATACTTAACGACAGAAAGGTCATGGGCGATGAAAATCAAGGTTAGGTCCATGGACTCTCTTAATTCATTTAAGAGGTTAATAACCTGGGCCTGAATGGAAACGTCCAAAGCCGAAACCGGCTCGTCTGCGATGATAAGCTTGGGTTCCATAATAATGGCCCTGGCTATACCGATTCTCTGTCTTTGGCCGCCGGAAAACTCATGCGGATAACGATCGGCATGCTCTTCCAAAAGGCCTACCTGATTCAAAACCTTGTTGACCTTATCGTGGATGACTTTCTTATTCTTTTCGCCCTGGATAATCAGACCTTCGGAAACAATTTCGCGAATGGTCATACGGGGGTCCAAGGAAGAAACCGGATCTTGAAAAATCATCTGAATATTCTGATGGACAATGGCCTTGCGGTTCTTGTTTACCTCATGGACAGCCTTCTTATATTCATCCTTAAGCTCGGATGCCTTCTTATGGTCACCGGATCGGGAAGCTTCCTTGATTTCTCTCTGACGCTCCGGCAAACCGGTATTGATCAGCTTGTCCTCGAAGAAAACATCACCGCCGGTAATATCATAAAGTCCGATGATGGACCGGCCGGTCGTGGTCTTACCGCAGCCGGACTCACCGACGATACCGAAGACTTCGCCCTTCTTAACATCGAAGCTGACTCCGTCAACGGCCTTCAAAGCATTACGCTTAATCTTAAAATACTGCTTTAAATTATCTACCGATAAAAGCACATCATCGGGGATGGCTTTCCTCTTATCTTCTAAACTAGGCATTTTCCCCTCCTCTGTTCAAACTTCTCTTGATACGCTCCGTGACAATCTTGGGAGGTTCGACTTTTTCGGCCTTGGGATGCAAGAGCCAAGTGGCCGCCTTATGAGTCTCGGTGATATCGAAGAAGGGCGGATGCTGTTCATAGTCGATAGCCAAAGCGTAACGGTTTCTTTCGGCAAAGGCGTCACCCTTAGGCGCTCTGACCATATTGGGCGGTACCCCCGGAATGGACTCCAGTTTTTCCTTGGTCTCCAAGTCGGGCATAGATGATAAAAGTGCCCAAGTATAAGGATGGGCAGGTTCATAGAAGACTTCATTGACCGAACCGATTTCAACAATCTTACCGGCATACATAACGGCAATCTTATCGGCAATATTGGCCACGACACCTAGGTCGTGAGTAATGAAGATAACCGACAGGTTACGCCTGGCCTTAAGGTTATTAATCAAGTCCAAAATCTGCGCCTGAATGGTCACGTCTAAAGCTGTGGTCGGCTCATCACAAATTAAAATATCCGGATTCGAGGACAAAGCAATAGCAATAACAATTCTCTGCCGCATGCCTCCGGAGAATTCGAAGGGATACTGGGTAAAGCGTCTTCTGGCGTCGTCGATACCGACTTCTTGCATGATAGCGATGGCTCTGGACTTAGCCAGAGCTTTATCCACCTTATATGCATGAGTCCTGGTCTGGTCTTCTAAATATAAGACCAACTGGTTGGCATGCCAATCGGCATCTCTTCGATTAGCCATCCTGGATTCATAATCCTTTTCCAAACGGTAGAAGAGGCGGAAGATGTTCTTCCTAATAACTTCTAACTTCTCTTGAGTCGTCTGTGAGCCTTTAGTCTCAGCTCGCTCTTCTTGCTTATTCTCCTCATTACGAAGCTCTTTGGACTCGATTTCATAGTTCTTAATCTGTCTTTTTAAAGAAGCGCTAAAGGTAGTCGCTAAAGAGTCCCGATGAAGACTGAGGCTGTTAATAGTGGCTTCAATCTTCTTAGATAAGTCTTCAACTTGATTTTTTAGATATTCGATAGAAAAATCATCTTCTAAAACAGTAAGAACCTCTCCTAAGGCTTTATCTGCTTCTTTGACCGCATTACGGGCTCTTTGATCCTCATATTCCACACCGGCACGAATGGTCTGCTTGAAATCACTGAGGAAGCCGGCCTCAAAGTCAGCAATATATTGTTGGTTTTTTGTCTCATTAAAATCCTGCAGGACAGCTTCCTCCGAACTTGAAGAAATCTTGTAAGCCATAGCTATAAAGTCAACTTCTTTTTGGTTCAGGACCTGGTCCAGTCGAGCAGAAAGTCTAGTTAAAGCATCCACAAGCCGGCCCTTGTTGACTTTTATTTTATTTAAGTCCTTTTCGTTAGTATTAGCCTTAAGAACTTCTTCAATCTCACGAATTTCTGTGTCCTTTTCAGGGATAGTCAAGGGGTTATAAATGCGAGTAAAATCACCCAGGGTTTCTCGGATTTCTTCTTGTACCCGATCCATAGAAGTCCCCTGTGCTTCAATTAAGGCATCATCACCTCTACGCTTAATAGTCTCGACAGCGCTTATGGCATCATAATACTTGGATGCCATACGGTTACCGACCTTCAGGTAGTCGTTATAAGTTTGCATCTGCTCCTTGATTTTAGAATTCGAATCCGCTTTAAGACACGAATCGATAATGGCCTTCTGAATGCGATTTACATTCTTCTTGGCCTCCTTACGCCGCGCCTTGTTATTAGCCATCATAGCCTCGGTAATCTGTTTACCTATACGCATAATAGGATTCAAAGAACTAAGAGGATCTTGGAAAATCATGGAGATATTATTACCTCTTAACTGGTGAAAGACATCTTCAGGAATCTGCAGAAGATCCAAACCATCGTAGAAGATTTCGCCACCCTCAACAATGGCGTTTTGGGCCAAAATGCCCATAATAGCTCTAGACGTCACGGATTTTCCGGAACCGGACTCACCTACAATAGCTAAGGTCTCGCCTTCTTCCAAGTCGAAGGAAATTCCCCGAACAGCTTCCAAAATACCGGAAGTAGTCCGGAAAGATATTCTTAAATCATTAACTTCTAATTTCTTAACCATTATTCATCTGCTCCTCTCAAAGAAGGATTGAAGGCGTCTCTTAGTCCGTTTCCAAATAGGTTAAAGCTAATCATCAAAAGTGAAATAATAATTGCCGGGAAGAACAAGATATGTGGGTCGGTTGACAGATAGGCCTGACCTAACTGCATCATAGTCCCAAGTGAAGTCATGGCCTGACCTTGGAAATTGACGATACCTAAATAAGACAAAGTTGATTCTGACAAGATTGTTGCGGGAATAACCAATACAGAGGAGGTAATGATGGTCCCAATGGCATTGGGGAAAATGTGCTTGAACATCAATCTGGCATCACTAGCTCCCAGCGTTCGGGCTGATAGGATATATTCTTCTTTCTTAAAGCGGTAGAACTGGGTTCTGACCCTATAAGCCGTTCCAATCCATCCGGTTAGAATAAAAGCAAAGAGCAAACCGACAAAGGTTGATACTTTGCCTGTTTGAACCAAATGGAGCTGGAACAAGGTCGCCACAACATAGAAAGGCATGCCGCTTAAAATATCGATAATACGCTCTATAATCAAGTCAATGGCACCGCCGTAATAACCTTCGACCGCACCAATGATAGCACCTAAGGTTAAGTTAATAATAGAAACTGCAACAGCCAGAAGTAAAGACAGTCTGGTACCTTGAGCCATACGGGCCATAATATCAAAACCCTGAGAATCCGAACCGAAATAAAAGACAGGTTCTTTGCCGTTCATAAATTGATAGTAGTTATAGTAGAGGACACGGACATCTCGCATGGTTTTATCCCTGGGCACAAAATATTGTAGCTCCCCCTTGTCGTCATGGAGATAATTGGGAACAAGACCTTCTTTTTGCATTTCTTCCAAACCCATGGGCTTCCCCTTCTTACTTAAAGGAGCACCATTGGGCGCCTGACGATACCAGTAGTTGGCATCTTTCATACCTGCTTCAGATCCGAATTTACCTTCCCTGTCGACCATTGGATAGAGGACTTGAAGACCTGATTGTTCTTCAAATTCACGAATTGCATTGAAGCGTGCCTCGGTAATGGTCAGGTAGCGAAAACCCAAGGCATAGTAAGAATCAACGGTCACATTCCAGTAGTTCTGGCCACCCGACATCGTCTCACCATTTATCTTATTAATAGCCCTATAAGGATTATCTTGCCCGGCTTCAAAGCTTATGACTTTGCTATCACCAGTCGTATCACTGGCGCCCATACCGATAGCATACATATACATCAGGTAGCGCTCGTTATAGTGCATCTTCTTACTACCATCCCAAAAACCGCTTCTCTCCAAAGCTTTGATTTTCGGTCTGGACTTGGCATAAACCTGGTCAAAATCGGACACCTTATAAGGTGTAATAAAAGGAGCAAGAATAACAAAAAGTAAGATGATAAGTATAACGATGGCGCCGGCTACCGATGCTTTGTTCTTCACAAAGCGTCGCAAGGCATCTTCAAAATAACCTACCGGCCTAGTCTTGGGAGCGGCATCAAAAATCTTGACGTCGGTTTGGACCAGCTTAAACTTCTCATCCGGTATACTTTGGATATCTGCATAGTCTATCTGTCTGCTCATATTAACGTACCCCCATTCTAATTCTTGGATCTAAGAAGCCGTAGCTGAGGTCTACTAAGATACTTAAAGTCAAACCGAAAACAGAATAAAACATGGACGTCATCACAAAGACGTCGTAGTCTCTAAAACGAATCGCATCTATGGATAGACTACCGACTCCAGCCACTGCAAAGATCCTTTCGATAACGATTGAACCGGTCAAAACACTTAGAAAAGTAGCAATAATAGTAGGTAAAATCGGTACCATCGCATTCTTCAAAGCATGTCTTACCGTTGCCTGTCCTTTGCTAAGCCCCTTGGTCCTAGCCAAAAGCATGTAGTCTGAAGTAAGGGACTCCACCAGCTCAGCACGGGTAAAACGCGCATAGTAGGCAATCGGATTGAAAGATAGAGCCAAGGTCGGCATAATCATCGAGATAAACATGGCCTTGGTGGTCCAGCCTCCGGCATCATGCAGGGAATAAACGACTATAGGAAGCCAGCCTAACCTGAAACCCACCGTATACTGTAATAAGAAAGCGTACACAAAGGAAGGTACTGATATAAAAATCATGACGGCTGTAGAAATAAAATGGTCCGTAAATTTATTCTTATGTAAGGCCGCAACGATTCCCAAACCGATACCAATCGGGACTGATAATATCGTCGAATAGACGTTCAATAGAATGGTAGGTTTAAACCTGGAAAATAAGAGACTATCCACGGGCTCTAAGTAATCAATCTTCCAGGAAGTTCCCCAATCCCATCTAGTCACAATATTCCGGATATATATTCCGAATTGTACAAGAATCGGTTTATTATAGCCCAAAGCAATTCGACGTGCTTTTTCCGTCTCGGCTTGGGCACCCATCATGGGAAGTTCAGGCTCTAACATCTTAATAAATACGAAGTTGATAAACATAATAATAAAAGACGTGATTA
Organism: Oscillospiraceae bacterium; assembly: GCA_029983685.1. Classification (GTDB taxonomy): domain Bacteria; phylum Bacillota; class Clostridia; order Saccharofermentanales; family Fastidiosipilaceae; genus JASBZA01. Next base: position 8,394 of record JASBZA010000009.1, on the reverse strand, counting down.
AGGCCAGTATTATACGCTTAACAACATATTTTGCCATTTCCTTGTCCATACATTACAATCCTTTTCCGCAAAAACTTAGGGTACATTATATCAAAAAGTCTCCACACGTTAAGGGGTAAGACTTATTAAAAAAGCATTGCTACACTTGTCCCAAGTGCAGCAATGCACACAAATTACCTAATATTTAATAAAAACTTAGGTTTTAGGCGTAATTCAAAGTTCCGCCCTGCTCCTTAATGAAGTTGGCCCACTCCGTATCATCCATAGTAAAGGTATAGAAACGTGGACCGCCATAAGCATACATGGGGTTCCAGACATAAGTACCATACTCAAGACGCATAGATCTCAAGGAGTTACTGGTCGTTGTGCCATAAGGGATGCACTGATAGGCTCCCAGGACACCGGCTTCCAATTTAGCCAAGATAGCCATAGCGACTTGTTTGTTGTTGGCATATTCGCCGCCTCCGTTGATGGACTTAGCCCATTCCTGGAAGGTCTTAGTCAGCTCTTCTTCCGTACCGTTACCCTTAAAGTCATACTTGATGGTTAGTTTCTCCGTGGTAGGGTTCCATCCGTTAGACTCGTGAATCTTCTGGAGACCTCCCATGTAATCAGGTTCAGTATAGACTCTAATTGTGGAGAAAGGATAGAAGTAAGCACCACCCCAGGCACCTAAGATAGTCTCGATACGACCTAAAGCAACGTCTTCATAACGCTTCTGAGCACCAAATTGATACTTGAAGCTAATCTTACCTTCAAAGCCTGTACCCTTAGTAGCTTGATCGACGAATTGATTCATCAAATCATTTTGCTTGGTGTAGTCAGCATCAAGGGAGTCGGAAGCAGTAGCCATAACATTAATCTTAACATCCTGACCATCGGTATAGGTACCATCCTGAATGGCCTTCTCATAGACCGACTGGAAGAGTTCCTTAGCCTGGTCTACATCGTAACCTGTAATCGCTGCGTATGCAGTGTCAATATCGGGATAATCCTTACCTTCACCGACTTCGATGTCATAAAGGTCTAAGATAGCCTGCTTGGCTTCTGGAGTATTTCTGTAAACAGAATCCGGATCGTTCTCGATATCATAATAGTAAAGGCTGTTGAAGAGGAAGAGCGCGGGCTTGTAACCGGCAGTAGCTTCTGTCGTCAATTTTTCTCTGTCAATAGATAGGGAGATAGCTTTACGGAAATCCTTATACTGGAGAACTTGCTTATTAGCACCATCACCGGCTTCTTGCTCTAACTGTTTCAAAGTTTCCGGGCTCGTTGCAAAAATCATTCTCTGAGTATAAGACCGAGCAGTGGAAACCAGATAGTTACTCATCTTATAAGTTTCCATGTCGGCACTTTCAAGAGAGACAGAGTCCAGAGATCCTTGTAAGAACATCTGCAACTGTGTAGCATGCTCAGGAATAATCTCGAAACGCATGTTGTCAATTTGCCATTGGTTATTGTATTCATCAATCTTATAGCCGAAGAAGTTTTCATTTCTCTCTAAGATAATCTGACGATCCTTTTCGTAAGACACCATACGATAAGGTCCATAAGAAATGGTCGTATCGGTATCGGTAAAGTAATCGGTAGCAACCAGATTCTCGACCTTCTTCTTACCGGCTTCATACTTGCCTTCGTGAACGAGCCAATTGCCGGCCCCCATTCCAATAAAGAAGTTAAACTCGGAATTAGGATTCTGGAGGATGTATTGGAAAGATAAATCACCGGTCTTCACAAAACCGACATCTTCCCAAGGAGTCTCTTCATAGGTACCGGATTGGAATACGGTAAATTCTTTCCAAGCGGTTTCATTATCATCACCAAAAGCCTTAGCCAAGGCAGCCAAGTCTTGCTGAACTTCATCTGTTACTTCGACGTAACCCTTGTCCTTATACTTAGCATAGAGGTCAACGCCGTCAACCGTAAAGGCTTCCTTATAGCCACCTTCGTACATTTTGGTAGCCGTATCGCCCAAAAAGTAGACCGGCTGGTCCACATTGAAGTAGGCTGTGGCACCCTCGGACACATCACCGTCATCCGTAATAACGTCGCTATAGATAGGCTGGCCTACCTTGTCATTATTAAAGTAACCTTCAGCATTAGCCAGGGCCATCTCACCCGTGAAGTAGGTGTTTGCACGATAGTTCTTCATTTCGCTGCTTAGTAATTGCTGCATAGAATAAACGAAGCTATCAGCGTTAATCTTTGTGCCGTCTTCCCACTCGAGATCATCTCTCAACGTGATTTCATATACATATTCTTCGCTGGCATCATTAGGAATACCATATTTCTCCTTATCCGCGAAATCGGCAGTAATATCCTTAATCTCTGTAGCCATTTCATACTGCCACTTATAGTTATCCGTCTCAGCATCATAAACCGGAGATACAAAGCCGACGTCAAGCAGTTCTTGGAAGGAACTGTCAGCATCGGTCTCCCAGGTGTGCGGACTCCATGTAGCAGGACCGGCTGCCCAACCCTCAGAATAGGTGTAAACCTTGGGGTCTTGGTGAACAGGTCCGTCAAAAGCCCCACTTTCATCGCCGGTCTCAGAAGGCTTTTTACTTCCGCTAGCTTGTTCAGAGCTATCTGTCCCTGCCGAACCGGTGGTGTTTGGCTTATTGCCACCGCCACAAGCAGAAACGAAAAGTGTTAAAGCCATACCTGCTGCTAAAACTTTTGCAAATTTCTTCATCTTTTTTCCTCCATCACTTATTTTTAGTGTGCGTTTGGGCAAACTAATTAGTTCTATATGCTAACATATTCTGAAGTAATCGTGAATGAAAAATGACTAATTTATTGACTTTAGTCTGAAGCTCAACAAAATCTTGAAAGTTTTAGAATGAAATCACCTTTAGATATCTTGTTGTGTGAATAATGTAAGGATTCTGTTCGCTTTTTAACGCATTAGACGCAAGTTATAGTAAAATAAAACCGCCTTTTGTATAATCCACTTTTCGAAGGAGGACTTTTTATGACTAGATTTTTTGGAACGGTTTCCAGGGGTGTGAGAGCTCCTATCATCAGAGAGGGAGACAACATTGTTGATATAGTGGTAGACAGCGTATGGCAGGCCCACGAAAGTGAAAACACACCTTTTAGAGATAAAGATGTCATCTGCGTTACCGAGGCCGTTGTAGCCAGGGCTCAAGGCAACTACGCTACAGTAGATGAAATTGCAGAGGATGTAAGACAGAAATTCCCCTCCGGTGAAATCGGCCTTATCTTTCCTATATTAAGTCGTAACCGTTTTTCCGTGAATCTTCGCGGTATTGCCCGCGGTGTCAAAAAAATTCACCTCTTACTCTCCTATCCTTCCGATGAAGTCGGCAATCAACTGATTTCCGAGCATGATTTGGAAGATGTTAAGCTCAATCCTTGGCAAGACCTGCTGACCTTGGAACAATATAGAGAATATTTCGGCCAAAACCTACATCCTTTCACAGGAGTTGATTATATTGACCTTTACCAGAGCATTGCTCGAGAAGAAGGCTGCGAAATGGATGTGTACTTGGCCAATGATCCGACTACTATATTAAAGTATGTTAAAGACGTCCTGACCTGTGACATTCATTCTCGCCACAGAACCAAGACACTTTTAGAAGAAGCCGGCGCCGAAACTCTTTATAACTTAGAAGATATCCTTTCCGAGCCGATTGGCGATTCGGGTCACAACCCTCAATACGGACTTCTGGGATCCAATAAGTCGACCGAAGAATCCGTTAAGCTCTTCCCTCGTGACTGCCAAGCCGTTGTCGAAGAAATTTCTCGCAGACTGTCCGAAAAGAGTGGTAAGAAAATCGAAGCTATGATATACGGAGACGGTGCTTTCCGTGACCCCGTAGGTAAGATTTGGGAATTAGCCGACCCGGTGGTCTCCCCCGCTTTCACAGCCGGTCTGGAAGGTGTCCCCCACGAAATTAAGCTTAAGTACCTGGCCGATAACGACTTCGCCGACCTCAAGGGTCAGGCTTTGGACGACGCTATTAAAGAAGCCATCCGTATAAAGGACGAAAACGTCAAGGCCCAGGCCGAAGTTCTGCGTTTGGGAACCACCCCCAGGAGAATTACCGACCTGCTGGGTTCTTTGGCCGATTTGACCTCGGGCTCCGGTGACAAGGGCACACCTATCATCTGGATCCAGGGCTATTTCGACGATCTGACCGACTAGGCTCCCCCCTGTCGCCTTTTTACTCTATAATATAGGGCCACAACACTGACATAGGAGGCACTATGGAATCCAATCCCCGCCCCGGGAATCAAAAACAAAAGCGCAAATTACAGCATATAAAATATCGGGTAGGTAAGAGAATTTCCGGCCGGCCGGAAAAACCGGCCGGTGATATCACATATCCGGGCATCATCGGTAAGTTCACCGGCAGGATTGCCCTGATTTTTATTGTTATTCTTTTAGTTATCACCCTTTTTGTCGGCGGAACCGGTTTGGGTATTGTGGCCGGTTATATCAATACCACAGAAGAAATTCCCAACTCTCTATTTAAGATTAAAGAACAAACCTCCCACATGTACGACAAGGACGGTACACTGATTGCCACCCTGACCGGTGCGTCAAATATTAACCGTGAAGTCGTCAACTACCACGAAGTCTCCGATACTTATATCGATGAGGCTTTTATCGCTATCGAAGACAGGTCTTTTGAGACCAACACGGGTATTGATCCTAAGCGTATTATCTCGGCGGTCATTTCGACCCTGATTAATTTCGGCGAGTCCTCACACGGCGGTTCTACCATTACCCAGCAGACCGTGAAGATGATTACCGGTGACAACGAAGTATCATTGCAGCGTAAGATCCAGGAATGGTACCGTGCCGTCCAGCTGACTAATAAGCTCAGCAAGGCTGATATTATGCATACCTATCTTAATAATGTTCCTATGGGAAACTCTTACGTAGGTATCGAGTCTGCGGCCAAAGCTTATTTCGGCAAGCACGCCTCCGAACTGAATCTGCCCGAGTGTGCTCTTTTGGCCGGTATCCCTAAGTCTCCCGCTTCTTTTAATATCCGGACCGAATTAGGCCGTAAGAATGCGCTGAAACGCCAAAGAAGCGTTCTGCAAGCTATGTTAGAAGAAGATATGATTACAGTTCAGCAGTTTGAAGACGCTTTAAACTATGAGCTGGTCTTCAGTCATGAATCTTTGGCCCAGTCCACTTATAGTGTAAACACATATTTTGAAGAGCACGTCATGCAAGAAGTTACCCGGGACCTCATGGACCAATATGGTTACACCTACAACGTAGCCAATGCCATGGTCATGAACGGCGGTCTGCAAATTTATTCCAGTTTGGATCCGGCGGTCCAAGAGCCCCTGGACCGCTATTTTTCAGACATTGATTACTTCCAGAAAGATCCTTCCCTTTATGTCAACACTCCGGAAATTCCCCAAGGTGGTCTGGTTGTATTCGATAACCAAACCGGCCTCCTAGTAGCTATGCAAGGCGGTTTCGGAAAAAAAGAGTCTAATCTTGTCTTCAACAGAGCGACCGACTCTATTAATTCACCTGCTTCTTCTATTAAGCCTTTGGGTGTATATGGCCCCGCTATTGAGGAAGAGATTGTTACCGGTGCCACCATCATCAGAGATGAAGAAGTCTTCATGGATTTCCAGAATCCCGGGGTAGCCTGGCCTGACAACTGGTATATAGATGAGTTTTTAGGTGATATGTCCGTACGCTATGCTGTCAAGATCTCCAATAATATTCCTTCGGTTAAGACGCTCTTCCAGCTGGGCGTAGACAGGTCTAAGGCCTATTTGAAGAAGATGGGAATCGACTTAACCCATGACCCCGTTGACCTGGCTATTGCAACCGGTGCGTTCTCCTATGGTGTCAGTCCTATGCAGTTAGGCAATGCCTACCAGACCTTCATTAATGGAGGGCAATACGCACCTGCCAAATCTTATACAAAAGTGGTGGATGCTGACGGGATTGTGCTTTTAGAGAACAATCCCGACTACATCAGTGTTTTCTCACCCGAAACGTCTTACATGATGCTTCGCATTATGGAAAGCTCTTTGCAAAAACCCGCTCCAGGTGAAACCATGCTGGCATCAGCTCATCGTCTAGGTCCGATTTATAATGCTAATGGCGAAAAGATTACTTCTTCGGCTAAAACAGGTACAGGTGAGAAAGACTTAGCATCTTGGATTGAGTATATAACCCCTTACTATTCTACAACGGCCTGGTATGGTTTCGACAATAGAATCTGGACCTCCTATATTAACGAAAATGAAACGCGTAACATGCATTACTTGGTTAAGGACTTTATGGACGAGATTCATCAAGATTTAGCACCGGCAGATTGGCCTCAGCCGGCCGGCATCGTGGCACTACAGGTCTGCTCTAAGTCGGGTCTTTTGGCCTCACCCGGATGTGGAGGCTATGCCTACACCGAATATTTTAAGATCGGTAGCCCCATCACACCGACCAAGCAATGCCCCCTTCACAGCGGATCCGGTGCTCCTGTGAACCGTCTCTATAACGATACCGTCTGGCCCAACGGCAAGAGCTACGGCTATTAATATAAGGTGAGAAATATGACAAAAAGACAAGATTATATTAGTTGGGATGATTATTTCATGGGCGTGGCCATGCTGGCCGCCCAAAGGTCTAAGGACCCAGGGACCCAGGTAGGTGCCTGTATTGTAAGCCCACAAAACAAAATCATTTCGACCGGCTACAACGGCTTTCCCATCGGCATAGACGATGACCACTTTCCCTGGGAACGGGAAGGTTCTTTTACCGATACTAAATATGCCTATGTTTGCCATGCCGAGTTAAATGCCATCCTCAATAACCCCGGCACCTCTTTGGCCGGCTGCAGAATCTATGTGGGCCTTTTCCCCTGCAACGAATGCTGCAAGGCTATCATCCAATCCGGCATTAAAGAAGTAATCTATTTATCCGATAAGTATAAAGACACAGACCAGGTCAAAGTCTCTAAGAAGATGATGGACACAGCCGGTATTTCTTACAGACTTTTTGAAAGTCCTCTCGATGAGATTTGCCTGTCCTTCCGAGTAGAGGATATCTAGACTATGAAGAAAAAACTCCTGATGATTGTGGCGCTGAGCCTGGGGCTTAGCTTAAGTTCCTGTGACCTGGCCTTGCCACCCATTGATTCGCCTACGCCGGCCTCGAAAGAAAATACCCGGGATACGTCTTCTTCGAGCACAACCAAAGAAGACGTATCGGATTCTTCCGACACGTCCGCCAGTATAGATGTGTCTAAAACGGAAGCTACAACCAGCGAATCAAAAGCTAGTAAGCCGTCCGAGACCGGCTCTGCCTCAAGCTCCGAATCGCTCCCCACCACAACACCCAAACCCACTACAAAGCCCGGTATTACGACTGTGCCTTCCAAGCCCCAACCCGATGCGGAACCCACGCCTAAGCCCGGCCTGGAAGGCATTATCGATGCCTTGGATCCCAACAAGAACGATAAAGACAGGAAGGGTTCTAAGTTCAACCCTTATGCCATAGGTGAAGCCGCTCCCTTTGACGGTTATGAGACAATTTTCGATCCCTTCCGAGCCGAGGTTGTGGTTCAGAAGGTCATCCGCGGTAAGGATGCGCTGAAGATGGTCAAAGACGCCAGTTCCATTAATCCGGCCCCTGATGAGGGTAACGAATATTTGGTCGCCCAAGTCCTGGTCAAGATTACCGATTCCAAAAATGAAGAAATCGTCGGCGTCAGTCCCTACTTCTTCTCACTAGCCAGAGAGGACGGCCGCATGTACGGCGATATCAGCCTCTTTCGCTCGGTCACCCCAGTCCTGGAACCCCTACGTGTAGGCGAAACCTCTTTGGCCTATATCACTTTCCAAGTTGCTAAAGATGACGAAAACCCCTATATTGTTTTCTTGTCCAGGGCTAACCGTGGCCTCTGGTTCTCAACAGATCCTGACTACGAAGGTAAGCTGGAGTTGTCCACCGCACCTTCCGAAAGCAGAAAATTAATAATAAAGGATGGAAAAAATTAAATGCAAAATCTAAGTTCAAATCGTCCCGACCTCCCGACCCTAACCCAGGGGCAAATCCCCAAGGTTGCCGCTGTCCACGATATGTGCGGTTACGGTAACTGCTCTTTGGGCGTTGCCTTGCCAGTTTTATCGGCCGGAGGGATTGAAGCCTGTGCCGTACCCACCTCGGTTTTGTCGGCCCATACCCTCTTCCCTTCTTACACTTTCTTTGACACCACACCTACCTTGGCGGACTTCTTCCTCAACTGGAAAGAATTAGGCGTCACCATGGACGGGCTTTATACGGGCTTCTTGGGCTCTGCCGAGCAGATTGACTTGATCCTTACCTATTGCGACTACTTCCCCGATTCTTATCGAGTCATTGACCCGGTCATGGGCGACCACGGCTCC